>CAMCMU010000003.1 GCA_945876035.1 Schlesneria paludicola DSM 18645 | reverse complement strand
TTTACGGTTTCATTGGCGCGGCATTGAAACGACGTTACCCAAGATCGCGTTAGCGATTCTGTCTGAATCGACGAGGATTTTCAGGGGCGTTCCCTGAACGACCGAGACTCGCCTCACGAAAACGGATCACGATGCCGTTCGATTGACCCTTTAAAGATTCGAATTCTCTCGCCATCCAATTTCTCTAAAAACGCAGAGACGAAACAAGCGAAATCAAGGGTTATTCCGTGTTGGCTGATCATATGCGATCCACAGACTCGGGATGGTGAATAGGAGATGCATGTGGCCGACGCGTCAGGCCATTGGTCTGCTCTTTCCACCGGTGAATGACCACGCGGCGGTAGAGCACGAATGCTGGGGGTATCTCTGGTGTCCAAACGGATCTGGGAGAATTTAATCGTGCGTTATCGTCCACTGGGAATGACGGGAATTCGTGTTTCTGAATTGTCTTTTGGAGCCGGCCCTGTGTCCGGTCTGATGACCGGTGATTCGCAGGAATCTCAAAAACAGGTTGTTGAACGAGCGATCACAGCGGGCATCAACTGGTTTGACACCGCCGCGAGTTATGGAGCAGGGCGTTCAGAGGACAGTCTCGGACTGGCTTTGAGTTCGATTCGTACAGACCAACAACTCCACGTGGCGACAAAAGTTCGATTGCTACTCGATGGTGAGAGGGATCTTCGGCCCATGGTGACGAAGTCTTTGGGCGAAAGCTTGCGCCGGCTCCGATTACCTCGAGTGACCGTTTTGCAGATTCATAATTCGATCACACGTTGTCGTGGTGACGAACCGACGTCGATTACCGCCGACGATGTGCTCGGTCCACACGGGATCCTTGCCGCGATGGAGGACCTTCGGGCGGACGGTCTGGTCGATCACTTTGGGCTGACCGGAATTGGAGATGCGGACTGCTTGGAAATTCTGATAAAATCTCGCCGATTCGCAACAATACAGGCTCCATTTCACCTACTGAATCCGAGTACGCTGATTGACGTTTCTAGCAAGTTCTCGGAAAAAAAATACGGTGGGTTTCTTCGTGCTGCAGAGAGTGCGCAAATGGGTAACTTCGCGATTCGGGTGTTTGCTGCCGGCGCGTTGTTGAACCTTCCACCGAGTTCACACACACAGAAGACTCCGTTCTTTCCATTGTCATTGTACGAACGCGACCGAGCGCTGGCCGCCAAGCTTGGTCGTACGATGGCCAAGACAAGTTCGCTCCATGAGTTGGCTTTGCGTTACGTGACGTCTCATCGCGAGATCACTTCTGCGATTGTCGGATTTGGAGCAGTGGAACACGTTGACGATGCGGTGAGAATTTGCGAACTCGGTCCGCTCAGCATTGAACAGATCGCGTCCATCAATTATCTAACGGTCGTCGCGGATCGATGAGACACATCCAAACGGAATACGCGTGTGATCATTCCGTGACACAACAAGTTCCACGGGCAGTTCGTTTCTAGGGGATGTCCGTTTCCTGTCCGGGAAATCCTGTGTTGCCATGTCGTACAACAACGCTATAGGTTTGCTCGGCGAAACTAGCCTTGAGCGCAAGTGCCGCCTTCTTTTCGGAGGCGGCCTTTTACTGTTAATTTCCGGCAGCTTTTGGATTTACGCCAGACAGACGCAAGGCCTCGTCTTCGTACAAAATACGGATCTCGCACGATCACTCGTGGCCAGCGTCATCATTGAGAAGCATGCCTCACGGTTTGAGAAGGACAACAACGACCGGTTTGAGAAGGACAACAACGAGCCTCGAAACATCGAACGCATGTCGCGGGATCTCAAACCGGAAGATCTCAAGGAGATTAAATGGGCTCTTCTCGGAGAGAACCCGACGACTAGCGACGCCTCAGGGCGTTTTATTGACAATGATGACGCGAGAGCCAACGCAAAAATTTCCGCGGTAACGACGGAATTTGCATACGAAAATAGCAAGCTTCAAGAATTTCGATTTTACGCTGCGGTCTGTGCGACGGAAGCTTGCATCACGTGCCATTACCACAACAAAAATCAAAAATTGCGGGTGGGCGATCGACTTGGTCTCGCAAAAATTTCCTTTCCCCTGAAGAAAACCTACCGTTCCCGCTCATGGAACAATGCCATTCTGATGTCCACCGCAATCGTCACGGCCTTTTTAGCAATGACAGCAGCCTATGCGATCGTTCGCTTCGTGATCGTGAAGCCGGTACTGCACCTGAAGGAAGTCAGTGATGCCATCACACGCGGCGATCTTGAACAACGCGCGGACATTCGCACCGGTGACGAGTTCGAAGAACTCAGCCACGCGTTTAACCGGATGCTCCGCCATTTGACCACTGTGCAGGAGGATCTCAAAAAGCTAAACAGTGGGTTTGAATCCAAGGTCGATGAGTTGGCTCAAGTCAACCTGCGGCTGTACGAAATGAATAAGCTCAAAAACGAATTTTTGGCCACAATGAGTCATGAACTGCGGACGCCACTCAATTCGATTTTAGGGTTTAGCGATGTGCTACTCTCGAATGGACCGACCTTTGATGATAAGCAGAGGCGTTATCTCGGGCATATTCAGTCATCGGGTCGGACGCTTCTCAATCTGATCAATGACGTTCTCGACTTAGCCAAAATTGAGAGCGGCAAGATGGAACTCCACCCGGTGGAGTTCTCCTTGTACGAGGTCATTGAGCGGACGGTCGGAGCGATGGCGGCACTCGCAGAAAAGAAAAATATTGACCTCCACTGGCAATCTGATTCGGGGCTTCCCCTCCTGTTTCAGGATCTCGGTAAGCTACAGCAGATTTTAAGTAACTTGCTTTCGAATGCGTTGAAGTTTACCCCGGAAGGCGGTCGCGTCGTGGTGCGTGTCGTGTTAACGGATCCAGAACGAGTTTCCTTGATCGTCGAAGACACGGGGATCGGTATTCCGTTGATTGATCAAGAACGAATTTTCGAAAAGTTTAGACAGGGAGCGCCTCTTTCCGGTCAACGTGGAGCATTGACTCGCGAGTATGAAGGAACGGGATTGGGATTGTCGATCACCAAAGAGCTGTCAAAGCTATTGGGTGGAGAAATTCGGCTGCACAGCGAATTCGGCAAGGGGAGCGTCTTTACGGTCGGCTTGCCGATACGGGTGGAACGCCTGACACCTGCCCTCGAAGCCCGTACCAAGCCCGTCGCCGAAGCCGTAGACCTCCAGGCGGAGCGTCCTTCCGCCATCATTCGGCAATTGAACGCAGACTCACCGCGCAAGAGCGAGATCGCCGGCGATTCGGCAACCAGTAGCCAAACCGCTTCGGAATCGTGAATCAATCATTTTGAGGCCCCCAGATCACATTTTTCAGGGATCCTGGCCCGACGACGCCAGCTTCAACCTGCCTGCAGGAAAGTGGATGGTTAGATCCTTTTCGAGCAGTCGCAGAAACGGCAGACAAACGAGTGTCGCTCCACACGCTTTGTCGCAGCCGATTGACCACTTGCCGCCGGCTCCGCATAATCGGGCACGTTTTGCCGAGTCATCGGGCAAATGGTCTTTGTCAGCAACTTGTGCGGTGAAATAGCATGGCAGGTTGGTTAAGTCGCGCGGCTGATGCGTTTCGAAGACCGACCTCTTCCGGTCCAGAAGCTTACGATGTCGAGTGCGACTGTCGATGTCGAGTCCGTGGAAATCGCTCATCTGTTGCTCAACGGCGAATCTGTTCATTATGCAGCCGAGCGGTGTTCGTTCTTCCCGTCAATGTCTATCCTCGGGCGGAGAGTACCCCCAGAGAATCCGTCTCTTTACCGATCGCCGCCAGTCTTGGGGTCAGAAAAAAACAACGCCAATTCCTGACGAAAGACACGACGGCAGGCAAAGTTCCAGCTGACAAACCGAATCGTGAGACTGCCAAATCACCAATGCGAATTGTGGGGGCGAGTCTTCTGCTTGAGACCAAGGAAAAACGACTCACTCCGTTTCGGATCGTTATTTCAGCAATCTTGGTTTTAAGCACTTTGACCGCTTGGGGAATGTGGCATCGGCACTCCATCGACGCGGCAAAGTCCACCCTTTTTTTTGCCACAGAAAAGGGGAAGCAGGCATTCGCCGATGGAGATTTTAACCTCGCAGAGCGGGAGTTAAAAAAAGCCCGAGTTGCCGCGAATATTTTACGACGCTCCGATATTGAATCTGTCCGCATTCGTTGGTTGAGCCGTGAAGCGTCCGCCGCTCGAGGATTGGCGACCGATTCCCTGACGGATCTCGTTCGCCAGTCCCTCGCAGACATCAACCCAGGCAGCGACGATGCCAAGCGATTCGATGGCCTGCATGCCGGAACGTGGTGTGTTTTTGATTGTACGGTTTTTTCAACAGGGGATGGCGAACAGCAATGCCTCCTCGAAATACCACTGTCAATTCATGGGCAGCCGATTCGGGTTGAAGTCGGCTTTGAGGCATTAAGACGGATGACGCAACGAGGTGCGGATGCGGGACCGGTACGCGTTATCATTGCTGCTCAACTTCAGCATTTATCGCCCGCGACGCGAGAGAGGCCACAACCGGTACTGACTCTGAGCAACGATTCGGCCTTCTTGTGGGCCAATTACGAAACTTACGTCGCCGTTGGATATCAACCCTATGATGGAGCAGAGCAAGCTCAAACTCAGTCGATACTGGATGCTCAAGTGGAAGTGTTGGAGACGATAAAATGATATCCTTACAGCGTGTTTTGCAGACTCTTGCACTGGTCTTCAGTATCGTAGGCTTCTTTCAGACAACATTCGCTGGCGAGCGTGCATGGTCTGTCGAGTATCTCAATTCGCGTCAAGCAGAATGGGACAAACTCGTTGGCCCAAAAATACAGATCGAAGGGCGGATCCGTCTGCAGGGAAAAGGCCAATTGCGTTTTGTGAAGTGCGATCTGGTGTTTTATGGTAATGAGACTCAACTCCGCCCATTGACCAATCAACGATTCGTCGAGGTTACCGGTCAATTTCAGAAAACGGCGGGTAAGATGACCTTTAAGATTGAACGAATTGAAGCCATTCCCTCGGATCTCGAACAAACCGAGTCGCGTCTTCGGAATCTCGGAAATCCAAGTCCCCCTGAGTTATATGAGATCGGTGAATGGGCGGCAGAGCGTGCACGGTTCTACAATGACCCGGAACTCGCCAAAAAAGCGAGGTCAATGTTCACCAATGGGGTGAATCTGGAATGGCGGGCTCTGACTGCCTCTGAGGGTGAGGAACGGATTGCCCTCGCTCACAAAGCCCGTGAGTTTCAATTTCCGGACGACCAGCGAATGGAGCTGATACACGAGGGATACAGGATTTTGTGGCAGAGGATCCTCAAATCTGAAAAACAAGATTTGAGTGATCTAATTCCCTTGATCGCTCGTCTCGCCGACGATCTGCCAGGCAGCACCCAGCAGATCGTCCCGTTCCAGCCGGACCTGAAGCAACGCTATGAAAAAGACCCTGTGACGGTTTACCGTGAATCCCCTGAAGAAAAACGCAAGCAGCTGCACCGTCTATTTTATGCATCGGTCGTACTGCTGCCGATAATCTCTGAGGCCGCTAAAGATGGTCAGAATGGCAATTTGATTGCCAATAGAATTGAGCGAGCGATTCCCGAGGAAGAAAAACTCGCCGAACAGTATCGAGCGGCAAAGCGATCTTGGAGGCTCCGCCATATTGAGACAGCCACTCGACAGGAAGTCGTCCAATTGGCAAACGAATTTCATTCGCATCAATTGCCTGAAATGGCAAGAAAGGCATTGGAGGCGTGGCTTGTGGCGAGAGAAGATCGCCTGCGTGATGATGGGTCGGTGGGACTACTCCAACTTGCCGAGGACTATCTCACACTGTTGCAGGAGCAATCGAAGTCCGTGGCTTTGCTTCGGGAAGCCTACAAGATCGACCCGTCGTTTAAGGATGTGATCCATCGACTCGAGTCACTCGGCTATACATTGAACCGGGGTCTCTGGACAAAAAATGATTCAAAGAAGAAACTCACCGATCCTTTCGAAACGGACACAAGTCGTGGACTTGCGATAGGTATCACCGAGTCCGATCTGAGAAAAATCATCCCCGCAAAACCCGAATCGATTTCCCGGGTGATTACGAGTTTGAAGATCATCGAAATTTGGAGTTACGGACCGGCCGGAGCAACGCCGTTGGTGATCCGCCTTGAGCGATCCGGTCGTTCGGAAGCGAGAGTCGTTGCGATTGGCGACGACCAATAAGTGAGAACGTGACCACTTTCACTCGCGTCCGCATGAGCAGCCGAAGCGTTCACCGCGTTTTGGTGAACCGCTGAGGAATGGTTGATCACTCTCCCGGTCGTGTCCGTACGGTGGTCAGAAGATTTCCCAATGGCTGCGGTTTTGCAGGGCGACGGAGTGTTCTTTTGCGGCAGACGTCGATCGCCAGAGGTTCCTGTTGTGCCGGATCCCTTGCAAAAAATGAGCGGGTTTCAATCTCGAAGATATTGCTTGAGATGGCTCATCGCAAGTTTCTGAATTCCTCAAAATTACCCTCGCCGCGGGGATCCATTACGAGAAGCCGCGCGGACGCAATAGAGATCCGCTGGATTCGGACGGCGAGGTCCGAGGGATTGGGCGTCTCACGAGATTTTAGGCGAAAAACGAATCGTAGTTTGTTGTCAGTGTTCAGTGTGACGGTCGCACCTCTTGTCTCAGAAATATCACTACTGAGCCGTAGTTCCTCTTTTTTCTTCGATGACCTTGCTTCGTCCTGTTTTTGCACATTCGCAGCGGTTTTTCGGCTTATACGACTTTGACGGTTGCGAAAAGCAGGAAAATACATTTGGCCGGCCAACTCCTTTCATCGCACCCTTTCGAACGGTGTATTTTTTCACAGATTGCCGAAATCGACGGATGAATGATGGGAAACGGCCTTGAATATGACAAAATTCGAGCATCATGTGAAATATAATGACGTCTTATGATTGAATTGCCTCACAATATGGGTACTATGCGTTGTACGACAAGGATGGGGAATAGCGTTCCGCCGTTTTTTTGGATAGGATCCTGAAAGTTTCCAACGTTATGACCATTCTGCTGGAGCAGCGGCGAGATGAAATTCTTCAAGCCATTGAGCAAAAAGGATTTGTATCACTTAGCGAGCTTGTCACGCGATTTGAGATTAGCGAATCCACGATTCGGCGGGATTTGGAACATCTTGATGGAACAGGACAGATTCGGCGGACTCGGGGGGGAGCGGCCTACACCGGAGAATCGATCACGCCGTTTGAAGAGCGTTTTCGAAATTCGAGTCAGGAGAAGCAAAACATCGGTCGAGCAGTGGCTGATCTGATTCAGAATGGTGAAACGATTTTGTTGGGAGGGGGGACTACGACCTTCGAAGTGGCTCGGGGATTTCTCGGAAAAACATTGCAGATCGTGACGAATTCGCTTCCGATTGCCAATCTCTTGGGTCAACAAAAAAAGATCGAATTGATTCTGATTGGTGGCTATCTATACCCGCGAACGGGCGTGGCACTAGGACCATTGGCGGAAAACGCCTTGCGTGAAATCCATGTACCACGCGTGATCATGGGGACCGGAGGGATTACCGAAAAGGGACTCTTCAACAGTAATACGTTACTTGTGGAATGCGAGCGACTGATGCTGCAAGCGGCGGAAGAAATCTGGGTTGTGGTGGACAGCAGCAAGTTCGGGCGATCGGCATTGGCCTACGTTTGTGAATTGTCGAAGGTGACCCGAATGTTCGTTGATACGGGATTGAGCGACGCGTGGAGGGAGACGATCCGCAAGGCGGACATCGATTTGACTGTTGTTGAAATATGATTTTTCGTGGACAGGCGACAAGTGAGACAATGACTACATTCACAACGGGTTATCGTCGAATCGACATCGAACGGGTTGTCCGTTCCGTCTTAGAAAAACAACTCGAAGCGGCTCGGGCATTGCCGGTCAGAAATCCTCTCGTGGTCAATATTTCCGCCCGTCACGTGCACCTCTCTGAAGAACACGTCGAGATTCTTTTCGGAAAAGGTGTGCAGCTTGAGCCGATCAAGTGGCTTTATCAGGAAGGCTATTTCGCGGCGAAACAGACGGTAATGATTGTCGGTCCACGGAAACGGATGCTGCCCGAGGTACGAGTCCTCGGACCCTGCCGGCCGTCTCAGGTGGAACTTGCCTTCACGGACTCAATATCGCTCGGTATTGACACCCCGATTCGAATCAGTGGCGATCACCACGACACACCTGGTTGTGTGCTTGTCGGTCCGGTCGGGGTCGTTGAGTTAAAACACGGAGTGATTCGTGCGATGAGGCATGTCCATATGGGACCATCAGATCTTGAGTTCTACAATTTGAAGAACGGGGATCGAATGCATCTGCGTGTGGAATCGCCGGCGTGTACGACCGTACTGGAAGACTTGGTGGTCAGAGCCGATCCCAAGGTGAAGCTCGAAGTCCACCTCGACACGGATGAAGGAAATGCGATCAACCTCCCGGGGGCGACAAAGGTAGAATTGATCAAACCACATGCCTGCGCGTGTCTCACAGATTGATGCTCGGCGGTATGGGGTGTAGATGTTTTTTGAAATCAGACGTGACGAAGAAGGCAGCAAGTAAGTCGCCTACTGCCAAGCGCTTCGCGGGAAATTAGCCGCGAGAGAAAAATGGAGCAACGACAATTTCAATTCTTTTTTGAGGGGGAACGAGCGATGACGAGTGAAGCACTGGGAATGTTAGAGTGCAAGGGTTTGGTTTGCCTGATCGAAGGTGTCGATGCCATGTTGAAGTCGGCCAATGTGAAGATGGTTGGCTGGGACAAGGTCGGCAGTGGCTTGGTCACGGCTTTCGTGGTGGGTGACGTCGCCGCAGTGAAGGCCGCGATCGATGCCGGGGCTAGCGCTGCAGCGAAGATTGGCGAGGTCGTCAGTGTGCAGGTGATTCCCCGTCCACATGAAGAACTCGTTGCCGTCCTGCCAAAAATCAAAGCGGACAAGGGGCCAGCCTCCTAGGCTAACTCGAGGAGACGGGCATGCCCAAGAAGGCCACAAAAAAGAAGACGGAGAGCAATCGCCTGTCTTTTTCCAAACCAGTCCCCAAGCGACCTGTCACGAAACGGACGGCAAGTGCGGTCCGTGGTTCCGGGACATCTCTCGCTGCCCTGATGACGTCCACAATGCCGCTCGAAATTGCGATCGGATCAACAGCGAATTCAAACTCCACACTGGGCAGCAGCCCGAAGCAGCCGCCTGATGCGGCTATCATTCAGAACGGACAGACTCCCATGAACGAAGCGATAGGAATGATTGAAACAAAGGGCTTAGTCGCTCAAATTGAAGCGGCAGACGCCATGCTCAAGGCAGCCAACGTCAGGTTGGTTAAGCAGATTCAGATTGGCGGGGCTTACGTCACAACCGTCATCCGTGGCGACGTCGGTTCGGTGCGTGCGGCTGTCGATGCCGGTGCGGCAGCGGCATCAAAGGTCGGTGAGTTGGTCAGTGCGCATTTGATCGCCCGTCCAGAAAAGAGCTTGTTAGACGCTTTCATCTGAAGTCTGTGCGGTCCGTTCCCTTTTGGGAATATGCCGTTGCTCAAAAATTGAATGGGGTGCGAGCTTAGGACTAAGCGCACCGCAAATCACTGCGAACTTCGTTCCCCGGAGGCCGTATGAAGGTCTTGGTTGCGAATCTTGGATCGACGAGTTTCAAGTATCGTCTGTTCGATCTCCCCGCGGAGACGCAGTGCGCGCGGGGCGGCATTGATCGGATTGGTCAGGCCACGAGTGCCTGCTTCGTCGAAATCAACGGGCGGAAAGAAGAGTCGTCGCAGCAAGTCCCCGATCACGCGGCAGCCGTGCAGATTTGTCTCGATCAGCTCACGCATTCGGAGTACGGTTGTGTCCAGTCGGTCAGCGAAGTCGCGGCGATCGGGTTCAAGGCGGTCTTTGCCGGAAATCTCAGCGGAGTCCGCGTGGTGGATGACGAGTTGCTTGCCAAGATGCAAGACTTATCGGATATCGCACCGGCTCACAATCCGATGTACGTCAAAGCAATGAAGCAACTCCGAGCCGCCTTCCCGCATATTCCGTTGGTCGCGGCATTGGAGACAGCCTTTCATGACACGATCCCTCCCGCAAACAGGCTTTATTCAATCCCATTGGAGTGGGCCGAACAGTATGAGATCAAGCGTTGGGGGTTCCACGGCGCGAGCCATCGGTTCCTCAACACACGGATCGAGCAACTGCTGGAACGAAAAGACTTGAAGGTCATCACGTGCCATTTGGGGGGGAGCAATTCTCTGTGTGCGGCACGCGACGGAAAGTCTCAAGCGACGAGTATGGGGATGAGTCCACAGACCGGTCTGTTACAAAACAACCGCGTCGGGGACTTCGATCCATTTGCGTTGCCGATTCTGTTGAGAAAAACCGGCAAAACGTTGGAGCAGATTTTGGAAGACCTCTCCAGTAAATCCGGGTTACTCGGACTGAGCGGTGTCAGCGAGGATGCTCGTGATGTTGAACAAGCCGCGGCGAAGGGGAATCAACGAGCCACACTGGCTCTCGATGTATTCGTCGCGTCGGTTCGCCAGTACCTCGGTGCTTACCTTACCGTCTTGGGCGGAGCCGATGCGATTGTGTTCAGTGGCGGCATTGGCGAAAACAGCCAACTCGTTCGAGCAAATGTCTGCAAAAACATGGAGTGGGCGGGAATCGTTCTCGACACCGTCAAAAACAACGGATTGCCTCGAGGCAGCGAAAGTCGCATCTCGTCGACCAGCAGTCGGACACAGATTTGGGTGGTTCCCACGAACGAAGAGATCGTGGTTGCTCGGCAAACCGCTGAAGCGGTTGGATTGAAGTAAAGGTTCGCAGCAATGTTCCTCGCTCGTGTGACAGGCAGTGTGGTGTCGACGCAGAAGGTAGAAGCGATGGTCGGCCAGAAGCTGCTCGTCGTCGAACCGCTGCGCGTTAACGAGAAGGATCAGTCGGGTCTCGTCTCGACCGGCCGGACGTTCATCTGTGTTGATACAGTCGGTGCGGGTGTCGGAGAAATCGTCATGATTGTCCAAGGTTCAAGCGCCCGTTTCACGCCACAGACGAAACCTCTGCCAATCGACTGCGCCATCATCGGTATTGTGGATTCCGTTCATCTCGGATCGAAGTCGATTTTTGACACCACGGGTCACTCGGCGGGAGTCCAACGATGAATCAATCCTCACAACAAACCCACCGCGCGTCGGGCGTACCGCCTTTCCAGAACATTGCCGTTGGCTTCATCCCAGGCCTCGGGATATTGGCCCGTCCCGCATTTCTCGCTCGAGTTGCCGACATCGTTCACAATCTGCGGGGTCATCGCTTTCCTACTTGGACGGATCGTGATTTCGCTCCCCTCGAGGAGCCTCGTTGACAGTAGGACAGACGAGACGAGATGGGAGTTAACAAGCTGACGGGCGGGCTCAGGATTCCATCGACAAGCCCGCTACTCGCAGGGTGGCGGGACGAGGACAGTACAAACCAAGAGATTAAGAACAAGCAACCAACATCGAGATCATTCACCATGCAAGCCAATGCCGAATCCATTCGTCAGGTTGTTCAAGAAGTCATCGCTCAGCTAGGGAGGGGGCCGAAGTCGGAGTCCGCACCTCACCGAAACGGCGATTGGGGAGTATTCCAATCGCCGGATCAGGCGATCACTGCTGCAAACGACGGTTTTAAGAAGCTGAGCGATTCGCCACTTTCCAGCCGAGCGAAGGCGATCGAGTGTGTTCGTCAACTCTGTGACCAACAGGCCGAGGAACTCGGGACACTCGAATTCCAAGAAACGAAGATCGGACGTCTCGACCACAAGATCGAGAAACTCAAGCTCATTAAACTCGTCCCCGGGGTGGAGTTCATGCGGACCGAAGCCGTCAGCGGCGATCACGGTTTGAGTGTGACCGAGTACGCGCCATTCGGGGTCATTGGCGCGATCACTCCCGTGACACATTCGCTGCCGACTCTGGCCGGTAACGTGGTGAGCATGGTCGCCGGTGGCAACACTCTGGTTGTTAATCCTCATCCCAATGGCGCGCGGATTGCCTGCGAAGGGGTGCGTCGACTTAACAAGGCGATCTACAAGGCAACCGGCCTCGAAAATCTGATTAACATCATCGAGAAGCCGACGTTGGAGACCGCCGCAGAAATCTTCTCGCATCGCGGAGTGAAACTACTGTGCGTAACCGGTGGACCAGCGGTGGCACGTGCCGCGATGGAGAGTCGTAAGAAGGCCATTGTCGCGGGACCAGGCAATCCCCCCGTGGTGGTCGATGAGACGGCCTGCCTCGAAACGGCTGCGGCTTCAATCGTGAAGGGGGCCGCGTATGATAACAATCTCCTCTGCATTGGTGAGAAAGAGGTCTTCGCTGTGGAAGCGATCTTCGATCAACTCATGGACACGATGCCACGTCACGGGGCCTATCGCTTGAATGACCGTGAGATCGACAAACTCACCAAACTGGCATTCACTCCTCCCAAGAAACATGGCGATCATTATCACCTTAACCGTGAACTCGTCGGTCTCGATGCGACAAAGTTGGCCGAGTTGATTGGCCTTCGTGTTCCTGCCGGCACACAACTGCTGTTTGGTGAAACCGATACGTCGAACCCGTTCGTTCCCGAAGAACAGATGATGCCGTTCGTGCCGTTTGTTCGCTGCAAAAACTTCGCAGACGGTGTCGAGCTTGCGCTCAAATATGAGCATGGTTTTAGACACACCAGCCTGATTCACAGCCGGAATGTTCGACACATGACCCGTATGGGTCGTGACATGGATACGACATTATTCGTGAAAAACGGGCCGTGCATGGCCGGCTTGGGCCTGGGTGGTGAGGGATATCTGAGCTTCAGCATCGCAACGCCAACGGGCGAGGGGGTCACGAATCCAATGACCTTCACCAGGCAACGACGATGTGTGATGGTTGACGATCTTCGAGTGATTTGAGGTTCCACTATGCAGTTCGCACGCGTGATTGGCAGAGCAACATCGACGGTCAAACATCCGAGCCTTGTCGGATGGCGAATGCTGTTAGTGCAGCCTGTTTGTCCCGACGGTGGAGCCGACGGGGCACCTCAACTGGTGATCGACAACCAAGGGGCTCGGAAGGGGGATACGGTGATCGTTTCGTCCGATGGCAAGACCGCTCGGGAGATGGTGGGCGCGGATAACACTCCCGCCCGTTGGCATGTATTAGGAATCGTGGACTGATCCTCTGTGGGTCGTCAAGGATTTTGTTGATCTCAACGATCGGTGGAAGAGCCCACCACAGCGAATGGAATTGTAAAGGACAACTGTGGATCAGTCACTTGTGGAACAAGTTGTGTCAAGGGTGCTGGCTCAACTCCAGTCTTCATCCGTGGGTTCGGTGGTTGAACAGTCGTCGTCGTTATGCAGTCCAATGGCAATCCAAAATGTCGCAGTGGTGGAATTAATGGGTGCTGTCATCACCGCCGAAACATTGCAGGAGACCGTTCAGGTTGGGCACCCGCTAAGGATTGGACGGCGGTCGGTCCTCACGCCTTCGGCGCGTGACTGGTTGCAGACGAATCGCATCGCATGGAGCCGCATGGAGCCAAATGCCGCAGCGAGTGTGAATCCAGCGTCACAGCAAGCCAACCGATGGCGTTTGATTGTCCAAACGCTGACTCCTGCGGTGAAATCATTATCCGAGGGACTCAGCCGACAGACGGACGTTTGGAAGATCCAAGCCGTTGGACAGTTTTCCGAAGCGGCAACGATGGCGACAACGACGGCCAACCATGCGGAACACGAGGGTGTGGTCGTTTTGAGTGATCATGCTGAGGTCATCGCGTGTCTCGCAAACAGAAATAAACAGGTTCGTGCCGCCGTCATCGCGGATCGGAAGCAACTGGAATTGGCCGTGCACAGACTTGGAGTCAATGTGGTTTGCATCAATCCCATCGGACGGTCTTACGTGGAGATGAGAAATCTATTGAGAGATTGTACGGCCAACAAACCATCGGCACCGATCGGTTGGTGACGGATTCAGTTCGATGGCGAATTATGGTTTTTGATGGTGATTGCGTTTCGTGACTCAATTTTCGGTCACGACCGTTTCTAAGGGAAAACGAAATGCGAGTCGGTGAGGTGATTGGCATGGTGACGCTGTCGAGCTGCCACCCCCTGATCGCGGGTGGCACATGGATTGTCGTGGTGCCATTGAACTGCGCGGGACTCAAGGGAGAGGAAAACGGTCGAGAGGACGCGGTCATTGTCTACGACGAGTGGGGGACATCCCCCGGAGCAAAAATAGGTTTTAGCGAGGGGGGCGAAGCCGCCAACCCGTTTGCTCCGAATCACCTGCCGATTGATGCCTACAACGCGTGTATTTTGGACACACTCGAGGTCGATGATTGACCTTGGTAATGCAAACGTTGGGGATCACCGGCTATCCCCTATCTCGACTTCAGGGTCCGCATGTCAAAGGAAATGCTCAATGGTTAATCAGTGGAACTCCGGAATCAATGACAGAAAACTCAAAGAGGACATCTGCGAAATAGGACGTCGTGTCTACAGCAAGGGCTTCGCCGCCGCAAACGATGGTAATATCTCGATCCGTGTCGGAGAAAATGAGGTCCTCTGTTCTCCGACCATGATTTGCAAAGGCTTTATGACTCCGGACGACATCTGCGCTGTCGATATGGAGGGGACGCAAATTGCAGGAAAGAGAAAACGGACCAGCGAAGTGCTACTGCATCTCGCGATTATGAAGCACCGACCGGACGTCAAGGCTGTGGTGCACTGCCATCCGCCTCACGCAACAGCCTTCGCTGTGGCTCGCGAGCCAATTCCGCAGTGCATCCTTCCTGAGATTGAAGTCTTCATGGGCGAGGTGCCAATTGCGCCTTATGAAACACCAGGTGGTCCGGCTTTCGCCAACACTGTGGTTCCGTTTCTGGCGAATGGAACCAACACCATCATCCTCACCAATCATGGAACGGTCACATTCGGCAAGACGATTGAGGATGCGTATTGGAAGACAGAGATTCTGGACGCCTACTGCCGCATTCTGTTGCTCGCAAAGCAACTCGGACGCGTGAATTACCTCGACGAACGCGAGTCGGTCGAATTGCTCGATTTAAAAAAGAAGCTCGGTTTTGACGATCCCCGGTTCCATGTAGAGAATTGTGACCTGTGCAGCAACACGGCCTTTCGTGATGGGTATCAGGAACAGATGCCCCAATCCAAAGCGTTTGAACCTGCGCCAGTCTATGCCGGATACCTCGAACGACAAAAAGGAGCCCTCGATAGCTCAAACTCCGCAGAGGCTCGGCCCGCCACATCTGCGTTTAGCACTTCAGCATCCGAACCAGACCTCGAATCATTGGTCCGGATCATCACCGAACAGGTCATCGCATCGATCAGCAGTCCACGATAAAATTCGAATCGATTGTGTGGGAACGATCCCCCTTTCGGAGAGACATCGGAAATCACTTGACAGATCTATTGGTGGGCACCGTTCACCGTTCAACGAATCACGAAGGGCATTATGAAAGTTAGCATCATCGGCGGAGGTGGTTTGGTTGGTTCGTGTGCAGGGTTTGCTTTGCAGGCAGGCAAGATCGTGCGACATATTCATCTGGTCGACTTAAATCAAGAAGCGTGCGAAGGGCAGGCGCTGGATCTCTTGCATGGGGCAAGCCTGCTGTGTGATCAAAAGATTACATCCGGCGACATGAAGTCCGTATCGGACAGCGACGTGGTGGTCATCACCGCCGGACTGCGACGCAAACCGGACGAGAGCCGTCTCGATCTCATTGGTCGCAACGTCACCCTATTCCGCGGAATTCTGAGCGAACTGAAGTCAGGAGGACTGCGCGGGGATGCTATCGTGTTCGTTGTTTCGAATCCTGTCGACGTCCTGACGTATCTGGCCATTAAAGAACTTGGACTGCCAGCCACGCAGGTCATTGGCTTGGGAACGGTGCTGGATACGACGCGATTACGGAGTCTGCTTGCTCAACGATTGGATGTGCCACCGACTCAGGTTGATGTGACGATTTATGGCGAGCACGGTGACAGTATGGTTCCGATCTGGTCAGCAGCGCAGATCGCCGGAATGCCGCTCGAAAAATATCCCGGAGTGAATGCACAACTCATTGCCGACATCGAAAAGCAGACGCGCGGAAGCGGTGCTGAAGTCATCAAGAAAAAAGGAGGAGCCGGTTTCGCTGTGGGTGTCTCGATCGCCGATGTTGTACAAACGATCGCCCTCGATCAACGTCGCATCTTGCCCGTCTCGTCACTGCAATCCGGTGCCTATGGCTTGAGAGACGTAGCCATCTCTGTGCCGACGGTTGTTGGACGTCGGGGAGTTCTGGGAGTGATCGAAGTTGATCTCTGGCCAAAAGAAAAAATGGCGCTCCAAAAATCAGGGACCGTATTGCGAGAGACAATCGCAAAGGTTTTGTAATTCGCCTGTCTGACTGTTCGGAGGATCGTCCAAGATTACCGGACTCACAAGTGAATGGGCTTTGCACCTTATATAATTTAGAAGAATCAGCCAGCCGAACCAAGAAAAAACTGTTGACCGTGATAGGCGACAACTCGGTCACGGGAATCTGGGGGGATTGGTGGTTCGTGATCGGACTAACCGCATCCACTGGCATATTTTTTTGGAAGAATCGAAGTTCGCGGCTTGCGTTGAGAGGGGGTGCACGGGCAGTATGAGTTGATGTTCAAAATCAGCCACTTGCCGTTGCCCCAATCGTTGTTAAGCTACGTCGCTTTCCGCGTCGCTTTGCTTGAAACACTGGAGCGAATGTTATTTCATAAACATTACACGCATGACATATCCGACGCCTATGGATATCTCTCAGAGGTTCCATTTCTACGAGAAGTTCCGGCTCAAGTTCAGTTGGATTTGCTGGCAATAACTTGGCAAAAACATCTCAGTCGCAACTGGCATAGTGCTACGTTGATTGATCAAAGTGTGATTTACGCTGTCTGCGAATCAGCGGCAGGATTACTCGAAGCAGACCCGGATATATTCGCCCGCCACATGCGTGGTGGGCCTCTCGATTTTGCTGTCCCCGTCGACGCGTATCTTGTTTGTGAACTGCGTCAGCTTTATCCGGTCCTCTCAAATGAGTGCGATTTCCTGCTGCTCGGTCAGTTTCTCGATCTTGACCCTGAACAATCAGCTCAATCAAAGATCGAAATGGGGATCAATCCCTCAAAATTGACTCCGATGTTCGATGTCCTCGGCAGATGGCACGTTTCGACTCAATTTCAAGTGAGACTTGAGGGACTCCTGACAGAAGTAGAGATCCAACATGTCGCAACGGTGATCGGATCTATCTGTACAAGAGCCTAGCTGACGTGATTAGAGACATTCGAATCGATCTCGACCGCTCCTCTGACGAGCAGCAGCAGCCACGTTGCAGCAGAAGTGATTACCCTGTTCTGCGATGGTCGGGCGTCCAAATGTGTTCATCGCATTTCTGCTTACCTGCGTCTTAACACGGTGCACCCGCGATTCGGAAACAGGGAACCACACCACAATGACGCGGGTTCCGTCGTTCCGATCACAGGTGGTAAGAACGTCGCATCCAATCTCCGAACACTTCGCGTCCATCAGCCACTCTCCCTAAAGCCGGATCTTATGGATCGAGACGATCCAACGCGCACGACACCGAGTGCGAAGTCCCTGTTCCACGCCAACCACAGCAGAACAAAACGGCAGGCCCCTTTTTTAGATGAAACAGAGTGTTCTGTGTTCTGTTACGGTGACGACGGTCAGCGTTAGGTCGACCACAACACGCTGACCACTCACGTTTTTTCGATGAAAACGAATTTGCAGTCGTTTGTCAGGATTCGTGATGGAGACAACAGAAGGCGGCCGTGAACGTCTTTCGTTCTCTGCCCAGACGCCGGACAGGCTACGAGTAGGTTTGCTCCACCGTTTCGGATACATTCATCAACCCCGCAAGATCTTCTGGAATGACTCGCGGACACATTCGCCGATGGAGGCGAATGACGTGTCTCTGCCGCCTGTTGGAGAGTATCGATGTATCCCCTGTTCGTTCTAATGACCGCCTTCGCTTGTGGATCAGGCCTCGAACGCCCCGATGTTGAGTATCAGATCTTTCAGTTTCCGGCCGATAAGATTCCACGAATTGACGGCGACGTTGATGATTGGTCACTCGTGCCAGATTCGTACTCGATTGGCATGGATCAGCTGCGCGAGACGGTGATCGGGACCGGCGACAAACGCGATCCGACGAACTTGGATGTCAAGGTCAAGGTCGGCTGGGTAAAGGGCCAGAACCATCTCTATTTTCTCTATGAGGCCAGCGACAATTACTGGGATTTCGCTCGCGGGGATTTGCACAATGATATTTTTGAGGTTGTCATTGATGGCGACCTCTCGGGCGGCCCGTTGACTCGTGAAATGCACCCCAATAAGACACTGCGTGATAAGCTCGACACTCATTTTCAGTTTCACGGCGTCCATGCCCAAAATTATCACATCTTCACGCCCGCTGAAGAGAAGGACTGGGCAATGGTTTGGGGTGGGCAACCTTGGGTCAAAGATCTGCCATTCGCGAATGCGGCTTACAAATACAACTTCAAGCCTGGTGAAAGCGGAAAACTGATCTTAGAGTTCTTCGTCACACCGTTCGACTATGCGCCTGCCGATCCTTCGCGAGCGGTGCAAACGAAGTTGGAGGAGAACAAGGTGATTGGCATGTCTTGGGCCGTTCTGGACTACGACGACGAGAGGGCGAGTCGCTATGCGGGGTTTTGGAACCTCTCGCACAAGACGACGATGTATGCCGATGCGTCTGATCTGGTGGCGTTCCGCCTGATGCCGATCGAGAAGACTCTTCGCAAGCCGATTGAGGCTGATTGGTCGTTCCAATTAGTCAACCCAGAGGATCGCGTGGTGGCATTCCGTGATCGCTCCTACGGGGAGATCACTTCGTGGCACTGGGACTTCGGAGACGGTGAGTCCTCAACGGAACGTCATCCCATTCATCGTTATGGAAAGTCGGATTATTTCATCGTGACGCTTATCGTCGAAGGGCCAGACGGTAAGTCTCGTCGGGGGAAGGTTTGGGACGTGACATTGCCATGAATTGTCTTCGCCGCCGGTTCCTCAATCCTGTGGCAATTTCGCCGTAGTCTCGTCGTCAGTCTGTCTTGGAGAAACGATCGCGGGATCTTGATCTGTCCAACACGCCCCATGATCATCACTTTCGTCGTTGCGCTGCCGACGCCTCTCTTCGTGTTCCTCAGCCAAGGCCGCGCCAACACTTGCCTGACGATCGAACGACTTCAGTGAATTACTCGAACGCGACACCCTCCAAAACAGAAAAATACGCCGGCAAAAATCAGGAGCATTCCGCATGACGTCTGTTTTTTTCGGAGAAATCTTTTTCGTCAACGCGAGCCGGTGGGTTTGGTGCCATGCTTACGAATTGTGCCGTCGAGAACGATGGGAATGGATTCCGCGGCAGGTGTCTTACCGGGTTCCAACGTTTTCCATTCTCCGCTACTGGCCCCCGTGGGACGTTCGCCGACAGGACGACGGGGGTGCCCACTTTGCTGATACCCAATTTCCGACAAGTGTGGTGTTGGAATCTTTTTTCCTCCTTGACTTCGTGAGATCAAGGCGGCCTCAAGAATTCCTGTTGTCAAATACGTTCTTTCGACCGGGCTGGGTTGAACGCCGCTGATAAAAAAATCTTCGATATTGGCGGCGAGGTATCCGAAAACCCCATGCGCGGGGCCGCTGGCTGAGTGATATTCCAGAGCAGACATCGTTCCACTACGTTGCTCGGCATAGGCGAACTTCTTCACGTAAGTTTCTCCCAGCATCAGAACCGCCGCTTTTAATCCATCGACATACTCAATTAGGAAGACATGCGGATCGTCCACCTGTGTCCGATCGAGTGGGTGTGGCCCGTCTTCAATCGTGTTGAGCGCGGCATTGGCAAGAGCAATCGACCACCGCCCGTCATCCCCGGAACGCCATACTTCGTCACCGGAAAGACACTGCACGGATTTGACGCCGGTTTCGCCTCCTTGTCGCCGCTCAACCTGCGATTGCAAAATTTCCAGAGCATGAAATCCATATCGTTCGACCATATGAAACCCGATGACGAGCGCCTGATTCACAGGCTCTCCGGCGGGATGTTCCCAGTTGGGTCTGCGCCACGCAACAGGCATTGTGGAACCGGCCCAAAAGGGAATCTGCATTTTCTTTGCCGTTTCGTACATCCAATGTGCGTCGTCCCAGCGATAGGAAAAGTGTTTGTCACTAAACAGCGGAACGATGCGTTTCGACTCGCCCATGACACCGATCACCTGTCCGAAAAAGTAGCGGCGTGGAACCATTTCCTGCCCCAGCGGAGTTCGTGGGTAATCACCATGTTCGCCAATGATCAAGACGGCATCGACGGCGAGTTTATCTCCACCGAGTCGGAGAGCACTGCGGATGCTCTCATACACCGGTATCCCAAACTCATAGGCCAACTGTCTTCCAATATCTCGTTCGTGAATTTGATCGATATAGATTGACGCAATCGTACTGCGTGGAGGCAGAATGCCATCATCCGTCGGAAAGCCACGCAGGAACTTGTCGACTAACACACCAGCGTGACTGTTCGGAAAAAATGTCGTCACAATCGCAGCGATTTGAATTCGCGGCATCGCATTTGTTGGGCTGTCGATTGCGACATTATCAGCACGCCGATTCGTGGCCGATTGGGTTGACTGGTCATCCGTCATGCCGTGGACCAATCGACGGGGACTGTGGAATACGATTCCTGCAACACAAGTCGCGATAAGAAATCCGATCGAGAACGCCGTGATGATCCGATAATTTTTCAAAATCTGGTCCTCATTCCTATAAATTTCATGCCAACGTGGAATCCCGTGTTTCTGGAACTTATTGGACGACCAAATCTCAATCGGAAATCGAGAACGCCGTATCAGCGCTGCTGGATCCGTTCATGAAATGCGATACGCTATTGGCGATATCGGTAAGATCCCGCCAGACGTTTTTACCGTATCCGTCAAGGAAGATATATCAACACGTGGTCTCGCGGCCATTTCGATCTTGTTGGGCGGGTGTTGCTGGTTTTTCAAGCCACGAGATGCGCCCACCAATGGGACCGCCGGCGGAGAACGGCATTGTCTGACATTTCGGCGAATTTTCCATTCGGGAGCTACGGATGCATTCCAGATTTAATTTTCCAAATCTTGGTCTTGGAGTCGGTTTACGAACAGTGCACTTCGACCATATTCTGCGTGAATGGCCTGCCGTCGATTGGTTTGAAATTATTTCCGAGAATTACATGGATTCCCGGGGGCGGCCGCGTTACGTTCTGGATCGGATTGCGGAACGGTATTCCGTTGTGATGCATGGTGTCTCGCTGTCAATCGGCAGTACCGAGCCACTGAATTTCGAATACCTTCGTAAGTTGAAGCGACTCGCCACAGACATTCGAGCTGTCTGGGTCTCGGATCATGTTTGCTGGACCGGCGTCGCGGGGATCAACACGCACGATCTACTGCCCCTTCCGTACAATGAACCGACCCTGCAGCACGTCATCAATCGAGTTCACATTGTCCAAGATTTTCTCGAGCGACCCCTGATTTTAGAGAATCCCAGCAGTTACCTGACTTTTGCCGATTCGACGATGGCGGAATGGGAGTTTGTGTCCCGTCTTGTTGACGCGACAGAGTGTGGCCTGCTGCTCGATGTGAATAACGTTTATGTGTCGGCATTCAATCATGACTACGACCCGGTCACGTTTCTTCACGAACTGCCCCACGAAAGCGTCGTGCAAATGCACCTAGCAGGACACGCGGACTGCGGAACTCACCGGATCGACACACACGATGGACCCGTGATCGACCCCGTTTGGAATTTGTATAGAATCGCACACACATTGACCGGTGGAGTCTCCACGCTTCTCGAGTGGGATGCCAACATTCCTGAGTTCACGATCGTGCATGCGGAAGTAAAAAAAGCCGCACAATTTCTGGATGAAAATTCGCACACGGAATCCCCACTTCTTACGCGTGCTTTCCCAAATCCGTTGAAACGCGTTTCCAAGACAATCGATCACACCGAACTCCACACGACACCTCATCCGATTCACTTTGTGACGGCGGAGGTGGAATGATCTCCCAAACGCCAGTCGATCCACCACGCTCGTTGTGTCAACTGCAACAATGGTTACAGTCGGTGATCACTCATCCGAAAGGGATCGAAGCCGGAGTGCTCGGCAACACAACGGGCGAAACAATCTGCGATTCGATTGACCAATTGGAGACGATTATTTGTCCTTCCCAGCGTCTGGGGAGCGCGGATCGTCTGCGAATTTATGGGCAGGCCTATTTTTCTCGACTTGTGGAGTGCCTCCGCGCGGAATTTCCGACCATGGTGCGGGTCCTAGGAATCGAAGCCTTTGACCGACTCGCATTCGGATACCTGCTGGAACAGCCGTCACAGAGTTATACGTTATCAAAATTGGCCGAGGCATTTCCGGATTATTTGTTGCGGACGCGTCCGCCCAGAGAGGAAAACGCGAGCCATCATTCGTCTGCCGAAGCGGAAGTTTTTTTGAGTCCCAGCGTACAATCAGATAACGAAACGAGCTCGTCTCCCGACTTCGCGGATTTTTTAATTGACTTGGCAAGGCTCGAGCGGACTTACAGTGAAGTCTTCGATGGAAATGGGCCCGAGCAAACCGCATCGCTTCACCCGTCCGATCTCAAGGGGTTGACCACCGAAAAGTTTGTCGTTTCAGGAATTGTGTTTCATGACTGCGTGCGACTGATGACGTTTCGGTTTCCCGTTCATGACTATGTTACCGCGTCGAGATCCGATGCCAGTTCCTGTTTTCCTCTGCATCGAGTGACGCATCTCGTGGTGACTCGACGGCAATTCGTGGTCCGTCGTTTTGAAGTTTCACCAATCCAATTTTCAATTTTGAGTCAGTTGCAACGTGGAACGTCCATCGGTGATGTTCTGCACTCGATTCCTCCGGACAACGGTCTTCAAATCCACGAGTGGATCGCTAATCTTCGTCGCTGGTTCTTCGAATGGACCGCCGCCCCCTTGTTTCAGAGATTGGATCACGAACGCATTCAATAAGTGATCTGAGCGGATGTCCCGTTGAAGAAATTAAGCCACATGCCGACGCGGAGTCCGCACTCCTGATGGAGGGTAATGAATAATTGGAGTTAGCCCTTGAATGCTGCGAAAGACTTGTCAAAGTGAGACGATCGGACTTCGGTCGATAAGTCATCTACTACGAAAACTTTCCGCTGACAAACGTTCGTCACGGGACTTCAGAAAATCGAGTAACGATCATGACGCAGACATCTTTTACCGGTCTGGTTGCCGCAACACACACACCGTTCCACGCCGACGGTTCACTCAATCTGGCTGTCGTTGAGAAACAAGCAGAGCACATGCTGGCCAGCCATGTTAAAACTGTCTTCATCGGCGGCAGTACTGGAGAAAGTCATTCGCTCACGTTGCCAGAACGTCAAGCATTATCCCAGCGATGGTCGGAGGTGATGCGAGGCACGCCGCTTCAATTGATCGTTCATGTCGGATCGAATTGCTTATCTGATGCCAAAACCTTGGCGGCACAGGCTGAAAAGCTGGGCGCCATGGCGATTTCAGCCTTGGCGCCCAGCTATTTCAAGCCGCGGTCGATCGAACTCCTGGTCGCGTGTGCTGCAGATATCGCCGCCGCGGCTCCTGCGACGCCCTTCTATTTCTATGACATCCCAACACTGACAAATGTTCATTTTTCGATGTCCAAATTTCTTTCACTCGGTCAGGACCGGATTCCCACATTGGCGGGAATCAAGTTTACAAACACGGATCTGATGGCCTATCAGATGTGTTTGCATGCCGATGCCGGTAAATGGGATATCCTGTTCGGATGTGATGAATGTCTCTTGGCCGCATTGGCGCTCGGAGCCAAAGGTGCGGTCGGTAGCAGTTACAACTTTGCGGCTCCGATCTATCATCGCTTGATCGAAGCGTTCGAACGCGGAGACCTGACCGCCGCTCGCAAACAACAGCTCCGGAGTGTGCAACTGATTCAGTTGTTGGATTCTTTAGGTTATGTAGGTGCCGCGAAGGCCGTCATGGAAATGCTCGGCGTACCAGTCGGTCCCGCCCGATTGCCCAACAATAACCTCACGACCGAACAATCCGTCGAGCTGCGTCGTACGTTGGAAGAAATGGATTTTTTCAACTGGTTAAAATAAGCAGTACCACACGGCTTCAGAATGTTTTCGAGAAGACGGGTTCTGAAGTATCATGGACCGGTTAAAGCGGCATGGTGTCGCCGCCTATGCCTCAGCTGTTTTTCGTCGTGGTCGATTGCATCTACCGGATTTTGGCTAGGAAATTGAAATGTCTTCGTCGCCAGAGACACCGTTATTGACAACTGCCGATGGTCGGCGTCAATTGTTCGCTTGCTACCGCAACGGATTGATCGAAGACACGGTACGGTTTTGGTTTCCTCGGAGCGTCGATACGGAATACGGCGGATTCATTCACTGTTTGGACCGGGATGGAACGATTCTCGATACCGATAAGTCGGTCTGGGCTCAGGGGCGCATGTGCTGGATGTTGTTCACGTTGTACAACACCGTAGAACAAAGGCCGGAATGGCTCGAATGGGGTCGACGCGGGCTAGAGTTTTTGGATCGACACTGCTTCGATACTGACGGCAGAATGTTTTTTCATGTGACGCGGGATGGACGTCCGATCCGCAAACGGCGGTATGCCTTCAGCGAATCGTTCGCGGCCATTGCCTACGCGGCGCATTTTCGAGCGTCGGGCGATGTAACGTCCGCTCGACGAGCCAGGGAACTGTTCGATCGTTTTACCCATTGGAATTTTACACCGGGTGTGATGCCGCCCAAATACACGGAGACTCGGCCATTGATCGGCATGGGTCCCCGAATGATTACTATTGTCACCGCGCAAGAGTTGCGACTTCATTTAGGAAATGATCCACAATTGACCGCTTGGATTGACCGCTGCATGGACGAAATTCAGCGATTGTTTGTCAAGCCAGATCAGCAACTAGTGATGGAATCTGTCGCTCCTAATGGAGAGATTGTTGATCACTTTGAAGGCCGGTTGCTCAATCCGGGACATGCCATTGAAGGGGCTTGGTTTATTATGCAGGAGGGCCGGCATCGCGGCGATCAGAATCTGATCCGCCGCGGCTGCGACATGCTCGACTGGATGTGGAAACAGGGCTGGGATGACGAATGCGGTGGCCTATTCTACTTCCGTGACGTGTGGGGAAAACCGGTTCAAGAATATTGGCATGATATGAAGTTTTGGTGGCCTCACGACGAAGCGATCATCGCCACGTTGTTAGCCTATGAGCTCACAGGGGACGCCAAGTATGCACGCTGGCACCAACAAGTTCACGACTGGAGCCACCAGCATTTTGCCGACCCTGAACACGGTGAATGGTATGGCTACCTCCATCGCGATGGAGGTGCTTCCACAACAACGAAGGGAAATCTGTGGAAAAGTTTTTTCCATCATCCTCGAATGCAATGGTTCTGCTCCGAGTTGCTGCTCGATCACACTTCGAAGCGATAACCTTCTGCCGCCAACCGGCATAGAATGACCTGCTCACCACTTGGACTGTGGCGGACAGACTGCTGTGCTGAGGCTGTTCGGTCTTGGTGTCAAATGTTCTAGTTGAGGGAAGGACCCGACACCCCAACTCGCGGGCAAAAAACGTCGGCTCATTCGTGATCGGTTGCCAAATCCAAATCGGTATGGGCGCAGTCACCTTAAGGCCCTCTCTGGGATAGAACTCGCTATCGGGTAGAACTCTTTCGTGACAGGCAAACGGTTCGGTATTCGTTGTCCGATTTTTGAGGAATAGGATTTGAAAACATTGACATATCGAATGGCAAGAAGATCGTGAGACGTTTGAAAACGTAGGCTTGGGCATCTCACTAAAAACTGAAGAACTACGGATTCTGGATTCACGCCGATTTCTGTGCCATGGCACAGAAATCGGTTCACGAAAAATGAGGGCACAAACAATACTCTCCTAGTTGAAATAGCGAGGGTCATCGATCTAAGATTTCATTCAATGGTGTATTCGGAGGTTCTCCGAAAGTTATTAATCCTCTTTCTTCGACGTGCGAAATCTTGGTGGAACGTTGTAATGAATGTTGTTGGCCAGATGGTTGCGGGGAGCATCGAAGATCCGATCCTTTTGGAAATGCATCCCGGTGAGATCGATGAGTGGTTAGAGGCGACCGATGATGTTGTGCGTCGTCTAGGCCCTGCAGTATTCGTAAAATTGCTGGACGCGATGTCATCGCGCGTCGGATTTTCTATTATTCCAGCGACTGTTACGCCGTATCAGAACTCCATCCCGCAGGAGGCTGAGCCTTCGTTTTCGGGGGACGCTGTTGTCGAACGAAAGTTGAGAAATATTGTTCGTTGGAATGCCATAGCGATTGTCGTGCGTGCCTATCATACCGGAGCAAGTGTTGGTGGTCACATTTCGACATTCGCTTCTTCGGCGACTCTGGTTGAAGTCGGCTTCAATCATTTTTTTCACGCCAAGACGGACAGCCATCCTGGAGACCTCGTCTATTTTCAGCCGCATGCTTCGCCGGGAATGTACGCTCGAGCCTTCCTCGAAGGACGCCTGACCGAGGCGCAGCTTATTCGCTTTCGCCGTGAAATCCCTCGTGGAACCGGCCTGTGTTCGTATCCGCACCCCTGGTTGATGCCAGATTTCTGGCAGTTTCCAACGGCCTCCATGGGACTCGGAGCTATCTGTTCAATCTATCAGGCCCGATTTCAACGATATCTGCAGCATCGGAATCTCGCAGACACGGCCAACACCCGTGTCTGGGCGTTCTTGGGAGACGGCGAAACCGATGAGCCGGAAACGCAGGGCGCACTGACGCTGGCTGCCCGCGAAAAACTCGATAACCTGACGTGGGTTGTTATCTGCAATCTACAACGTCTTGATGGCCCTGTTCGAGGAAATGGAAAAATCATTCAGGAACTTGAGGGCCTGTTCCGAGGAGCGGGATGGAATGTCATCAAGGTCATCTGGGGGAGCAATTGGGACCCTCTTTTCGAAGCGGATGAGAGTGGGTTGTTGGTCGAAGAACTTGGCAAAGTGGTTGATGGTGAGTTCCAAGTCTTGAGTGCGGAAGGGGGGGGCTACAATCGGACCCATTTCTTCGGACGGCACCCCCAGTTGCAGCAACTTGTCGAGGACATGAGCGACCAACAGATTCGCGATCTTCGCCGAGGAGGACACGATCAGGTCAAGGTCTATGCCGCCTACAAATCGGCGACAGAATTTCGAGGTGCGCCCACCGTTGTGTTGGCACATACCATCAAGGGATTTGGGCTCGGCGAAGCCGGTGAGGGGCTGAACACCTCACATATGGCAAAAAACATCGAAGAGCCCTACCTCCTGAAAATCCGAGATCGTTTTGAACTTCCCCTGACGGATGAGCAAGCGAAGGCGGCTGTTTTTTTCCGGCCGCCGGCCGACAGCCAAGAAATGAAATATCTTCACGATCGCCGCCAGTTGCTCGGTGGCTATTTGCCAGCACGGATTCCGACACAGGAACGGCTGCTGATTCCCTCTGTGACTCAGTTGATCGAAAAGGCGGCAACATCAACTCGCCCACGCTCGACGACGACCGTTCTGTCTGAAACTATCAAGGCTCTGATCCGAGACTCAAACCTTGGGCAGAAAATTGTTCCCATCATTCCCGACGAAGCGCAAACGTTTGGAATGGAATCTTTGTTCACGCAGTTTGGGATCTACTCCAGCAAAGGCCAGCAATATACTCCTGTCGATGTTGGAACGCCGAAAGCTTACAAGGAATCTCAGTCGGGTCAAATGTTGATGGAGGGGATTAACGAAGCGGGGGCGATGGCGTCATTCATTGCGGCAGGAACGGCCCACGCCAACGTGGGGGTCAATATGATTCCGTTCTATATTTACTACTCGATGTTCGGGTTTCAACGCGTTGGCGACTTGATTTGGCTGGCGGCGGATGCCCGCTGTCGGGGATTCTTGTGCGGTGGAACCTCCGGACGAACAACGCTCAATGGAGAGGGACTTCAGCATCAGGATGGCCACAGCCAACTGACCTCAGGAATTGTTCCTAATCTCCTGTCCTATGATCCCGCCTATGGTTACGAGGTTTGTGTCATCGTTCAGGACGGACTGCGTCGGATGTATGCCGAGGGCGAAGATGTTTTTTATTACTTGTCGGTTTACAACGAAAATTATTTGATGCCGTCGATGCCACCTGGAGTGGAACACGGAATTGTGAAGGGGATGTATCCACTTGACCCGTCAGTCCCTGTTAACGTACGTGCCACTCGACCGCAAATGTTTGGCAGCGGTTCGATCCTGCAGGAAGTCATTCGCGCGCAAATATTGCTCGCCAACAAGTACGGTATTGAGACAGATGTTTGGAGCGTGACGAGTTACAACGAACTCAAACGCGATGCACAGGCGGCGGCACGGTGGAACCGCCTGCATCCAGGCCAAAGCCCCAAAGTCAGTTACATCGAAAATGCACTCCGTGGACTTCAGGGGCCGTTCATTGCGTCGAGTGACAACGTACATCTCGTGGCAGAACAAATTCGGCAGTCTGTACCGGGTCCCTACTATGTCTGTGGCACCGATGGGTTCGGCCGAAGTGAATCGAGAGCAGCACTTCGGCGACATTTTGAAATTGATGCAGAGTCCGTTGCTTATACGACTCTGGTCAGCCTCAGCCGGGAAAACAGGTTCGATTCGACACGGCTTTTGCAGGCTATGGTCGATCTTGGAATTGATCCCAACAAGGTCGATCCTTCTACCGCCTAGCCGCCTGTTGAAGACGTCTGAGTTTGTCGTTATGTGATCGGCGTGATCCGGTCGCGAGTGCGGTTTGCGAGTCTGTGATTTTGAACATCGGAAAATCGGGTTGAGAGTGGCTTATCGGTTTCAGGGTCCGTAGGGGTGGCCCGTCGCAACCGACCAAGGCGTAAGACGAGCGTAAGCGCTCACGGTTTGGCCGCTCCGCAGAGGTTTCGCAGGATCAGGCCCCGGTTGTGAGACAACGCCATCACTTGGTAACGCTTCGTCACCGTTGTCAGACCTCGCCGCGACGTTCGGAGACCGCCGCCAGTTTCGCAGAGGTGAGCGAACGTCCGTTCGACCACCGTGCCACGGCGACGCAGCAGGCGTTTGCCGCGTTCACTGCGGATGCGGCAATAGTTGGCGCGGAAGGCGCCGCGTTGTTGGACCGCCTTGTCGGTCCAAGTGCGACCTTGGGGAACCAGCGGCTCAGAGATGTACGTGCAAAGGCCCGTGCCGAGATCGCGGATCACCGGCCCTGTTGCGTTCTTGAGGTCGCCTTTGTCGGCCACTCCCTCGTGGCACAGCGGATCGCCTGCAACCTCGGCGATCTGGCCAGCCGCGAATCTCCGTGTGTCTTCGCGCGTCGATCATCGCGTCCTGTCACACACCTCAAGCCAACGACGGCTTTTTCAACAGGATGCTCGATGCGAGTTTCTGCCGGTCCTTAAGATCCGTAGAAACCCCGTCAGACTCTTCAAAATCGTCTACGGTTGCAGACATCCGACGCACGCCGCTGATTTTCAACGACACACCGGGGTGCTTGGGATGGCTGCGTAGCGTGCTGCGTATACGTTTCTCACATGCTCTTTATTTCACGGGAGTTGAATCGTTTTTGAATAGAGTCAGCTGAATTTTTATGAGCGTTACAACCGATGTATTGAGAGCAAGCGTTACGGGTAAGGCCAGGCGTTTTTCGGTCTGCATCGACACTGTGGAAAGATCATTTAAGGAATTCGCTTCGCAGTCACGCTCAACAAAAATTTGTAGTTGAATCGCCTCGCGACTTCGCAGGATTGTTAGCTAACAGGAAAGTCATGTCATGAAAACATGGTATCGCTCATACAATTGGACGCTTATTGCATTGGTGGCAATTCCACTCACGGGTTGTGCACAGCAATCGAGTTGGTTGAGCCGGTTTTCAAAAAATGCCGAGAGTCAAAAACTCGCCGCCGTTGATGACGAATCAAAGTCGAAAGAAGCGCCGTCGAAGAAATCCGCAATTGTCAGTGGCGACAAATCCGCTAAGGACTTGGACAGTCGTGCGTCCGCCACGGACTTAGCCAAGAAAACCAAAACAAAGCCAAAGGTGACATCGAGCGACAAGTCTTCTTCAGACAGGACTTTGTCGAAGACGGGGGATCCGACAAAGCCGGAAGCAAAACATGGGCAACGGACTCCAGACCAATCATCAGATTCACTCATTGCTGATGAGGCCGACACAAGGGAGACGGATTCCGCGATCGCCAAGACAGAGCGTTCGATAAGCGGTGCAGACTCTGCTCGTAAAAAGACGGTTACGTCGAGTCGTTCTGTAAAGCCGCGCGATGCCGCTCGTGAAATTTCTCAAACATCGGCCAGCAGCGAAAAAAAGACGATTCAAGAGCGATCATCGGTTGAACACGACGCAGACATTCAGAAGGCGGCGCATAAGATCGAAGACAAACTTGCGGAAATTTCCGATATTCCAGAGTGGGCTTCCGAGTCGAAATCTGCTGCGAAAAAAGATGTCTGCTCTGACTCTGCCTCAAAAGAAGTACTGGGGGACACGTCTGATCTAGCCAAAGAAGTCAAGTCTTCCGTGAATAAAATTGCCGCGGTGTCGGAGAATACCTGGAACGACGGTGAATCTCTCTTGGAAACATCGCTGCAGGAGGTGTCTACGACCGCGATCGCGACAGCCAAGTCGACTGCGCAGAACGTGCTCGATCAGGGTGCAAAAGCAGACCAATATTTGCAAGAGCAGATCGCATTACTCGAGACTAAGGATCTCGAAGTTTTGAAGCGTAGGTTGCACCAGATTGGTCGAATGGGAGCCGATGCAGAAGCTGCCGGACCTAAACTTCAACAACTGCTGACCCATCAAGATGGATTCGTCAGGACTCATGCAGCCTTGGCCTTGGTGCGCACGGGCCAAACGTCACCCGATGTCGTTCGGATTGTGGTCGATGGCCTTAAGTCGCCCGATCCAGGGCTACGATCATTTGCGGCCGTTTCGCTTGGTGAAATGGGGCCTGCCGCGGATGAGGCGATTTCGACTTTAGCGCCATGCCTTAAAGATCGAGATGGAAACGTCCGACTCCACGCGGCGGAAGTACTTATCCGTCACGATCAGTGGTCGTACCAATCTCTCGAGGCCTTGCTCGGTTGCCTGAAAGACAAAAGCGAAAACGTCCGCTGGCTGACAACGTATTCTCTGGCTGAACTAGCTCCAGAAGATAGCGACGCCGTGGATGCCTTAGTCAAAGCCACAGGAGATCCTTCTTTAAAGGTCCGTATAGGAGCAGTCTATGCTCTTGGGGAGATCGGACCGTTTGCTCGCAAATCGGCCCCGGCCTTGCACCGACTTGCTGAAGAAACAGATCAAGCCGAATTGAAAACGGCTGTCATCTACGCCATTCAGCAGATCGAGTCCTAAACTCGGTGATTACATCTTTTCGGCGGCAGACGTGCCAAGGCGTCGCCGCCGCCTTGGTGGCATGCGCCGGAACGCCACCCCCCGAATAATTTCGCTGGCAACGAGGAATCTGCGGGCGTCTCTGAAATTTTCCCCGTCAGAAACACGATCGCCCCCCCCCCGCGAAAAATGTGTGCGGCCGTTCCAAGATCGTGCAAAAGAACTCCGCACTGCCTTGGTTCTCTCACGCCCTCCGTGGACACCGCAACTCCTATCAACAAGATCGAAGTGTGCAGAACCACAGCCGTTTCTCGGTCCCTCAGGTGGAGCGTTTGACAAGAGCCTCGTCATCCCACAACAGCATCGCCGAACGTTTGTTAGAAAAGAGGACGCATTGCATGTTGGGATCGCCGCTTACTTGGTTCTTTTGTTTTCGGAATCAACATGCACGATTTTCGGCTGATGATTCGCAATCTCGCTCTCATCATATTGGGCAAAGCAGCAAATAATGATCAAATCGCCAGGCGAAACCAAATGTGCGGCTGCGCCATTGATACAAATTGTACCGCTGTTCGGCGGTCCCGGAATCGCATAGGTGATCAGACGATTTCCGTTGTTAACATCGAGAATGTGCACCTGCTCGTAGTCCACAATCTCTGCGGCTTGCAGCAAGTTGATGTCAATCGTCACGCTTCCTTCATAGTGTAACTGAGCATCCGTGACGGTCGCCCGATGGATTTTGGATTTCAACAGTGTTCTCTGCATTCCTAAGAGCAATCTTTCTGGTGTGTCTGCTATCTCACGACAGCAAATTCGGTTTGGTAACGATCACGAATCCTTAGAGAACCGTGTCTGCCAAATTCTGTGTAAAAGTTCTCTACTGTCAAAACCGGTCCCTTCGAAACCAAGACGTTTTGTTGAAAAATCGCTCGACAATGACCCGACTCCGTTGAAAATCAGTTTTCCATGACAGAATCAGAACCACGCCATCTCTCATGAACGGAGTATGTTCTAAAACGTCCAACGGCGTTGAGAATTAGGGACGTTTTAAATGTTTTCCAACAGCTAGATGCGCAAACGAATTTCAGCCGATTTCAGACGAACAAAGAGAACGCTGAACGACTCGGCTGATACCAATGGTGGCGAGTCTACCTAACCGACTCACCATCATCAATAAAAACGAACGTTCGACGGCCGACGTATTTTCAAAATTGTCCGCTGAAAGAGCGGCGATGAATTGTGATCTCAGAAAATGTCTGAAGGACGGGCTAGATCAGTTTTCCAAAACCGCTCATCTGAGATTTGATGATGAATCCCGCTCAAACGGAGACGACAATGACGAAGGAAGGAGGCGAGTGGGGTTCAATCCGTGTACCGCAGTCCCTTGTTCAAATCGTAGTTGCCGGTTGAAAATTCCGTGCGTTTGGTGGAAGGCGTCCAACCGGTCTAGTTCAGACACGGGGAAACAGACGAAAGTGCCTATATGGAGTGGACTTCGTTCGGGGGTAGGTCGGCTTGGATCAGTTTTTGAAACGCGGAGGTAATGCCGATTAACGCCAGTCATGGGCAGTGAGATGGGCGATAGCTCAGAATTAGGCGATCACAACAACCACAATCCAACCCCACCGATGTATGACACATGCGATTTTCGTACGACCGTCTGAATCGCTTTGGGCATACAGGCGTTCTAAAAACCGCCTCACAAACGGATGCGCCGCCGTCTTTTTTCAGATCGCCTCCGCGTAGGATTGTTACTTGGTGGCATCCTGAGCCAAAATTCGTGCCTTGGCTTTGAAAGTCACGGGATCTTTGCGGCCGCTGATGGTGACGAAGAATTCCTCATCAAATGGGCCGGGTTGGTTGGGGGGCGCAAATGTTAATGGCAGGCTGTAAACGGCTGCGATCGCCGCAGGAGTCTTAACTCGGAACGATGAATCTGCTTTGGTTCGTTCGATCTTTTCGATTTTGAACGGTGTTTTCCCACGAATGACGACATTCATAGTCCGACTTTGTCCCACCGAGACGGCTCCAAATTGCAGATCGCTCACCACGATATCGGGTTCCACTCGTGCCTCAACCAACACGGGAATTTTCGGGTTGTTGACGTCATTGGTGATCAGTGTAATTTGGTCACGGAGATTCCCCGCCGGTGTTTCTGGTTTCAGAGCGACGATCAGTTCGTAATTGACCAAACCATTGCCACGACTTTTCTCCACCAGTTGTGTGACGAGGCTGGTGTTTTTCCCCTCCGCCAACTCGATCTTCCAGTCTGGTCGTCCGGCATAGGTAACGGCAACGCGTTGTTCCGCTGCTTTTCCGACATCAACCGCACCAAAATTGACCGCTCCGGGAGAGACGACGATATCCTTTCGAATATACCCTTCCACGGGAAACTCAACTTCATCACCCAAAATAGGAGCAGGCCCCAAAAAGAAGAGCTTGGCCTTCGACTTTCGTTCACCGTCGAATCGGACGGTATCGAGACGAAGCGTCAATGACAATGATTGTCCACTGGGAATCACCAGTGGAAATGTCTTTTCATCCCAAGACACGCAACCGCAACCCGTTGTCGCATTGGTAATCTGGATTTCTTCCTTGTAGACATTCTCAATGCGCAAACGGAGGGAGGCATCCGCTCCTTTGGCCACAACTTGAAAGTTGAAGTCCTTCCGATCCAACATTTTTTGGGCCCAATCGGTATCCTCCCCCGAAACGGTCGCGGAGTTGAATCCAATTAGCAACAGGACACACAGCCACTCGACGATGCGTACCAGAAACACAGCTCTTGTGGCTCCTTCGAACCGGCTGGAACCTGAGTCCGAATTGCAGCTATGGAAAATTTTAGAAACGCCCACGCCCATCATAAGATATTGCTTTAAATTATTTTTCCCGAAAACGTAATGGTATCGCTAGTCCGTTGACATTATGACGGCACTCACGCGAAGTCAACGCAGTTTATCTGATCGGAGATCCCCTCGATGCATTACGGGAAATTTCATTCGCTGCTGGCGTCAGCGATGCTGAGACCGTGAGGTGCAGTCGTTTATGTCGAGAGGACGTTGGCTCCTGGATCGAGTGGGCTTCCATGAAGAGGCTGGCTAGGAAGATGCGGGGGTCTTGTTCTTACACCGCAATCCGATCAGCGTTGCATTTTTGGGAGTAAATAACAACGTATTGACAGAGTCTAGATCTCCTCCTGAGCGGTGACAAACGTGGAACGTCCTTGATGTAAGGCAATCAGGATTAGTCCTTCCCATTGCTTTTGAAACGGTCTTTCAGATGCCGTTTCAAAACACTTTTTTTAAAAAAACAAAGAAACCCGTTTCCTTTCGGACAGCATTTATAATGCCACGTTTAAGAAACGTCAGGAGCCGATTCAAGACGAACGCCTCAATCTGATTTGAGGAACTCCATGCGCCACGAGCGTTATCTGACTCGGCAGTCGCCCCACCGTTGTTTCAACGAGCGGTCATTCTCGCAAGATGCCAGGCCATGAGGACTGCAACGCCACATCAGGCTACTCAGGTTTTGGCATTGATGGCTGTGAGGTCGAATTGTCCAACACAATTTTCAGGAACTCAGTCAACCGGCTCCACGTGTTGATTAAATAGTTCTCTCGCCGCGGCGTCGACGATTCCGAAATCGACTCTCCGTACCCCTTCGCTCATGGCCGCAAGGAGCGAGAGATCGCAAAGCTTCACAATGCGGGATGGATTTCCACGAGTCTTTGCGTGCACCGCTTGAATCGCCTCTTCATTGAAGATGAGTTCAGCCTCTCCGGCTCGACGAATCGCATTTCTAATGAACTGAGCCGTTTCTTGACGGGTCCAGTCTGATGCTTCGACTTGTAGGTCAACGACCTCCAACAACAGAGGCAGCGTGGGCCGGTCTCGTGTAGCGAGAAGTACAGTCAAGTCAGTGGCCGTGAGATCAGAAAGACAGATCAAACGCCGAAGAACCTCACAGCATTCAAGATTGCTTGAATCGAAATGATCGATCAGGAGCAACACGGGTTGCCGGACGACGCTGAACCCGTAAAAACGGCTCTGCAATCCGGACCAGAGTTTTCCGGAACTATCATCAACGTCACAATCGACATCACAGGCTTCAGCCACCTGCCAGACAAGTTCACGGCCATCAATCCCGGTTGCATCGACAAACAGGCAATGTCGAGCGGTTCGCTTCGCGACCTTCATGACTGATCGCAACAGGCAACTTTTGCCGGTACCTGCAGGTCCTCTGAGTGTTCCGAGACTTCGGCGTTCGTCAACAAGAAACGACAGTCTCGCCTGTGCCTCATCGAACGCCGCACTGGTAAACAATTGATCTTCCACAATATTTCGATCGAACGGCCAATGATTAAAGCCCCAGAATTCCAGATCCATCGGTGGCGTTCCTCGTTTGTGATCGACAACGCAATTTATCGACCGATTTATTAAACGTGCTCTGGGGATCTACGACTTCTGGGTCGTCACAGTAAGTAGCGTACCCGTGAACACACCTTCCTGTGAGGATTCATCGGCAGATCTTGATCAGTCGCAACAGGACGGCAGCGCGTGAGTTCTATTATTTAACATAAGGAAGAGACGGCATCCCGAGCCACGGTCTCGTGCGTAGGGCGTGACGCAGCGAGCGGTTTCCCCCCCACCGACGACGGGGACCATCAGACTCCGGTACGCATCTCCTCCACGTGGGTACCCGCGAGATCACAGAACAAGGCCAGTCGCCGTCGGTGACTGGCAAAATACGGCTGATGGGATCCCGACTGTCACGTGGAAGAGATCCCAAAAAAACAATCACCGTCAGAAGGCCGAACTCGCTGTTGTTGAGGAGCATCGGGCTCCGCATTCGGTTTCCGACAACGTTGAAATGTAGCGATCGAAAGCGTCTCTCTGCAAATGGTCCTGCGCCAGATTCTTGGAACTGCTGTGACAACAATGGAACCCGCATCTGTCGGAATCAGCGTCCGCAAAAGGACTGAGTTGACAATCGGCTGACGAACCGGCATCCACGACGTTCCTCCAAACGCGGTATCAAGCACAGCCCTACCACGAATATTGAGCCTTGCAATACCTTCGTCGTGTAGCCGCGGTGAACGACTGAAATCCGGAGGCGACTTGGGAAGGGTGATGCCGCTTCAGGACCGGAAGCGGCCCCGCATTGTGAGTCACGGCTTCTGTGGCCGTCTCGCGTGACAATGCCGGTGCTGTAACGTTATCGCGGAGACCAAAACGGTCATCGTCCGTTTTGGTCTCAAATGGATCGCCACTCCGTAACCAAAATATGCGGGCAGCAGTACCGATTATGATTTCGCGGAATCGTTTGGCGATTTCGGTCTAAGTCAATTCGGCAACACTGGTAATCGCTTTCTCAATCTCGGAATCCGTTGTGAAGGGACCGACGCTGAATCGGATTGTCCCGCCACAGTCGAACGTTCCTAGGGAGCGATGCGCACCGGCAGCACAGTGCAGACCCGCGCGAGATTGAATTCCAAACGAATCATCCAGTAATGAAGCCACTTCGTGGGCATTGAATCCCTTGACATTAAACGAGACGACGCCAACATGTGGCGCGGCAGCATCGTGACCGTAGACGCTCACCGTCGAGAGATTTCGCAGCCCTTCAACGAGGATGCGTGTTAATCCGGCTTCATGATCATGAATGGCTTGAATCGTCTTTAATTCCAAGAAGGCCAAGGCGGCCTCTAAGCCAACCAACCCCGGTACGTTGTGGTTGCCGGCTTCGAATCGCTCTGGCATCTGACAGGGATGGTGATCATCCTCACTAGAAGTCCCTGTTCCGCCGAGCCGAAAACAATTGACATGCTCTTCAATGCCCGTCCGAACATAAACGATCCCGGTGCCGAGGGGACCTAACAGCCCCTTGTGGCCAGGGCAGACGACGATATCGATTGGCAGACGCGAAACGTCAATCGGAAGATGACCGGCTGTTTGAGCAGCATCCGTCATCATGAACGAGCCGTTCCTCTGTGCCAATTCTCCGATCTCGGCAATCGGTTGTACGACGCCGGTAACATTGGAAGCGTGGAGGATTGCGACCAAACGCGTGCTCGGCCTCAAGGCCCGGCGTACGTCCGCTGGTTCTATTCGACCGTCTGCTCGTGGTGCGACGGTTGTGATCTCGATTCCGCGTCTCTCTTGCATCTCTCTCAGGCAACGTAATACCGAATTGTGTTCGAGGACACTGGTAACCACATGATCCGATGGGCGGCAGATCCCCAGTAAGACCATGTTCAGCCCATCGGTTCCGCTGAAGGTGAATACGATGCGATCAGGGTTCTCCGCTCCAAGAAGTCTTGCGGCCTGTTGTCGGCATTGATCAACAATCCGCTGAACGTCAAGCGACTGTCGATAAGAACCACGACCGATGGCAACCCCGACATGCCGTTGATAGAAATCAACGGCGTCGTAAACGGAGGGCGGCTTCGGAAAGCTTGTTGCCGCATTATCCAAATAAACTCGCATAGGCCGCTCGCTGCTCTGTTCGAATCGATCACGGTCTGCTTTCGTTGCCGTCTATTATTGTGAATAGGCGAGTGCGAGGCCGCTGTCAATCGCGACATCAATCGTGTTTACTGTTTGCCGATCGCCAACTGGATTCATTCTTACGGGACGGACGTAGGCTGCGCAGAATCAGATGGCGCTGATACGCTACCCGTGTTGGTTTTCAAGCGTCAGAAATTTTGCCATGCGACGCATGGCTAGGGCATTGGCAAGTTTAATCAATAGATGAGACAATGCGCGAACACCGGTTCACCGTAGTTCCGCGATTCCGCGAAAAAATCTCCCGTGGCGAAACAAGGCCCCCCCCATGCAAGATCTTGATGCGGCCTCTGTACGGCGTGCTGTTATTCAAAAACTTGAGGGGTTTCAACGTGCTGGATTGACACACTGGAACCGAATCACGCCATTACCGATCGCGGCAGATTCCGTCACGTCAGCGTCTATCGTTGGACCAGATCTCATAATGCCCGAACCTAGGGGGAATCAAGTTTCTCTCGCCCATTTCGGAACTATGTCAGCAATGAGTCGCGTCAATCCCGCCGCGCCGACGGAGAATTCGTCATTGCCAACGGCAGCGATGTTTGAGCCGCTCAACCTGCCACGCAGCGAACGAATTTCACAACTGGCCTTGCTGGCGGAACGAGTTGGGGCATGCATCCGCTGCCAAGAACTGGTCAATTCGCGGAAGCAGACCGTATTCGGTGTTGGTAACCCCGAAGCGAAGATTCTGTTTATCGGCGAGGCTCCGGGCGCGGATGAGGATGCACAAGGAGAGCCTTTCGTCGGCCGAGCCGGGCAACTATTGAATGAGATCATCAAGGCCTGCCGCATGAAGCGAGAAGACATCTATATTTGCAACGTCCTACGCTGTCGCCCGCCCGGCAATCGTTTACCATCACTTGAGGAGGCGGGGCATTGTCGAGAGTTTCTCGATGCACAGATTGCGTTGGTCAATCCGGAGTACATCGTCTGTTGGGGATCCACTGCCGCGAAGAACTTATTGCGGTCGGAAGCGACTATTGGAAAGCTTCGCGGCCAGTTCTTTTCCTACGGTTGCGCCAAGGTCCTTTGCACGTATCATCCGTCATACCTTTTGCGTAATCCCGCGGCAAAGAAAGATGTCTGGGAAGACATGCGATTTCTGTTTCGGGATATGGGTGTGGATCTCACCAGCAAGGTCTGAACGGCGTGCAGATCTCGTTGAGACTTCCGAGGCGAGGGCCTGACCGCCGTGGAAACCACGGTCACAGTGAATCGTGACCGTGGTGCCAAGTCGTGAGACTGGTGAGACGACGACGTTCAGTCCGCATTGATCACTTTTCCAAAACTCAGCCCCGGCCAGGTGTCAGTTCGAAAGGGAGTCAATGGAAGCCCAGCCTCGCTGAACATGTTGCAGACAGGGTTGTCAGACCAGGCGTAACGAACAGCAGCAGGATCTTTGACCAAGTCGCTTTCTACTTCGATGCGTCCATCAGGCAAAATTTTAGCATTGGCCCAAACGAATTTCTTGTCCGTGCCTGCGATGGCGAAGCCTCGTGGCTCGGCCACATCAAATGGCCGCCAACCGCCGGTCACGTTTTCAAACGCCAGAACCATCTTTCCCGCCTGTTTTTCAGACGACTTGTAGATGGGGCTGCGGAACTCGATTTCCGGAATACCATAGTCATTGGCCAAAGCCCAACGCGCCAGACGTCTTCCGACATCGACCTTATTTTTCGGATGAATGTCCTTCGCTTCGCCAAGGTCAATAATGACCGCTTCCCCCGTCCCGGGAAGTTGTTTCATTGTCATGGTTTGTGCTTCACGGAGTTCGGCCCAAAGGCTCTCCGCCGGTTCGGGCTTTTCGGCCATATAGTCGGCGAGTTGTACCCAATAAAAGGGAAAGTCGCCCTGACCCCATTCTTGACGCCAGCTCTGAATCATCTGTGGAAAGAGATCCCGGTATTGGTAGGAGCGTTTAACGTTTGATTCCCCCTGATACCATATCGCACCCCTGATTCCGTAGCCCATGTGCGACTTTAGGACACCGTTGTAGATGTTGCCGGGTCGGGCACTTCCTTGCATCCGCTTCCTCAAACCATCCAGCTTCTCTTTTTCCCCGACCACCAAATCTGTTTTTTTGGAAAGTGACAAAAACGAAGCTTCCTCCGCTGACCAGTAATCCATCAACCGCTTGTACTTGTCATCGGCAGCAAGAAGATCGCGGCGAATCCAGCCTTCGCAGGAACTTCCACCCCACGCGTTGTTGACCATTCCGATAGGCACCCCCAACGTCTGGTGCAATTGTCTGGCGAAAAAATATCCGACAGCCGAAAAATCGCCGACGCTTTGGGGAGAACAAATCTTCCACTGACGATCATGCGTCCACGTTGGTTCTTGGGATCCGATCTGAGGGAAGTTAATCATGCGGATTTTTGGAAATATTGCAGCAGACCGCTCCAAGTCAGGATCCGTAGAATCCTTGACACTCCATTGCATATTTGATTGTCCAGAGCAGACCCAAACTTCACCCACGAGAACGTCGTCAAAAACGATCTCATTCTTGCCGTTGACGAGCATCTTGAACGGCCCACCGACGATGAGCGGATCAAGCATCACATGCCATTTTCCATCCGCATCGGCCGTCGTCTGATGGCTCTGCGAGTCAATCTTCACAATCACCGTCTCACCTGCGTTGGCGTGTCCCCAAACCTTGTTTTTTTGCCCCTGTTGCAAAACCATATGGCTGCCGAAAACATTGGGCAGTGTCACGTCGGCGAATGCGTCACCTCCGGCGATCACAAAAAAGGCGATAAGGATTCGCATCCAATAGCCGGATTGTCGAGCCAAAGACATTTGCATCAGAGTTTTCCTGTTTGTTAATCATTTGGGGATGATAAAGAACACCACGCGGTTTGTCTGAACGGTGGTCTGTTCAGATGTTTTCTAAGCGGAGACTATATCGCAAGAAGCAGATGGACTGAACTGACTGGAGAGACGATTTCCTGGGTTCGTGAATCTCTTCTTTCGAACAGAGCATTCCTCTACGAGGCTGCTCCACGGTCGTGGATCTCAATGTGGGCAATGAGGACGTGATGTAACGGCCGGATATTTGGCAATGACGCGTAGGCTTGATTCAGAGCACCACATGACGTACCACAGCCGTAACTTCGTTTCCAATGAAAGTCAGACCGTGACTGATTCCGCTATGATTTATCGTATTCTGGATGCGGCTGCCAATCGGGCCTGTGAAGGGATGCGCGTCGTCGAAGACTATGTCAGATTCGGCCTCAACGATGCCTTTCTCTCTCAAACGTTGAAGGAATGTCGACACCAATTGACAGCCACACTGTCAATCGTTCCGGAAACCAAGCGTTTGGCAACTCGAGACACTCTCGGTGACGTTGGTGTGACCATTGGGCTTCCCTCGGAATATCGAAGAGATTCATCGCTTGATGTCGTTCGAGCTTCGTTTAAACGCGTTCAAGAAGCGTTACGATCCCTCGAAGAATACGGGAAGCTTGTCCCGACCGGTTCCCCGTCATTCGCCAAGAGTTTCGAGCAACTTCGTTATCGACTGTACACGGTGGAAAAATCCGTGCTTCGAGCGGCCGCCTCGCCTCGAGATTTGTTTGAACAACGGCTGTACCTGATCGTCACGGCGGCCTCCTGTGCTGCTGGGTACGAAGTCGTTGTCCGTGGGGCATTGGCGGCCGGCGTGAACATCGTTCAGCTGCGAGAAAAAAGGATGACTGATCGAGATCTTGTGACGTACGCTCGGCAAATTCGTTCCTGGACACGCGAGGCAGGCGCACTATTGATCATCAATGATCGTGCGGATATTGCCGTTCTTTCGGAAGCGGACGGCGTTCACATCGGACAAGAGGAACTGACTGTGAGTGATGCCCGCCGAATTATCGGACCAGATCGATTGGTTGGTGTCTCAACGCACGACATGACGCAGGCTCGGCAAGCCGTTCTCGATGGTGCAGACTATCTCGGAGTGGGTCCAACGTTTCCTAGTCCGACAAAAGCATTCAACGCGTTCACCGGCCTCGAGTTCATCCGTCAAGTGGGGGCAGAAATGACGCTTCCTTGGTTTGCAGTCGGTGGAATCGCGTCAGAAAATGTTGCGGACATTTTGGCTGCTGGTGCGGGTCGAATTGCGGTGAGTTCTGCCATTCTTGCGGCGGGGGATCCGCACCGTGCCACATCTGAACTGCTGGCAACGATGACCACTGGCAACCTGTCGACGAAGGCTACCTGACTCGCGGTCAATAGTCACAACTGCGATCCAAACCCGGTGTGAAAAAACGAGAGATTGGCATGCAGAGCCGTTTTACAACGATCAACTCCATTCAGGCATCTCTCTAATGCTTACAGTGACTGTCGCCACAGCATCCAACCAATCACGGGCATTGCAATTACTCTTCTCTCGCTTTCCGATCGATGAGCAGTTGCCCCGGGTGCAGGATGCACTGGCAGCGGCGGAAAGAGGGAGCCTGAGTCTTGAGGGGTTGTTGCTCGCAACGGAAAGCGAATTACCGCTTGGAGCCGCCCTCGTGATGTTGCAGCGAGACGCCACCGCACTGGTGTGGCCTCCTGTGTTGAGTTGTGGTTCCCAGAACCAAATAAGAACTGAAGATGCCTTGATGCAAGAAGTGTGTCGGCGAATCGATGCGGCCGGGATTCGACGGAGCCAGTCCCTGTTGATCCCCGACGACCACGTCGAAGAAACTCTTCTGACCCGTCATGGATTTGCATACGGTGCCGATGTCTTTTTTCTCGCAAGGGTGTTCAACCGCTTAGATTCTGAAATCAATCGTGTCGCTCCGCGTGAGAATACGGGGCTTGCTCAACATTCTGTCAACAAGCAATGTTTTGGCGAAGTGAATCGCACCCGTTTTGCCAATGTCATCGAGGAATCCTATCGAAATAGTCTCGACTGTCCCCATCTGAAAAACTTTCGTGATGGAGCCGACGCGATCGAAAGTCACAAATTGTCGGGACAGTTTGATCCGGAAAATTGGTGGATCTATTCCATTAACGGTCGCGATGCGGGTGTTCTCTTGTTGAACGGCCATCCGGACCAAAATTCTGTTGAACTCGTGTATTTTGGCGTGGTCCCTGAGATGCGTGGAATGGGCCTTGGTAAAACGATGCTTCGTCAGGGGATTCAGCTCGCCTCTCACCGTAATTATTCGGCTATGTTTCTCGCTGTCGATTCCGAAAACCACTATGCAAACAGCATTTATAGTGAATTCGGGTTTTCAGAACTGGCACGAAGGCGGGTGATGATTCGGATCTCGAAAGACTTGGCACGGCAGTAATCCACATCTTATGCACACTGATGACCGATCGAGATCGTGTGACCGAGTGTGACTCAAATCGCGGCAACCACTGTCGTTTAATGAGCTTTGCCCTACTTTGACTCCCAGGATGTATTTTTGTTTAAAATTTATGAAGTCGACTCGCTTTGACTCTCAGCACACGCAGGCTAGGATCGTTGTCTGAACATGAATCAAACCGACGTCGTTGTCGCAGGTCTGCGATTTTCGATATCATCCCATCAGGTCAAGCCTGTATCTACTTTTCTCATCGAATATTCGTCGAACGGCCATTCATGGCCTGTTCTTGGCGCGCAGGTCCTTCATCCTTTGATGTGTCGTTGCGCGCTGTATTCGCTGGGTTGGTGGTTAGGCTTTGTTTAGGGGTAGCAAGATGCAACCCGGCATGACGCCGACGCTGTCCTCGGAAATCGACTCTGCTTGCAAGTCTCGGCGAGACACTGGGGAGAACGCTACTCGGTCTGATCTAACATTGGTCGATGCCGCAGTCTCGGAACTGCGTTTGCGACTGGGGACGAAGCGTTACGCCTTATGGTTTGACGGAAAAATCGGCTTGGCGATTCATGACGATTTATTGACCGTCAGTGTCGGCAGCCCGTTCCTTTTGAATTGGATGCAAAAACAATTCAAGGAAGTAACACTAGAGGCGGCGCGATCCGTACTGGGTCATTCAGCCCGCGTCGTGTTTTCTGTTGACGCCAATCTGTCTGTCGGGCGCGCTGGGGGTATGAAATCAACCTCGGATCACGGTTCGGTCATCGCCGTTGAATCGATTGCCGCTGTTGAACCTCAGGGCCATTCTTCCGTTGCACGAGCGATTTCGACATCTGACGCGATCGTCTCTTATGAACAGAGAATGACCGTTGGAACTCGAGTTTCATCTCAGGGACTCTCCAAACAAACCGCCGGACTCGGGCAATCGTACGGACGACGGTTGGCGGAACTCAATGACTTCATCCCCGGTCCGCAAACAGAACTGGCATTGACTGCAGCGAGGCAAATCGCAACCGGCCAGCAAACCCAATTTAATCCGCTCTACATTCATGGGACGGTTGGAGCAGGCAAGACCCACCTTCTGGAAGGCATCTGTCGACAACTCAAACGGACTCAGCCAACTGCTAATGTGATGCTCATCACGTCAGAAGCGTTTGCCAACTACTTCACTCAAGCACTGCGAGACCGCACTCTTCCCAGCTTCCGTCAGCGGTTTCGCGGACTCGATGCGTTGCTCGTCGACGACATCGAGTTCTTTGAATCGAAACGAGTTTTTCAGGAAGAATTTTTGCACACGTTTGCGGAGCTGGTTGATCACGGTCGACAAGTTGTCTTAACCGGCTCGCGGCATCCGCGGCTGCTAACTAAGCTTGGAGATGAATTGGCCACTCGATTCTTATCAGGGCTGGTTTGTCGTCTTGATATTCCCGATTCTGTCACGCGTCAAAAAATTGTTGACTCGAAAGCGGCACGATTGACGGGGCAGTTTTCGCCGGAGGCACTGCAGTATGTTGCCCAGAGGTTTCAAAACAGTGTTCGTGAACTGGAAGGTGCTCTGCACTGCCTGCAAACTCTGTACTCTATGACTAAAAAGCCGGTAACTTTGTCGGCGGCAAGGCAAGTCTTGGCAGATCTCGAACGAGACTGTCTGCGGATTGTTCGGCTGGCCGATGTGGTACGAGTCGTGTGTGGTCTTTTCGGAGTCAAGCCCAAAGATCTTGAGTCCGAGAGTCGTGTTCGTACCGTGAGTCAACCGCGTATGCTTGCAATGTTCCTGGCACGAAAACACACGGAATCGGCCTACAGCGAGATCGGCCAGCAATTCGGCGGTAGAAATCACAGTACGGTGATGTCGGCGGAAAGAAAAGTTCAGCAGTGGCTGGACGAAAACTCAACGATTCAAGTGGCTTCACAAAAATGGAGCATCGGCGAAATTCTTTCGACTCTTGAGCAACAGCTTCTTGCCGGATAGAGGACAATCGGCAGCCCCACACGACTGCGCGAACAGAAACGGTTTATTTTCGGAGATCGAGGTCGATGGTGTGGCGTGACCGTCGGTTCCGACGTGGGGGCCAAGCCAGCGGAAATTGCCCGAACCGTGGATTTCCAAAACGCCCTTCGCAGTGTTTGTGCCAAGTCTTGTTTTTGCTTGGCGTCCAGCCTGATTCGTTGCCATACAAAACAAATCCCCCGGAAGCACAGAGGCTGCCGAGGGATTTGTTTTGTATGGCTTCCGTATGACGGCTCGAACCACGCTCGATCCGTCATACGCTGTCATTTTACTCGCTCTTCAGAATAACAAACAATCGCTTGCCGTTCGGTGATCGGATATGAAGTACCAGACCTTCCGTACTCGAAAATCGCGACTTCGCATTTTCGTAGTCTTCAGCCGTAGCGACGGGTTGTCCGCCTGCTTTCTCAATCACGTCACCGCTTTTTAAGCCAGAGACTGCTGCCGGACTGCCGTCTTCAATCGCAGAGATGACCACGCCAGTACTGTTCCCGAGGTCAAGTTGCTTGGCCAAATCTTTTGTCAGAGTGCGGACCTCAAGGCCGAGTTTATCGAACCTCGTTCCGTGGGGAGATTTCTGACCCGCATCCCGCATCGGCAGTTCAGTCGCCTGAGGCATGGCCTCAATCGTTGCTGTCAATGTCAGAGCCTGGCCATCCCGAACAATCTCCATTGGATAACTCGTACCAACGTGGAGTTGCTCTGTGACTCCCTGCAGGCTTGCCGGATCGGTGATCGTTTGACCATTGAGCTTGAGGACCACGTCACCCGGTTCGAGTCCCGCCTTTTCTGCCGGAGAGTTTGGCATCACCGAACGAACCAATGCACCTTCTCGGACTTTGACCTTGAACTGTTTGGCAATGCTCGCATCAACGGGCTGAATCTGAGTGCCCAAGTATCCGCGTTTGACTTCACCCGACGCAATCAACTGCTGGCTGACCCACCCGGCAATATGAGTTGGAATCGCAAATCCGATACCATCGTATCCGCCACTTTCTGTAGCGATCGCCGTATTGATCCCGATGACTTCACCGCGAAGACTTATCAGCGGACCACCGCTGTTACCGGGGTTGATCGCCGCATCGGTCTGCAGGAAATCCGCACGTTGGGTAATTTGATTGTTACGTCCTTTTGCGCTGATGATTCCAGCGGTGACCGTCATGTCCAGACCAAACGGACTCCCGATGGCAAGAACCCAGTCGCCAACCTCTGTTGCGCGACTATCTCCAAGTTGAAGAGCTTTCAATCCAGAGGCCTCGATTCGTACAATCGCCACGTCTGTTCGGGGGTCTGTCTTGACCTCCGTGGCGATGAATTCGCGTCCGTCGTAGAGACGAACCTTGACTTCGTCCGCACCGTTGACCACGTGATTGTTCGTCAAAATAATGCCGTTACCATCGATGATAAACCCGGAACCTTTTCCGTGTTGTTTTGGAGATGATCGCTGGCGACCTCGATTTTTGAACAATTCCTCCAACCGCGGGTCATTTTGTGAAAATAGTCGAAGGGGAAGCGGGATCTCCTCTTCGCGAAGGGGTTGTTCGCCTCCCTGCACTTGTCGCGGGTTGATCGTTGTTTCAATCGAAACAATAGAAGGCATCGCCTCCGCCGATACGGACCGAAAGGCCACCGATAAATCCTGCGCGTTAGGCAGATTTGGAATTGCCACAGCCTCCTGTTTTTGAGACCAATTTACGGCGATAATCACCAACGCGGAGCCAGCAAACATGACCATTGCGTTCTGTCGCCATCGTGCATTTGTCAACATGTGTGATCCCTTTTTTAGAGCCATTCGCGTCGAGTGACCATTCATAAGAATATCACCGATGCGACAAATCGTAGACAATGTCCCATTGCAGACACGTTGTCAGAGAGGAAACACAAATCCAGTGTCTGACTTGCCATCTGCGACGGAACACTGGTATTTACGACACTGTTGCGTGACGTGTTGGATTTAACTTGTCGACGATTCAACACCACGACGAATTGATACCTCGAATTTCATGAAACAGATCCAACCTAGCAGAGCTTTAAGCCACCACCAATCAATTCGCAGTGGCGAAATAGGAACGGGTCCCATGGCCGAATCGATCGAGAATCCTGAGCGAGACAAAGTGCTCCGCGTGTGTGAAGAATCTCTCGGCTATCGCTTTCGCGATCGCGGCTTGTTGTTCCTCTGTCTGACACATGCTTCGATCGCTCGAACGCGATTGGAGTCCAATGAGCGGCTAGAATTTTTGGGCGATGCGATCATGGGTGCCGTGGTGTGCGAACAACTCTTCGAGTTGTATCCGGACAAAGCGGAAGGCGATTTGACGATCATCAAGTCCGTGATTGTGGGACGCATGACGTGCGCTCGGCTCAGCACTGAACTCGGCCTTGACCAGTGTCTTCAACTGGGCAAGGGTCTTTCCGAGAACGACACCGTTCCGGCTTCGATCATGGCTGCCGTATTCGAGTCGCTGGTCGCCGGAGTGTACTTGGACGGTGGTTTTGACGCTGCGAGAGTCTTTGTGCGGCGACTCATGGCACCGGAAATCGAACGGACAGTCGAAACGAGTTATGGAAAGAATTACAAGAGTCTGTTGCAACAACTGGTTCAAAAAAACAATCGAGCGACACCGGTCTACCAACTCGTCGACGAAAAGGGACCTGACCACTCGAAGTGTTTTCAGGTGGCCGTCGTTGTTGGAAGTGAGGCCTTTGCCGCAGCATGGGGACCCAACAAAAAAGAGGCCGAACAACGGGCCGCTGAAAATGCATGGCGTCAACTGTCAGGCATGGAATCACTGCGGCATCTCAATTAATTTTTTTCTACTGCTCCGCTGAAACGGATTCTTCGAATTGCTGTTTTCTCAGATGACATAGGATTCATTTGTTGGCAACGTCGTAGCACATCAGCGTGTTTTGTTCACGCAGATAGAGTTTGCCCTTGCAGATCACGGGATGCGCCCACGATTCACGAATTTGCACGTCCGGTTTGAAACTGCCCTTGAGTCTGTATTCGGACGGAGTCGCTTCGATCAATGCGACTTCACCGCTTTGATAGCGAAAAACAAGATGTCCGTCTGCAAATGTGATGCAGGCCGATCCCGTTCCCGGTCCGCGAGTTTTTCCACCCCATTGCGTTTCGCCGGTCAATAGATCGACACAGATCGGAAAACCATTGTTGTGACCGTGGCCAAAGTAGAGGTGATTTTGCCAGAGGATCATTCCGCCGTGATGGTTCTGCAAATCTTTGCCCGGCTTATAGTACTGCTCAACCGCATCCACACCTTGGTCCGTTCGGACCAGTTTGAGCAGAGCGGATCCGCCACCCCCGTAACCCGTGGAGCCAAATACGTAGTCCCCTTCGGCGATAGCCGTAGGAATATTCGCTGTGGAATTCGCAATTCGATTGTAGCTCCAAAGGTGCTTGCCATCACTTGCACGAACTCCGATCAGACCACGGCCAATCAATTGGACATATTGCTTTACCGCCGCCCCGTCGCTCACCGTGATTGAGGAATACCCGGCGCCTGGAACGCCAAGTTCGCCCGCGTCCGGCACAGCGGACTTCCAAACCAAATCACCCGTAAACTTATTGAGCGCGACGATCATTGCTCCGGTGTTGCCTGGTGTACACAGAACCCAATCACCGTCAATGATCGGTGACTCGGAAAAGCCCCATTTGGACATCATCTTGCCATCCCATTCATGGATAAAGTCCTTTTTCCAAACGAATCTGCCGTCTGTCGTCTTCAGGCAGGAAATCTGACCGTTCGAAGAAACAACATACAGTCGGTCACCATCAACGGTCGGTGTGCAGCGTGAGCCTTCGTATCCGTGTTTCGGGTTCCCGTCAGTCAACGGCATGCTCCACAACACTTTTTTTTCCGCTAAGTCGACCGCAATCGCGTTCTGTGAATGATGGATATTTCCCGTTGTGTAAAGCCGGCTACCAACGACCGAGACGCTAGCGTAGCCGTCTCCCATCCCCTCGATCTTCCATGCAAGTGCCGGCGATCGCATGTTCCAGTTGTCGAGCAACCCCTGTTCTAAATTCTTGTTGTCACGATTTGGGCCTCGCCATTGAGGCCAGTCGCTGGAATGTGATGGCTCGAGAGCGTGGATCGCCACTGAGTTTGCCAGCCCAGACAAGATTAAAGTCAGTGTGACAAGTGGTCGGTGCATCGTTTTCTCCAAGAGTATTCGTAACGGGAAAATGTTTTCATTGAGTGTACTAGCGATCTATGCAAGCCGTCGTCATATCGTCAACCGTCGTGACAGGGAAAACAAAAAACGGTGTCGCCCCTCATGGCATCGAACGGCCCTGTAACTGACGAGGCTCCTGATCTGAGACGTTGACCCAGATGCAGGTCAAAAATCCCGCAGAGGATCTTGCTCCAGCTCACCCGTCAGAATTTCGCATCGTCGATTGATAAGGGAGATCAGACGCCGAATCTTGGCTTATTTAAAGGCTTGTTCTAGCACCCCTCATCAACGATTTGGGTGAAGATCTCCCCTGACCTGAAGTCCATACGGGATCGTGACATGAGGAGCAAAAGTGGGGGACTGTTTTTTTAAAAATTCCTGTTGCTCAACAGACTCTCGATGGGATTGTGAGGACGGAACTCAGGCACGCTCGATCCCATCATTCCGGTTGAGTATTGGGATCATCAACACCAAAATTGCGTTGATGTCGTTTTGCAATATCAAGGCTTGGTTGATATCAGCATTTTTTAAGCATCCCAAAACAATCTGAAGAGTTACCCACTCCGCTAGGTTCTGATGGAGTCCTGAGTTCAGACGATGTGGAGACATCCCAAGATCCACTCCCGCACGACCATGGTTCTGGATCGCCGCTGATCAACAAATCCCCCGAGGAATCTTCTATCACACTGAAGGCTCACGCCGAAGAAAGCGTAAGTGGTCCTCAGTAAATGGGCGCCCGGCGTTGTTGAAAATCTCTGCAAAAGATCGTGGTGGAACCATTGGATTAAAATGAATCCACTCTTCATCACGGAATATGCAGTGACAGATGACGAGTGAAGTCATCAATCGAAGCAAATAATTTCGCAAGCCATGTTGTTTCCGAACACCATGAAGTCATGGAAATCCTTAAATCCTACTTAGCGCCCTTCTTTTTTGTCGTCTCCTTGGCGTCATCAGGATCGACCGCTTTCTTCTTTTTCTTTTTCCCAATGACCAGTCGTACGATGCGAGTTTTTGGAATCCCAAAAGGGCTTGTTCCTTCAACCCATTGTTCGTTAGACTTCATTTGGTCAATCCGTTCGGCACGCGTCAAAACGCTGCGAACGCGAGCCAGACGACTTCGACGTTTCAAACTCTTGTCGATCGACACCGTGAACTACCCCCTCAACTGAAGTCCGGCAGACAGTATGTCACCGGGATCCGATATTCTTACGAAACCGATCCCCAGCAGCACAAGTCGGCTCAATATTGATGAACGCCAATCCAATGGCATTTCGCCCTCGCCAATTTCCTATATTAGTTGTCGGTGGAATTCGATGCAAGTTGGAGATCCGGATTCACTCTGACCTCAATTCCGACAAACCTGTTCTTGGACACACGGTCAACAGGGGGCAACAGCCACATTGTGGCCGTCGGGCGATGCAGATCTTTCGACCGTGGTGAATGAGTCGATGAGAAAAGCTGATCCACTCTTTTTTCGGCAGCGTAATCATCAAATCTTGTTCGATCTGTTCCGGATTGTCACTGACAGTTAACCCAAGAAACTTGGAAATTCGTTTGACATGTGTGTCCACGACGACACCGCTCGTGATACCAAAGGCCGTTCCGAGTAACACATTGGCTGTTTTACGACCGACGCCTGGCAGCTTGACCAGTTCCACTAAAGTTTGAGGGATATCACCATCGTGATTCTCAACAATCGAACGTGCCATCCCAATGAGATTTGCCGCTTTCGAACGAAAAAACCCCGTCGAGTGGATCACTGATTCCACGGCTGTTTGCGTAGCCTGGGAAAGCATATGCGGATTTGGCCAGAGGCGAAACAGTTCGGGTGTGACTTTGTTCACACGCACATCGGTGCACTGAGCCGACAGAATTGTGGCCGCGAGCAACTCAAAGGGAGAGCGATGATCCAAGGCACAGAGTGCCACGGGATAGCCCTTTTTAAGCCTTCGAACGATCTGACGTGCCCGAATCTTGCGATCCTCATCGATCGGGAGTTGACGTGGCCGAGTCATGGATGGAATTGTCCAGTCGATTTGATGAACTTCGTGGTATCGTGAAGTAGCGTGAAGCCGAACAGACTGGCTAGAATACCCTGCGGCACAGAAGGGCTCGATGCGTCTCTGTGTCACCATACCACGCTTCACCGTTTTGGGGCTAAATTCTGCCCGATCGAGTCACCAATATCCGGGAGTTTCGCATTTGGCGACCCAGTTTCCAGAACAGTATCGCCGCGGCCTCCGTCTGTTCAATGAGGAAGACTTCTTTGAGTGCCACGAGATCATCGAAGAGTTGTGGTCCGAAACGCTGGGCGAACCCAAAAAATTTCTCCAAGGGCTGATTCAAGCGGCAGTAGCTTTGTTTCATTTTGGGAATGACAATTTTGGTGGGGCGAAGAAGCTTTACTTATCCGCCCGTGACAAACTGACCCCCTTTGGAGACGAATACATGGGGATCGCGCTTGGCAGGTTCCTCAATGATTTCAGACTTTGTTTTGAAGAACTTCTTGCCAATACGGAAGGCTATCCGACGACGGTGGTGCTGCATGACGAACTGGTTCCCAAAATTCACTCCACCGTCGAGGGATTAATCGAATGACGTGGTGGCGGGAGTCGCTTTCTGGGTTGGCTCCATGGTTTGCCGTATACGAGTTTGTCCTGCTCCCTCTTAGGTTTGTTGCAGTGCCTGTTTTCGAGAATCACTACCGGCTGAATGCAGCCGATGCCGTTGAAGACGTTCGGTGGTGTTCTGCAACACGACTCGGGTTGTTTTATCGAAATGTTTTCGGACAGAAGATTTCCACAAACGGTTCATCCGGAACCGTCCCTGATTTGCCTCTGGCAACGTTCGTCGATGCGACCTGCTTAACAATATCGCTGCCGGCGACACGGTGCCTGCCGTTTCTCAAGCAGCTCTATCCGGATTGTCGAACTCCATCGTTGTGGCGAATTTTGAAGAATGCCGATCTCCCACAGGCGAACTGTCTCGATCGTCCATTTCCATCCTGCTTTGGCGTTAATTGAATTTGGATTACCATCTTGAACGATTCTTCTACTCAGAATAATGACGGTGCTCATTATTCATCGCCATCATCTCCCACCTCGTTCACGGTCAACGATGCGGTTGATCACCCGCGTATCGAGCGGGCCGTCCGTGAAATCTTATTCGCTGTTGGTGAAAATCCTGATCGCGAAGGATTGCTGGAAACTCCGGCCAGAGTTGCGCGGATGTACGCCGAGTTGTTCTCAGGACTTCGGCTCGATCCGGCCCGTCACTTAAAGAGAGTTTTTGCTGAGCACTACGACGAATTAGTGCTCGTGCGCGACATCAGTTTCAACAGTACGTGCGAGCACCACCTATTGCCCTTTATTGGAACGGCTCACCTCGGGTATCTACCACGCGGCAAAGTGGTAGGCTTGTCCAAGTTAGCTCGAGTCGTGGAAGAAGTTTCACATCGCCCGCAGATTCAAGAACGGATGACTCATCAAATTGCGGATCTGATGCAGCAGGAACTGGATCCCAAGGGTGTGATCGTGGTTATTGAAGCGGCACATACCTGCATGACCATCCGGGGCGTTTGCAAACCCGGCAGCCTGACAATCACCAGTGCCGTCCGGGGACTTTTCAAAACCAATCAATCCAGTCGCGCTGAGGTCATGGCATTTATTCAGGGAAAGTGAATCCCGGAAAAAAATGAAGGAAGTCTCCGTGACGATGAAGAGCAAGGTTGCAATTGTGACCGGTGGCGGAACCGGCGTCGGACGGGAAACGGCGTTGTCTTTAGCCAGACTTGGTTGTCACGTTCTAATCAACTATTCGGTTTCCCGCGAGGAAGCCGAACAGACGGCGAAGGATGTCGCCACGAGCGGAGTTCGCTCAATAGCCGTTCGTGCCGACGTGGCAGACGACTTCGCTTGTCGGGAAATGGTGGCCACTGCGTGTTCGCAGTTGGGGGGGGTCGATATCCTCGTAAACTGTGCCGGAACGACTCAGTTCATTCCTTTTCACGATCTGGATCAGGTGTCGGACGATATTTGGGATCGCCTCTATAAGGTCAATGTCGTCGGTGCGTTTCATTGTGCTCGTGCCGTCCGCCAGCCGATGCTTTCCGCAGGAGGAGGCGTGATTATCAATGTTTCTAGTGTTGCAGCTCAACTCGGTCAGGGGAGTTCGATTCCCTATTGCTGTACGAAGGCGGCTCTAGACAACCTGACCGTTTCGTTAGCGAGAACATTTGCTCCTCGAATACGGGTGAATGGCGTCGCTCCGGGTTTTATTGCCGGCCGTTGGACGGCAGCGGGGCTCGGACAGAACTACGATCAAATTAAAACAGCATATGAGCAGGCTCTCCCCTTGGAGCGAGTCTGCGAACCCATCGATGTCGCTGAGTGTATCACGAGCCTGATTACCGGCAGCAAACTCGTGACGGGGCAGACATTAACAGTCGATAGCGGAATGATGATTTCAGGATTTCAAGTCAAATTCAGTTAGGAACGGATTTTTCTAAACCGCGATGTAACCTTCTGCCTCCAATCGGTTGTTTGTTGCATGACTCACAACACTCCAAGAGTGTTCAATCATCGCGGAGATTCTGCAACTGGTAAAAGACGTCGTGTCTGAGTTTTTTGACTGGTTTTCCGGCGAGTCGCAGCAGCGATACGTCGTCGAAGATTCAGCCAAGATTGAGGATCTTAAAGTGAAAAACGCCTCCGCCTCACTTGCGAATTCGCTCTGATGGCGGAAGCGGCCTCGCTGCGACTCGGTGTTCCTGCGAGCCAGAATCCAACGAGAGATCCCGCTTACGTTTTTTCACAACGCCACAACTCGTGTTGGATTGCAGACCGCAGGCCTGAAAAAACGTCCGCAAACAGGGGGCACTTGGCACCGATGGCACTCCGCAACAAAAAAACGATGATCCTGAAACCCGAAGAGACTCGCTTGACTTCTTGAGGTCGTCACCCATACTGACCCAACTCGTATGCGGAAACGAAAAGCTGCCCCTTCTGCGGCGGGGTCGTGTGAACCGGGTCAGGCCCTAACCGGAGCAGCCCTAAGCATCAGATTTCGGGTGTGGAAGGGGTGGCTTTCCGTTTCCGCGACAAAAACAACGAAACGGCGACCAAAATACGAAAAATCGTCGCGACAAAAGCAGGTGATCGAGCTTCGCGAGGTGAAGAAGCCGATTGTTTCGACAGGTTTCGTCAATCGTCGCAAGTGGCGCTGAATGTCGGTGATGTCTTCTGAAAATTTGGGTTTCGGACATTTTTCAAGTGACGTTTGGTCCTTCGGCTGACGTCCCAGAAAATGAAGAGGCGAAAGACATGGAAGCCCAGTACACCGTGCTGGCTCGGCGATTTCGTCCTCAGACTTTCGGCGAGGTTGTGGGACAGGATCGAATTTCGCAGACCCTTCGGAACGCGATTCTCGAGGGGCGCGTTGCGCATGCTTATATTTTTTCGGGAGCCCGCGGCGTCGGAAAAACTTCGATGGCGCGCATCTTCGCTAAGGCCCTCAATTGCCCACATGCGGTAGGTGCTGTTCCGTGCAATGACTGCGAGCAATGTCTCGGTATTTCCGCCGGACACGACGTCGATGTGTCGGAGATTGACGGAGCATCGAATCGAGGGATCGACGATATCCGCTCACTGCGCGCCAGCGTCGGCGTCAAGTCCATGAGATCGAAGTACAAAGTTTACATTATCGACGAAGTTCACATGTTGACCAAAGAGGCCTTCAACGCGTTGCTCAAGACGCTTGAAGAACCACCTCCTCTTGTGAAATTCTTGTTCTGCACGACCGAGCCGAACAAGGTTCCGGATACAATACTGTCTCGCTGTCAGCGGTTCGACTTTGGCACCATCTGTGTCGACGACATTTCACTCCGATTGAGTCAGTTGGCGGAAGCCGAGGGATTTTCTGTCGATTCTGAGGCATTCGAGTTAGTGGCCCGTCGGGCCGCCGGGTCGATGCGCGATAGTCAGTCCTTGTTTGACCAGCTGTTGGCATTCGGATCGAAAAGAATTACCGTTGGCGACGTTCATCGCCTCTTGGGAACGGCTCCCGATGAGAGATTAATTGAGATTGTCGACGCGTTAATTGTCCGCGATCGATCACTGGCCTTGGGACGATTAGATGCCGCATTGCGCGAGGGTGTGCAACTCGAAGCCTTGACAGATCAGCTTGTGGGGTACTTTCGCGATCTGATGGTCACGGCATGCGGCGCGACGGACGCCGTGTTCCTTTCTATCGGGACTGATCAACGAACTCGGCTGGCGGAACAGGCAAACCAATGGGGATTGCAAACGATCGTTGCTGGAATGCAGGTCTTGGCCGAGTCTAAAGGGCGGATGCAACGGGTGACCTATGGCCGTGCCCTAGCCGAACTGGCTTTGGTGCGAATCTCGATGCTTGAAGATCTTGATCATTTGGACGAATTGATCGCAGCTTTAAAGGCCGGTCAGTCACCCGCCGTGATCACGCGGGCTTCCAGCGTGCCAGCGATGGCTCGCCCCAGTAACCGGGAAACTCCTCCGGATCAAAAAAAAAATGACTTCGAGCTCATAGCTGATAAGACGAATTCACCGCCGTTGCTTTCGGATCGTCATTCGCCAGTCGTTCCTGTGGACTCAATCCCTAAGCCGACGATCGAATGGAAAGCGGGTTGCGAAAATGAGTTGCAGTCAGCGATCATCTCCCGTCTAACTGATATGACCGGTACCTACCTTGCCCGAGTGGCGGCAACAGCAATCATTGGGCCAAACATCTTGGAATTTTCGTTCCCTTTGAACTATGATTCCGATCGAAAGTCTTGTGACCGCCCCGAGGTGGTTGCTCGATTAGAAGCGGTCGTTTCAGAATTGGTTGGCCGTTTGACCAAAGTTTCTTTTAGGACATTACCGAATTCCGTGGGGGCCAAGCCCGATGCTCCCCGGCAGACTCTGTCCGCTGGAGCGGTTCCCGTAGTGTCGCCAAAGAATGGCGAGGGATTTGTCAAACGTCCCGACGACCCCTACCTGCAAGACATCATGTCACTGTTTCGCGTGAAGAGCTGGAAGGTTCAAACTTTGGCCGCTGAAGTTGGTCGTACCGGCGATTGTTCGGAAACCCCACAGGAGTAGCGGAATTGTTCAAAGATTTTTCGGCCATCGCTTCGCTAGTGAAACAAGCGCAGGGAATGAGCAGCAAGATCCAAGAGATGAAGGAACGGATCGCTGCGATGCGCAGTCAGGGGCAGGCGGGAGGTGGTCTGGTGACAGTCGAAGTCAACGGACACCTGAAACTTACCAAATGTCGCATCGACAAAAGTCTGATACAGTCTGGTGATACCGAAATGATTGAAGAACTGATCTGTGCTGCGACCAATCAGGCTCTCGACAAGATTCGCCAGACGCAGCAACTGGAGATGAAACAACTGACCGGGGGAGTGAACATTCCAGGGTTGAGTGACATTTTTGGCGGAATGGGACTGGGAGGATAGAACATTCTCGTCTGTGCCGAATTGGACCTTTTCGGATATGCTTTCCGTGATGCGTGTCTTCCCGCGAGGTCGGTGGGGGGGATGGAAACAATCGAAGTAGTAGAAGCGGGGGAGAGAATCAGGATGGCACGGTTTGATCAGGCGACAAGCCATCCGTTTGGAATTTCGGTCGGTAACCTCATTGACAGGCTAGCGACTTTGCCAGGCATTGGCCGCAAATCAGCGGAACGCCTAGCAAATCATTTACTTGCCTGTTCTGAGAGTGAAGCCAATCAGTTGGCAAACGCGATCCGATTAGTGAAGAGTTGCGTACGACCCTGTTCTCTCTGCTTTAATCTGGCGGAACAAGAGTTTTGTGACATTTGTCGCGATACACGTCGGGAGACTCAGTCTGTCTGTGTTGTCGAACAGCCTCGCGATTTATTGGCGTTGGAGGCCGCTGGGATCTTTCACGGTCTGTATCACGTTTTGGGTGGTCGCATTTCTCCATTGAACGGCGTCGGCCCTGATGAACTAACAATCGATGCGCTTGTTCGTCGGGTTCGAACGAAGGGTGTTCGAGAAATTCTCATGGCTACGAATCCGACTTTGGAGGGCGACGGCACTGCACTTTTTATTTCCAATCTGCTGGCAAACGACAAGGTGAAGATCACAAGACTTGCTCGCGGCATTGCAACAGGCAGTGTGCTAGAGTTTGCAAACCGTGAAATGTTGGCAGATGCGATCCGCGGAAGACAAGCCTTTTGATTGCGGTAAGACTTCCTCGGAAATCGAATGCGATTCAGACGTCCGTAATTGCGAATTGACACAAATCGCCGAATGGCGACAAATTGCGATGGTTCACCATGCAGATGAATTTTTCACAACAGATGCGAATGAGTCAGCAAATGAAGCTGGCGCCTCGCATGATACAGTCGATGGAAATCCTGCAACTTCCCTGCATGGAGTTGGAGGAACGAATCGAAAAGGAGTTGGCAGAAAACGTTTGCTTAGAACTGCAAACGGCTGATCCCGACGCACCCGAAGCGGAACACAATCGTGAAGAGGCCAAGGAGGCTGCTGCCGAAAAGAGTCTCGGGGAACAAACACTCCAAGTGGACTCGGAACACAACAACGAAGCCGACTTTGAACGGTTATTGGAGATGTCGCGGGATTGGCCAGAAGACAACTACACGTCTGGAAACAAACCCTCATCCAACCGAATCGACGACGACTCCGAGCGACAAAATGATCTGGTCTCAAACATCACGGAACGGCCACAGTCACTGCATGAATACCTGCTTGAGCAACTTGGCTTCCACAGCGTTCCGCATGAAGTACGTGAATTTGGTGAGTTCGTTATTCAAAACCTCGATCCCAATGGCCGACTTCCCTGCCCACTTCAGGAACTGATACAAGTCTCCGGCAAACAGATTTCGGACATCGATGCGAGGGCGGCTCTGCAACTGATTCAACGGCTCGATCCGCCAGGCTGCGCTGCCATGAACGCGCGGGAATGTCTGCTTCTTCAGGTGACGGATGAGACCCCTCTGCGTGATGTGCTTGTGACGTTGATCTCATCGCATCTGGAAGACTTGGCACAGAATCGTCTGCCGCTGATCGAACGAAAGACCGGCTATCCAATCCCACTGATCAAGGAGGCTTACCGAGAGTTGACGCGATTTAATCCATTTCCCGGCAAGGGTTTTGAGTCTCGTCCTGCGCAAGCGGTCACTCCTGATGTGTTTGTCGAGCAAACCTCAGACGGACGTTGGGTCGTTCGATTGGAGGACGAATACACCCCACGTCTTCGAATCAGCAAACGCTACCAAGAAATGCTCAGAGCCGGCGTTGACGTCAAAACCAAGGAATACATCAAGCACAAGATCGACTCCGCCAAGTGGTTAATTGAAAGCATCGGTCAACGACACAACACGGTGAAACGAGTGGCGCAAGCCATCGTAGATCGTCAGAACGGTTTCCTCGAGAATGGGCCGGAGGCGATTACACCGCTGAAGATGCAAGAGATAGCCGATGTCGTGAAGGTCCATGTGACCACGATTTCAAGAGCCGTTGATGACAAGTGGATTCAAACGCCGCGGGGGCTTTATCCACTCAAGAGATTCTTTGGCGGTGGAACGAAGACGGAGGACGGCGACGACGTCGCGTGGGATATCATTCGGATTAAACTCAAGGAGATTGTTGATCAGGAAGACAAGAATGATCCGTTGAGCGACGACGCGCTTGTTTTGGGACTTGCCAAGCATGGCTACAACCTTGCGCGTCGCACTGTGACTAAATACCGCAAGGCTCTCGACATCCCTTCCTCGAGACAACGCCGCGCCTATTGATTGTTTCCAGTCTTGGACTGTCCTTGTTTTCTGCCATCTCCTGCGATTCCTTCGTTGGTGCTCAAAAAACTTGCTCGGGGGGGGGGCATGAACCGCACCCGCGGAGTCGCGTCGCTCGGAAGAGGCCTGTCCGTAGAGCTGCAAACGGTCGTTCCGCGATCGCCAAAATTCGACACAACGATTGGAATGACTACCGCTTCGGGTGTTCGATGAAGTCGGCATCGTCTTCGTGAGCGAGAACGGTTTCTGTGCACGCGGGATCAACGACCTGACAGCATGCGGTGAGCCGTTCCGAAACGTCCCTCAGTTCGCTCTGCCAGACGCTGGGGTCCAGACCGCGTGGCGTCACTTGTCGAAACTCGTCCAAGAGTAGCACAAGCCGCAAAAGATGGCGAAAAATCAGTCCCTCTTGTTTTGAAAGTTCCTTTTGGGAGATGAACAGCCAGAAGTCATCGTTGAAATTTTCGAGCAAATCGGCTGCGACCATCACCGGTTGCACTGTCACGCCCTGAACCTCGGGATATTGTGCTTCAAACAACATTCGCATTTTGTCTGCCAAAGGCGGTGCATACTTGCGATCTTCAAAGGGAATGTTGGGATCAAACTCAGGGTAAAGGTCATTCGCAGCGATCAGACCACGCTGGACCAATTCAATGTCAATCCGTTCCAACGCCAGAGGACCGGGCGACAACAGATGCGGTGGCGGAACCCGAACCGAGCGTATCAACGCTCGGGGTAACTCTAAGACACTTTCAATAATCAACAGTCGCTCCATACGATCTGCGTAGCCTATGTGTTCTAGGATGAACATTCCGTAGAGCGGATTCACACCCCGAAATATAAAAAGTTGGTCAAGTCGATCCGTCGGATGGGCCAAAACGGCCCGATACCGAGGCCGATTGTCGAGCTCCGCGTGTTTTTGTAACTGTTTTCCGGTGCTCGCCTCGAATTTTTTGTCGATGGATCCTTGAAGTTGCTGCGACAGCCAGGAAACCTTTGGCGTCTCTTGAGTCACAGAGGATTCTTGGCCCGGCTTGCCAATTTCAGGCGGCGGTGGCGGCGGCGGGTCAAGTCGCAGGAAGTCACCGGCATGAAGCGTCAGCAGCATCTGTTCCAGATGTTTTTCTCCCGCTTCAAGTTGTTTGGGATCCATCAGGCGTTTGTGAGCGAGTTTTCGAAGCCGGTCCACTTCTGGCGAAAGCTTCAACATGTACGCCAGCATTCGCCAAGGGAGGGGCCCACGGCTTGACAGATCTCCGGATGGGGCGACTCGCACCTTTTCGAATTGGGCATCATTCCAGTACTGCCGCTCGGGACTTCGCGTCGGCATCTTCTTCTTCAGTGCCTTCTTTGCGCGAATCAGATTCGGATCTTTCGTGTCTTCGGGAATCTGGTCGTATCTTTCCTTCCAGCGGAGGATTTTTACATCATCCTCGTGAGCTAGGACGTAGACGAATCCTTCCGTATCGAATTGAGGGCGGCCCGCCCGTCCAAAAATTTGATGAGCAGAGTTCGGATCGAGGATCTTTTGCTCACCTGGTTTTCCCTTGAGCAGGGACGGCAGGACGACGGATCTCGCGGGAAGATTGATTCCGGCAGCCAGAGTCTCTGTGCAAACGCAAATTGTCAGCAATTTCTTTTGGAACAGATCTTCGACGAGCCGTTTGTATTTGGGAAGGACTCCCGCATGGTGAACGCCGACTCCCCGCATCAGCAATTGCTTCATCTTGGGGCCGACACCCTTGGACCAGTTCACTTTCTCGATTTCCGTCGCAAGTCGCTTCTGCTGACCGTTGGCCAGCATGGACTTACCTTTGAGTTCCTCGGCAACATTCCAGCACGCATCGCGATTGAAACAAAAAACTAACGCCGGTGTCCGACGCGTTACTTCCTCGCCAGCGGCCATATCTTCCAAGTGTTCCGTCAATAATTTGTCGGGAATCCATTGAAAACTGAGCGGAATTCGACGTTCCGTGCTCTGAACTAAATGCAGCGACCGACCATGAATTCTTCGACACCAATGCACAAATGTGCTTGCGTTGCCGATTGTGGCCGAAAGCAGTAGAAGTTTCACATGCTTCGGTAGCAGGGACAGTGAGAATTCCCAGACGATCCCGCGTTCAAAATCGGAGAAATTGTGAAACTCATCCATCACAACGGCTGAGACTCGGTCGAAATCAAGAGCGGCGGATGAGGCCTTCGATAAGGTGTCGTGTACCACTGGACAGAGTCCGGCCGTGGTGATCTTTGGAGAGGGCATCACCGTTGGTGTCGGCGCGTTGATCGGGTCCCAGCCGATCAGGTCTGGCTCCACGCCAGTGGGCGGCGATTCGTCCTTGGTGGCATTCCAGATTTCCGCGTTCCCGTCCCCCGTGTTTTCGTCAGCCTGATTTTCACTGTCCGCTTCTCTCCGTTGTTCTTCATGCGCCGCCCAGTGTGAATTCAGGAGTCTGTTGAGTAAAATTTCGGCAACCACGATCAGAATCGTCGCGTCTGGATTGACTCTGCGATTGCCCGTGACAAGTCCAACACGATTTCGCGAAAATCCCCAACGTTCGGCCGACGCTTGCATCTCGGCAAATTTTTGTTCCGCCAGAGCGATCAGCGGCACCGTGTAGTAAATTGTCTTGCCCGTATGAAGGGCTTCGTAGACGGCCGCTTCCGCGATCAGTGTCTTGCCTGTTCCCGTAGGGGCACAGACCAGCACACCGTCGTTGGAATCGAACCAGGCCAGAAGAGCCTCCTCTTGGACGGGATATGGTGGGTAGGGCAGAGAGTCGAGATAGTTCAGGGCGAGCTCGTCACGGGAAGCAGCGGCGATAGGCAATGGATTCATGATAACTAGATTTCCGAATGGAATTCGAAAGCAACTCCGTAGTACCGTTGTTGTCTGGGCCGACTTCGGCGGGGTTGATTGAAGGTCAGAGGCATGGAAGACATTAAAAAACGCCTTCCTGTTCGTCTCTCCACTACGGAATTTCGTATCCGCACCGCTTCAGTAGCGTCGTCGTGGCGATCAAAGGAAGGCCAATAATTGCTGTATTGTCGTCCGATTCAATTCGCTCGAAAAGCGTGATTCCTCGCGATTCCAATCGGTATGATCCGGAACAATTGAACGGCTGATCGTGCATCAGATAGCGTGAGATCGCATCGGCAGCAAGCGGACGCATGACGAGCGTAGTGAGATCAATATGTGTGAGAACACCCCCATTATGCCACACACAAATAGCCGTTACCAACCGATGCGACCGGCCAGCCAATAGAGACAGTTGTTCCACGGCGGCATCAAAGGACCCTGGCTTGCCCAGAATGCGGCCGTCAATGTCGACCAGTTGATCGCAACCGATGATTGTCGCGAGCGGGTGGGCAGTAATCGCATTCATGGCCTTCTCGGTTGCGAGCGTTCTCGCCAATTCGATTGGCCCCATGCCATCGGCCTTAAATTTATTCTCGTCGATGCCCGACGTGTGACACTCAAACGGTACGCCGAGTCTCGCAAGCAAATCGCGGCGATAAGAAGATGTGCTGGCCAAAATCAGTGACACGGTTGTTGCTCCCAAGGATCTTTCTGAAATTTGTAAACACGCGGCCTTCGCAGTAATTCGACTCACGGTCGTGGTGGCAAGCAACCGACTGAACCCATTCCGGTGTCTGTTTGCAAGCCTAAGCCTCATTGAATCACACCGCAAACAACGTCTAAAAAGAATCCGGAACAGGTCTCTAGTTACCAATTGGTCATCCGTGGAATGAAACTCTTGATCTGAGCCTGAGGAGCGGGCAGAAGGAATGAGACCCGTAATTCCATGCCACGGCGTGGCTCGCTCCGAATTGTGGTCCTGATTCCGTTTGCATCGGCAAGAATGTGCACTTAAACGTAGCACTATCTCACTCCGAAAAATGAGTAAAAATTAATGCCGAAAACGGCAACGATGCTCGATAGTCTTACCGAATCACCGATAGAAACCGCGGATCTGAATGCAAGACATCGCTCCACAACGTGGCAATCGGTGAGCCTAGGACAATCTCCTTGCGAACCCGAGCGCCAGACCTCACCTCGTCGCTCAAGGATCTTGCTTTTGTCCAGCGGGTGAGTGACACATGGTGGAACCATTGGAGAACGGACGAAATATTCGAAGTGACGTTTGTGTCTGCCTTGCAAACAGGAACAACGAGGCGGCGAGGATTGACGACGGATCGAATTCGGGTGAACACACCATCTCACGCAAGACAAATTTAGGAAGCAGCCTGCCCCCTCATCTTAGGTCAAATCAAATCTGAGCGAACGAGGCCCTTGGTACGTGCTCGACCGAGATCCTATGCCTGTCGTCGCGAGAAGCCAATGCCCCGGTGCAATCGATTGCTGGCAGGTCATCGAAGTCGATTCGCACGTCAACAACCGGATTGCTACAATTTTTAGACTATCGTGTTTACAAGTTTCAGCACACTGGGATTTTGCCATGAATGATCGACGCAATTTGTTTAACAAAGTCTGGGACGTGCACTCCGTTCGGACGTTAGCTTCCGGTCAAACACAACTCTTCATTGGTCTGCATCTGATCCATGAGGTAACCAGCCCACAAGCATTTTCAATACTTCGAGATCGCGGACTCAACGTTCAATACCCCGAACGGACTCTTGCGACTGTCGATCACATTATTCCCACAGAAAATCAATCGAGGCCATTTCTCGATGTCTTGGCTGAGCAAATGATGTCTTCCATCGAACGGAACTGTCGTGAATTTGGCATTCGTCTGTTCAATCTCGATGACCACCGGCAAGGAGTCGTCCATATCGTTGGTCCCGAGCAAGGCTTAACACAACCTGGGATGACGATCGCCTGCGGTGACAGTCATACGAGCACCCATGGAGCATTTGGTTCGATTGCATTCGGAATTGGAACAAGCCAAGTCGCCGATGTACTCGCCACACAGACAATCGCCATCGGCAAGCCTTTAGTACGAAAGGTGGAGGTGACCGGCGCGTTGCGACGGGGCGTCTTTTCGAAAGACGTCGCCTTGCACATCATTCGCCGACTGGGTGTTCAGGGAGGAGTCGGATTTGCTTATGAATATTCCGGTGATGTTTTTGATCGCATGACGATGGAAGAGCGAATGACCGTCTGCAACATGAGCATTGAGGGTGGTGCTCGATGTGGCTACGTCAACCCGGACCGGACCACGATCGACTACATCAAAGGCCGCCCGTTTGCTCCCCGGGACGCGGACTTCGATCGAGCCTCAGCCTGGTGGTTGAGTCTTGCTTCGCCCAAGAATGCGGAATTTGACGACATCGTGAGCTTCGATGGAAGTGCGATTGAACCAACGGTCACGTGGGGAATTAATCCCTCGCAGTCAGTCGGTGTGACCGAGAAACTGCCGACTCTCGCCAGCTTCTCGGTCGACGATCAGAAGGGAATTCAAGAAGCGTTGAATTACATGGAACTCACGGAGCAGCAGCCGATCCGTGGACTCAAGATCAATGTCGCGTTTATCGGCTCCTGTACGAATGGCCGCATTTCAGATTTACGAGAAGCCGCGGCGATCGCCAAAGGACGTAAGGTCGCGGCCGGAGTGAAAGCATTGGTTGTGCCGGGATCTCAACTGGTAAGACAACAGGCGATGGATGAAGGATTGGACAAGGTGTTTGAAGCCGCGGGTTTTGAATGGCGCAGTGCAGGTTGTTCGATGTGCCTCGCCATGAATCCAGACAAACTTCAGGGCCGCGAGGTCTGCGCTTCATCCAGTAACCGCAATTTCAAAGGCCGACAGGGAAGCCCGACGGGCCGAACACTCTTGATGTCTCCCGCCATGGTTGCCGCCGCCGCAGTCAATGGCTGTGTCAGTGATGTCCGCGAGATGCTTTGAAATTCCGCTTCCAACAACAATCGCAAATTCAATCTGCCCCAAAGAAAGTTTTGATATGCAACAGATCAGGCAAATCAGTGGTACCGGAGTGCCACTTCTTCTCGACGATATCGACACGGACCGGATCATTCCCGCGCGTTTTCTACGTTGCGTGACATTCGAGGGACTTGGCGAGCATGTTTTTGAAGACGATCGAAAACAAGATTCGAAACATCCGTTCGACGATCCTTGCCATCAGGGAGGGGGGATACTGATTGCGGGACGCAACTTTGGTTGCGGTTCGTCGCGAGAACATGCGCCGCAGGCACTGATCCGATGGGGAATCAAGGCGATCATCGCCGAGTCATTCGCGGAAATCTTTTTCGGCAACTGCATCGGCCTCGGACTGCCGTGTGTCAACGCAAAACGCACCGAGCTGATTCGTTTGGCCGCAGTTATCGCTGCCAATCCAACACTCGTAGTGACCGTCGATCTCGTCGGACAACAGGTGAATGCCGGTCATGAGTCGTTTCCTTCGGAAATTGTCGAAAGCGCTCGTCGTTCTCTGACAACCGGCAATTGGGACTTTCTGGGTCAACTCCTCGAAGGAACAAGCGACGTCTCTCGTATTGCTGAAAAATTGCCTTACGTCAGCGGTTTCCGACAATGAACCCTACTGTGTGTCGCGGTGGCACCTGATCTCCCTTTGAAAAACAGGGGTTTGGTGGCGTTGGCAATCGACGAACCGTCAACATCTGCCGACCGTTCTTCGATTCCGTTTGAGCCAACTGACGACGGTCGTTGTCTGGGAAAGCGGGTATTGAAAATCTCTGAATGTCGCGAGTGGTCAACAGACGATTTGCGATCATCATCACTTCGCAAACAATGGTTCATTTTCCACATGTATCTTGATACCACCGAAAGAGGATTCGGAAGCAGGGAGTAAAGTCGGCTGAGTCGTTTTCGAGTCGCATGTCGATCTCCTGCAGCGAAAGAAATTCACCGGAGGCAATCTCGGCGGGGTCGAAACGGGGTGCCTCATCCGTGGTGGTGCGAAAGAGACCACTATGCTCGAATGACGTTTTCTCGCCATTCGCTGGAATAATCCCCAGGAATTCGACTGGAGTTGTCAGTCCGAGTTCCTCTTGAAGTTCCCGGGTTGCCGCTGTGCCATAATCCTCTCCTGCAGAAACATGTCCGGAGGCTGAGGAAGTGCAAAGGTTCGGACATTCATCTTTAGTGGCGGAACGACGATGGATCAGCAACTCGCCTCGCGAGTTGAAAACAAAAATGTGGGACGCCCGATGAAGCCATCGATTGGCATGAACCACGGAACGTGGTGCCTGCCCGATTACTGTGTCAGATCCATCCACAATATCAAAAGATTCCTCAATCATCGATGAATTTCCTCGTCTTCACTTGTGGTTGTCTGATTGGCGAAAGATCTCAACCAAGTCCGGCAGGTCATTTACGATCAATTGCGGCGGAATAATCGCCTGCTCGAATTCAATTCGTGACGTGACACCCGTCAAAATACCGGCGGTTTGAATGCCCAGTGAGATGGCACCCGCAATGTCGGTATCGTAACGGTCTCCCACCATCAGCGTTTCGGCCGGACAGAGAGCGAGTCGAGCCATTGCCTGCTCGTACATACCTGCATTCGGCTTTCCAATGACCAACGGTTGCTGTCCGGTCGCCGTAGCGAGGAGAGCGAGAATGCTCCCCGCTCCAGGCAAGGGGCCACGCTCACTGGGGTAGGTCACGTCGGCGTTGGTCCCGATAAAACGCGCTCCTCGTTGGATGGCAAGCGTGACGTTTGCCAGATCGTCATAAGTCATCTCAAAGTTGATTCCCACAACAGCGTACGCGGCTTGATCCGGATCCGTTGTCAGGTCGAATCCGTAATTCGCCAATGCTGTTTTCAAACCCGCCTGTCCCATCACAATCACCGGACCATTTTTCCAACCGTGACCATGGACTTGCTTGGCAAGCCAGCAGGCCGTTGCCTCGGCACTGCCGAGTACCTGTTCGGGCTCCACGCGAAGGTTCATTTTGGCGAGTTTTTCGACAAACTGAATCGACGTTTGACTGGCATTATTCGTGACAAATAGCCATTTCCGGCCTGTTTCCGCGAGATAGTCGAAGGCCTCTTGAACGCCTGGTAAGGGTTGATTGCCCACGTAGATGACACCATCCATGTCGAAGAGTACACCGCGCACTGATCGGAGGCTGGAATGTTGACGCACGGGACCGTCTCCTAAGTCGAGTTTTTTTATTCGCGATGCGAATTAGATTTTGAAAGGCTTGGAGTGGCTGGAGTCGTCATTCTTTCGAAAGCAGCTTTGAGGTGGCGAGCAATTCGCGGGCAACACCCTCGACGATGTTGGGTGCACTCTCCTGAGGAAGTAACGGCCAAGTATAGGTCTCAACTTCTAAGTGCGGGGCGTAGTTGAGTTCAGGAATCGTCGCCAGAGCCACCTTCAACTCGTGCCGCGTGGTTTTCAGGGGGCCCACAGTTTCGGCATCAACGGGCATATGAAAATGGACTCGCCACACTGGTGCATCGCGAAATTCGGCCGGAGGTGATGCGATGAAATTCTGATCCAGATCACGATGTTTCAAAATTTTCCCCGAGTCTGTGAGGGCTAATGTTTGATGAAGGTAACGCGGCTCAACGAAGCGAGCCAACGCAGCACGAGACGCATTGTTTTGGCTTGGGAAATCGATTTGAAGTGCACAAGTGATATGAACTTTATTGATTCGGATGTCTGCGGAAGCGAGCGAACGAATTGAAGCCGCCACATCCTCAAACTCAATGGCCTGATGACAAACATCATAGCAAACGCCAAGATGTGTTCGAACAACTTCGAGAGCCCGTTCATCACTCGCCCGTTGACGAAGGCGTGTGAAAAATTGCAGTGTTTCGGCCGTCGTTTCCAGAATGCAGAAAGGCTCCGGTTCAATCGCTAGTCGAATCATCTTGCCTGTCTCGGAATAGAGTTGATCCAGTTGTCTCGCCAACTGGATCAACTGATCGAGACAACGATCCATAAAATTTTCGGGGCGATCGAACAGCTTAAAACCGAGTGGTACCGTCGAAATGCTCCCTTCGCCCCCCTCGGGCAAGAATTCTGCTAGGCACCGAGCGCATGCCCGCGTATATTCGAGGCGATTCGCATCCGCCCAATCGGGAAGATACACGTTCTCCTTGACTCGCGTATCATGGAAGTCCCCGTAGGGAAAGGCATTTAATGTATAGCATGTCAGCCCACGCGATTTCAGTCCATCAGCGAACCGCCTCAAGATGTCGACGGATGTACCGAACTCGCGGACCACAGAGGAGGCAAGCCATAATCCAGTTGCCAACTCGGAACCGTATTTCGCCTTGATTGGTCGACTGAATCGATCTAAGCCCTCCACGACCTCGGCAACGGTTCGACCGGGATGAACATTGGTGCAATAGCTTAAAGGAAGGCGGCTGAGGCTCATCTACGGGTACTTTAACAGGGACTGGTGAACCATCGAGTTAGGCGAATGCGTCGAGTAGTCACAATCGATGACTCCTCGCATTTTCAAAACGAAATGTAACCGTTGCACTGCCGCCCGAAATGGACAACGGTGGTTGTCGGATCCCAAACAGCGTCTAGGGTTCGACAAGCCCTGCGAACGGAGTATACTCAAAAGCCTAATCGCAATCGACCGGCAGAAAAACCGAACGGAACCATTTCATCAGTTCTGGGGTTTCATCCAAGAAATTCCAGAACTCGTTCCCGGTGATCATCGATTAAGGGGCGTTTGCTCGTGCCGACTAAGACTCCCTCCGAACAGAGTGCCGAGCAATCCGGTTTTCTTCGAGATCCGGAAGTACAACTGATGCTGCGCGCGAAGGAAGGAGACGATGAGGCATTCGGCCAGTTGGTCAATGTGTACCAAGATCGCCTCGCCAACATCTTTCGTCATTTGGTGGCGGGTCAGGAGGCGGCTGAAGATCTGGCACAAGAGGTTTTTCTGAGGATCTATCGCGCGCGGAACGGCTATCAACCGAATGCACGCTTTTCGACATGGCTTTTTCGCATTGCAAACAATTTAGCAAGCAACGCTCGCCGATCCAAGGGACGGCGTAAGGAAGTCAACCTCGTCGGAACGGCTTCCGGACCGATGGGAGTTCGCCCCCAGGAACAGTTGGCGATTGCAAAATCGGGCCTGATGCCGACGCGGCAATTAGATCAACGAGAATTACAGGTTGTCGTCCAAAATGCGATCGAACAACTGAGCGATCGTCAGCGGATGGCGGTGCTGCTCAATAAATATGAAGAGATGAGCTACGAGGACATTGGACAGGCGATGGAGATGTCCCCATCGGCGGTCAAGTCGCTGCTGTCTCGGGCGCGTGAAAACCTGCGACAGATATTGGAACCCTATATGCAGTTGGGACGCGACTCGAAATAGTGGACGGGGATTTTCGCGTCGGTGGAATTGTTTTGCTGGGTAAAGTTACTGTGAGGTTTCAGTCGGTCATGGACAAGATTACGAGGCTTAACACCGATCATCGCGCTGATTTAGTCGCTTATTTGGACGGGGAACTCCCGGACGGACAGGCGCGGGCGATCGATCAGATTTTGGCGGGAAATCAAGTGGCACGCCACGAGGTCGAAGCCTTAGCGAGGACTTGGGAGTTGCTCGATGCGCTCCCCGTTTTCAAAGCCTCCAAAGAATTCGACACACGAACAATGACGGCACTGAAGTTGGATGATGTCAAATACGAGATGATCAGTCATCCATGGTTCCGTTACATCAAACGGGGAACCAATATGGTTGTTTGGATGCTCGTGCTGGGAATTTCCGGTTACCTGGGTTTCCGATTAACATCCACTTGGATTCCGAATCCACAGGAGCAGATCTTGCAGGATCTGGACTTGCTGCAAACATTCGATTCGTATCAAGAAATTCAAACCGTCGATTTTTTGATACGGTTAAAACAGATCGGATTGTTCGACTCCCCGCCGCAGGAAGATTGATCTATGGCTTCGCGGTCTTGTTGGCACTCAATCGCGCCGCGATCTCCTTGCGATGCTCTATTTCGCATTTCAGATCGTCCCTCAGGCCGTTCAAAAAGTGGTGCCTGTCAGACAGGGAACCTGCGGTGGGATTCCGCATGGACACCCTCTATCAATGGCATCAACTTCCTCGTGCTCGTGAGTGCTAGTTGGATTTGTTTTGCTCCACAAGCATGGCCCGCCGAAGCGACGAAGATCCTTGCGGAAAATTCGCAACGGATCGAGAAAATGTCTCAAATTGAGCGAGACCACCTCAAAAGGAACCTGACTTCGTTCATGAAAATGAACGCGGACCAACAACAGTCGCTTCGAGAACTACATCAGGAAGTCAACGGATCAGGCGGCAGGTTGTCCATCGTCCTTCAAAATTACTCGGCGTGGCTCAGGACGCTGACACCGCATCAACGAGAGGAACTGACTCAAGAGACGGACTCCGTAAAAAAGTTGCTGCTGGTAAAAAAAAACCATGCGGAATGGAGCAACTGGAATAAGACATCCCAGGGCCTCGAATCGACGAATGACGATTCCTCAACGCCGTTCCAAATGCGGCAGAAGAACCTCAAAACATTCCGGAGTGAACTAGCGGAATTGATGAAAATCATTGCAACAGAGGCAGGACGCACCCCCCCTATAAATGAAAGTCAATCCGACTTTGTTTTCTATCTTTATCTCGTTAATTTCAGTGCTGAGAGGAGCCCGGGAGGACCCCGAAACTGGCCCTCCCCAGCATTGACGAATCAGATCGTGGATCAGGTCAAAAACCAGAGACTTGAGAAACAGTTCGAACAGGGAACTCCTGGGACGCGAGACTGGGTCGCCAGTGGTATTGTTGAATTACTTCGTAAATTGGGGCGGTATGAGATCGACAACGAAACCGACGTTAATCCAATGAAAATCGAAGAAACTCAACGTCAGATTCGATTACTCCGAATGAAGTTGGGAGTCCCACCGAATACGCATTCGAAGCACGCACAAGATCGAAGTTCCCGTGAACAAAAAACTGGCGTCCAAGTCCTGCCATGAGTTAACGTACCGTATTGTTGGATGATGCTCGATGTTTTTACAGGCTGCATCAGAAACCGGTCAGGGAGTTCCGTCCGCCTTAATCGCCTTGCGTTCTTCACCTATAACGGTTCTGTGTCTTGGCATTTGTATGGCATTGCCTGTTGTTTGTGCGGGCCAAACTTGGAACGGAGTCCGGTGGGGAGATACACAGCGGGAGTGGGGCGCGGCGGTCAATTTGCAGAGGATCATTCCAGGCAGCCTCGATGAGTCCCCTGATCTCCGTTTGGTCGGGCCATTTGATCTGTGGAATGGCGATTGGTGGCGGATTCCATGCAACGCATTTCATCATGTCGGGTTTTTACATTTAGTCTTCAACGGCTATTCCGCGTGGTTCCTCGGAAAACGACTTGAGAGACATTGGGGGAGTTGGCGGTATGCCGTTTTCTTATTACCGGCCCTCTTTATCCCGCTGCTGGCAGAATTCTTAATCGGTCATATCGCCTTTGGTTTTTCGGGCGGAATTTGTGCAATGTTGGGTGCCCTGATCGCGATCAGGCAGTTTCGGAATGAGACAATTCTGTCCGCTCTGGAGGTTCAGTGCGGACTTGCCTTCTTGGTGTTCTGTGTGTGGGTCACGATCGTTGATCTGGCAAACATAGCCAATGTGGCACACCTCGTCGGTTTGGCGTATGGATGGACTGCCGCATGGTGCATGTGTGGGCCCCTTCGCCTGCCGGTCCTATTTCGTTCCATCTTCATTCTGACGCACGTTTTGTTGTGGCCAATGACTCTGGCGACGATTCAACCGACCGGGAGCGGTCGCTACAATTGGTACTTGGCAGATCGCCTCACAGATCCTCTTCATCAAGAACAGACTCTGCGGCTTGCCGTGAAATGCGATCCGACCTTGGCGGGTGTCTGGTTGCGTCTTGGGGACGGCCAATTGCTCATGAATGACACACCCGTCGCTTGGCGAACATTGTTAGAGGGATTGTCGTTTAACCCTAGCCACGACAAATTGCTAGAGGGGACCGGGCGCGTCTGGAGACGGCTTCCGCTAGGAGAGAGCCGAATCGATGCCGAACGCGAATTGCGAAGAGTGTTTGGCGACCAAGCCGACGGCTGGTTGAACCAGATCAGACACCTCTCCTTGAATCCGCGGACTGGGGCCAATGTTTCCCATTGGCAACCATGGCGAGAGCCCGACTCCCCTCATTTCCCGCTCGATCAAACGATCGATCTTCAATGGGAACCGTTCCACAGCGGAGAAGACCTGCCTCGGGAATTCGATCCGATATGGCGAGAAGACGCAGTTGAGGGGACAACTCTGTAGGATTTTTCAACGATTGGATGTAGATCGTCGCGGATCTAAGAATCCTGAAGGTCGAGGACAAGGGGTTCCCGCGCACCTCATCGCGGCGACCGGTTTCAGCGTACGCCGCTTGCCTGCGCGGGGAAGACCACCGGTCGCCGATGTGACTCATTCAGGGACTCGCATGCTCCCGTAGCGTCTTGATGCGGAGGCTTGTCGGACACACGGGATCGGCTTCTGAAATAAGATCCAGAAAATTCGGCGTCCGTATTTTTCACCGGCGTTCTTGGGAGAAACACATTTATAACGAGGAACTGCGGAGCCCCTCCGTAATCGCAGGCCTGTGAGGAACCATTCAAACGCATGAAATTCCGCTCCCAAGAGACTACCGAGGACATTTTGTAAAAACGGAACCTCGCAGCATCCGTCAAAAAACTCGGTCCGCAACAGATTTCGAGTCCATCCGAAATTTGCAGGATTCATTGCCGATCCTAGGCCGGATTGAGCCGAAGCCACTCTGCGAGCCGTTGTAGCCCCTCCTCGTTGGAAACTCTTGGCTGGTATCCAAACGCGTTCTGCGCTGCGTCCATTCGAAACCAATGCGAAGTCGATAGCTGCCTCGCGACAAATCGAGTCATCGGTGGTTCATCGGAGCGATTCATGGCCGCATAAATCATTTCTAGTAATCCGCCGACGCAATAGGCCGTTGTCGCGGAGATACTTCGTTTGACGGGGGGAAGGTGGGCGCAGGCGAGTAGTCTGTCAATCATTACCCACAATGGTTGCGGTTCCCCATTGGAGATGAAAAATGCGTGACCGGCGACGGACGAATTCGGTGTCAGACAATCAGCTGCCTGAAGATGTGCATCTGCCGCATTGTCGATGTAGACCATATCAACAAGGTTCTTCCCCGAACCGACTTTCCGCAATTGGCCGCGGCGAGCGCGATCAATCAACCGGGGAATGAGATGGTTATCGCCCGGCCCCCAGATTAGGTGCGGACGCAATGCAACAGTATTCAGAGTCTCTCCATCGCGGCAGGTCTTGCCATCCGCATTCAATACAACTTTCTCTGCCATGGCCTTGCTTCTGGGATAATGTGCCAAAAAATGTTTTGAATAAGCGGCAGTCTCGTCGATCCCAGACTCATCATGTCCATCAAATACGACGCTGGGTGAACTGGTGAAAATTAGCTTTTTAATTCCACCTGCAAGACATGCGGCAACGACATTTTCTGTGCCGACAACATTGCAGTGATGATAATCCGCATACGGCCCCCAAATGCCCGCCTTGGCCGCGACATGGAATAGGACATCGCAATCTGTTGCAGCAGCCAGCACCGTGTTTGCGTCGGCGACATCACCTTGAATGACTTCCGCACCCATCGCCCGTAATTCAGGATAAACTCCTCGCGACAGGCTGCGGACCGAATCACCACGCTGTAACAAACGCGTGACGATCGCCTTCCCCAGAAATCCACCACCACCCGTCACAAGTGCATGCATCGTATTCGATTGCTTTCCGGTTTCACGGGTGGCCTACGGTCAAAGGCCGTCGTCAATGCGGTCACACGGAGTCCAACGGTAAATCGCCGATTTCGATTTATTTATGATCGGCGGCAATGATCGCTTCCGCACGATTCGCGAAGACGATTGGCGCCTTTGCATTGGGATTGCGAACGAAGTTCAGATGTGTCGCCTTCGATGTTTCGGAAAACTCGGGATCCAGTGACGGTGCGGCACACCGATTCCAACGATGCAATCGATGCGGTTTGAACTCATGCAAAATGTTGGTGCATCCACTACCGAAGACCATCAGCATTATCAGCGATAGAAGGAGGTGACGGTTCGAAAACATCGTCCTAGTTTCTCACTTCACGAGTGCAATGGGATTGAACACCGACGATGGCACCATAACGTGGCGTCCAAAGATCGCCAAGACGAGCTTCCCTCAAGCGGACCGCAAATTGACAACGCGGGGAAGCATCCGATCGAACTCCGGCAATGCCGGCCGTTTGAAGTCCATTTGCAAGGCACAATGAACGACTGTTCTGTGCCTGAAGAAATCTTCCCGCGAGTCATCCGTCTAACTGAACACAAAACGTGCCCTGCGTTTCGGCGATCGGCCGAAACCGTTCTCGTCGAACGATCAGACCGTATTTTTTGCAATCTCCCGAGAAAATCGCGGCGAGGCGACAACTGAAGTTCAGTATCCGACTGCGCTGCCTCTCCTCCCACAAAGCATCTCTTGCAGACCAGAACGGGAACCACGCTACCAACGTTGATCTCTTAGCCGACATCTCTGCTGTGGCTAACAGGTCATTCATCGATCAATCCGGTGTCGCCGCCGGAGAATAGTACGCGTTGACAGTCCAACGTCTCACCAACGTCGAGATCCTCGAAACTCCGCGAAAAATAATCGTCGTTTTGCCGTTTTGTAGAAATCCGCCGATATCCAAGTTATCAAACTCAGAGAGTGTCGATGATTTGCTGGCGATGACGTGTCGAAAAACCCAAACAATTCGGAATATTCACGGAATGTTCCGGATCCTCAGGCGATTCGGCGATGTTTTTTATCCGCGGCCAACACCGACAGACCGTGTCCAACACGGTGACGCCTCCGTCGTGGAATCCCGAGCGTTCAGCGTGACAAAAGTCTCCCAGTCAGCATTCGACGAAGACGGAGAGTCCAAATTTGAAATCTGCAGCTTGTTTCTAATTCGCGGAAAAGTTTGCGCGAGCGTGACGACTGACCTTCTAATTGAGTTCCATGGTCGAAGATTCAGCTTTGCCTTGGTCGAAAGCCGTGTTTTCGTCGAGGTTCTTGATTATCTAAGAAAACACACACGAAAAAACTGCCTCATTAAATATTTAAATTTTGTCGGATGGAATGGGGGAGCGAAAAATGAGAGCTCCCAAATTTTTTTCGGAACAGTAGGACAACACCCTGCATAGACCGATTGTTGCCTTGGCTGTTAGTGACTTTAACGCTGACGGATGAACGTTAGGTTCTACGCTCTGAGGTGGCGTTCTCGCACCTTGCGTTGAAGAGTGTCTGGTATATCTGTCGACCCCACGAGACTCCTGCTTATGATCTCGAATTTCTATCGCCGCTACAGTCGATTGATCTTAGGAATCGTCGTACTTTCATTTCCACCGTTGTTCATCGTCGCTGAAAGTATTCGTTCTAATAACGACATTGAGACGTGGCTTCCACAGAATACGGATGTTCGTCGCACTTACGAAGAGTTCAAACAGGATTTCGGCGCTGAAGAAGTGATCGTTGTCGGGCTTCCGCAATCAAACCTGACTCCGGAGCTTGTGGAATCTTTTGCCGGCCGACTAGATCGAGTTCCGGGAATTCGTCGCTGTTGGACTCCGCAACGCATGATGGAACGCATGGGTGAATTTGGCGTTTCGGAAGTACAGGCCAAACTCCGTATCGAGGGACTGCTGCAGTCCTCCACCGGGAAGATGGTCGGAGTGGTTGCAGCGCTTTCTGCCTTCGGAGTGAAAAACCGAGCGGAAACCGCAGCCGATGTTCGAGCGGCTCTGCAATATTGCCTGTTCAATCTCGATGACGTCGCGCTCACAGGTGCACCGATCATCGTCACGGAACTCGATCGACTGGGCAGCTCGAAATCGAATAAGCGTTTTTTCTTGTTGACCTGCCTCATCAGTCTCGGCCTGTTGTATTATTCGTTCGGTCACATGGGCCTCTCTTTGGCCATGCTGGCGGTGACTCTGTGGGGCATTCTCCTCAATCAGGCAATCATGGTTGCCTGCGGTGGCGAGATGAATTTCATCTTAGGCTCGCTGTCAATCATGGTCATGATTTTCACCCTTTCAATTGCCGTTCACGTCGTGAGTTATCATGCCACTGCAGCAGAGGATGGAAATCCTGACCCCTTGTCCTCCGCCATGCGGCAGTCTCTCAATCCCTGTCTGCTTTCGACGTTGACGACTTTGTTGGGGCTAGTCTCACTGAACGTCAGCAGTATTCTGCCTGTCAGCCAGTTCGGATATGCTGCGGCATCGGGTTCGGTGGTCGCATTGCTCGTCGGATTGGGGATTACCCCGGCCCTGCTGACTCTCATCCCCTGCAAAATATCCCGTTGCGGTAGTTTTCGATTCAATTTTTTGGCATGGGGCGAATGGGTTGCGAAGTGGAGGATTGCTGTGCTCGGTGCCACAGCGGTCCTGATGCTGACGACAGGCTTCGGGTTGCTCCGGCTTTGTCCCGACATCAATCCGGCAGAATTCCTCCCAAAGAACAGCAAGATTTTGTCGGATCTGCACCGTGTCGAGCGTGATCTGACGAACGTCGATTCGATCGAAGCCGTCGTAGATTTTCACGGTCAGAATCTGGCGTTTCTCGATCAGGTGCAGCGAGTGCGTCAGATCGAGTCAAGTATTGCGGCGCATCCTGCCGTGCGTCATACACTATCTCTTGCAAGCTTCTTTCCCGAGGAAATGCCGAGCAGCCCGCTAGACACGGCTCGGCTGCTCGGAGTTGCGAAGTCTTATAGCAGCGAAGAGGGCTTCGTGGCGGAACGTCAACGCTTGTGGAGAATTTCGGCACGAATTCGCCATGATGCCGGTCACTCGTCGGTGCAGGTACTCACAGACTTGACCCGTATCCTTGAGGGTCAGCCGGTTCATATTACGGGAATGGCTCCGCTGTTGAAGAGTGCCCAGCACGAGATTTTTGATGGCTTCTGGCAAAGTTTTTCGGCAGCCTGCGTGACCATTTTCATCGTAATGGTTCTGTCGTTACGTTCGATTACCTCCGGAGTCATCGCAATGATTCCGAATATCATTCCCATTTGGCTGGTCTTCGGCAGCGTCGGATTTCTAAAGATGCCGGTCGATATCGGCATGATGATGACTGGTAGTATTGCACTTGGAATTTCTGTCGACTGCACGTTTCATTTTTTGGTTTACTACCAACAGACATACCGTCGCACAGGCTCGTCTGTTGAAGCATGCAAACAGGCACTGAATCACTCGGGTGAGCCAATGCTTGATTCAACGCTGATTTCCAGTCTTGGTCTGCTGGCACTGTGTTTAAGTAGCTTTAGCCCCACCGTTCGTTTTGGGATGTTGATGGCGGCTCAAATGGTGGCCTCGTTGCTGGGTGAACTTGTGATCCTTCCGGCGATCCTCTGCTGCCGGCCAGACAAACGCGGCGCAACGATGCGCATCGAGAAACCGATTCTAGCTGCCGAACCAATCTCTGTCACCGAAGCTCAGATGCAGATTCACCCGTTTCCAGACGCTTCGGCTCGGCAACGAAAGCGGAGCCGGATCCTGAACCGTTAGCGCGCCGACCTGCTGGCCTTTGGCAATGCGGCTGAAATCTTCACCAATCCTCATTTGTAAGTGATTCCCCTAGTTATCACGACTAGACGCTCGAAGTCCTTCCGATCGAAATCTGGGACCCCCGACTGTTGCCAACCGAACTTTCCAGTTCCTTAATGACCCGAGTTGTTGTGCCGTAGGTCCGTTGATTTGAGAGAGCGGCGGCTGTGGAGCCGGATCATACAGCCGGCTGAGAGTCAAAGGTTCAGCCGTATCGCTGTTTTTCGATTTCGACTCGCACCGGACTCTTGGATTGATCGGCTGCCAAGCTCTAGCTGGCAGACAGTGATCCGAGTCATTCAGTCGCTCCTTATTACGTGGTTGTCGAGATGAATAATTCTTTGATGAGTTCCTGATGACATGGGGTTTTCATGTTACTTCACCCACAAGTGGCCCAATTTTTAGAACTCTGGAAGGCCTCGGCTGCCAAGCCCATGGAGCATTCCAGTCCGCTGGAGATACGGGCGAACATGTGTGCCGGCATCGTTCAAGATACGGTGGCCCGAAATATTTCTAGTATCAACGATCAGCAGACGCCCGGCCCTGGCGGCGAAATACCAATTCGGATCTATCGCGGCTCGGCTGCCTGCCCCCAGTCGGCCGTTGTTTTTCTGCACGGCGGAGGATGGGTTGCGGGCAACATCCAAACTCATGATGTCTTATGTCGCGCCCTGACTGAGATAACAGGTCAATGCGTGATTTCAGTGGATTATCGCTTGGCTCCTGAACATCGGTTTCCTGCCGCCGCGGAGGACGCCTATGCGGTCACCCAGTGGGTTCACGAACATGCGGTGGTATTGAGGATTGATCCAAAACGTATCGCGATCGCCGGAGATAGCGCCGGTGGTAATCTGGCCGCAGTCGTCACGCTCATGGCCCGTGAACGTCAGGGACATCTGCCGAGCCGACAAGTCCTCATCTACCCGGTTATCGATGCCGCCTGCGTGACGCCATCATTCGAACAATTTGCACAGGGTTATTTGTTGACTCGTTCCGCCATGCAGTGGTTCTGGCAGCAGTATGCGCCGCAGCAGATCGATCGCGATCACCCCTATGCGTCACCGTGTCGCGCAACGCATTTCAGCGGATTACCACCGGCTCTGATCATTACAGCCGAGTGTGATGTCCTACGCGACGAAGGAGAACGCTACTCAGAAAAACTGCTTTCAGCTGGTGTTCCAACAACACTTGTGCGCGTTGATGGAATGATTCATGGGTTTGTACACCGCGTCGCGGTCTTCGACGAATCAATGCGGATCATTCATCGTATTGCTGAATTTCTTCGAATTGATCGGAATTCAGTTCTGATTAAAACCTAGTCGTTGGCGTCAATTCGGTGGATGCTCTTTAAAAGATCTGCCGTAGGAGACTCTGGGCAGAGGGATCTCTACAGGGTCTCTCCAGATTTCGGATTCGGCCGACTGACGAATTACTCGTTATCACGGCGGTAATTTATTTGGTATCGCGGCCTGCCGATGTGGATCCTTGATCCGTCAAGAACCCTGCTGTGCGAGTACGGCCTACCGTGACTTGCGAGAAGCCTGACCATGCCGACGGATCGAGGATCGCCGCGGGGCGTGCAGTATGCAACTCCCATACGTTTTTTGAAAACGCATCCACCGCGTCCGTCAGGTATCGATGACCACACACAACCTGCGAACGAGTGATGCTCATGGGAGCGAAAGCGGATCGAACACGCGCCAGCCTTTCGAGATTAATCGTATTATCCCCCACCGTTCGTATGCGACGACAACGCAGAGATACGTGATCCGGATCTTGCCCGCCGCCATGTTATTTCCCCACATCAAACAACTCTGGCGGTGACAACCGATGAGGCGGATTTAAGAGGTGATCATCGTTTTCTGTCAATCGTTATCTTGTCGTCTGTTGGTCTTTTTTTTACCGAGTAATGACAATCTTTGAATTTGTCGTTGTCGGCGGCATACTATAGGGGTTGAAGTCGAGATGAATATTCCTTTTCAGGAGACTCTGATGGATCGCTGTCACGATAGCCATGTTTTGGATAACGGTTTATTGACAACCGGCCTGACAAGCGGGGAGGCGGTGTCTCGTCGCGGGTTTGTTCAAACGGTTGCAGCAACGGCCACTGCGGTCAGTGTGCTGCCCGCCAGCAGTCGCGCGGAACAGGCCACCGCACCGGTCTCAGAGAGCTTCGTTAAGACGCTGTATGACTCTCTGACTCCGGTGCAAAAAGAAGAGGTCTGTTTTGAGTGGGATTATAAGGATGATCGTGGAATCCTACGAACGCACGTTTCCAATAACTGGCATATCACCGATAAGAAGCTGAACAGTGGATTTTTTACCAAAGATCAGCAGGACATCATAGAAGCGCTGTTCTGGGGACTGTACTCACCCGATTGGCACGACCGCATCAAGAAGCAGCTTAAGGACGACGCCGGTGGCTATGGAAAAGAACAATCCCTAGCAATTTTTGGAACACCGGGCAGCGGTAAGTTCGAGTTCGTCATGACGGGGCGCCACTTGACGATTCGCGCTGATGGGGACAGTACCGAACACTGCGCATTTGGCGGCCCAATCTTCTACGGGCACGCGGCGTCTGATTTTAATGAACCCTCAGATCATCCTGGCAACATTTATTGGAATCAGGCATTGAAGGCGAATGAGTTGTTTCGGATACTCGACGGCAAGCAGCGCGAACGGGCGCTGATTCAGAACGCGCCCGCCGAGAGCAAGGTTCACTTCGGCGGACCAGACGGAACAATTTTGGGACTTCCGATCAACACGCTGACGGAAGACCAGAAGGCTTACGCACAGAAGGTCCTGGATACACTCTTGGAACCGTATCGGGCGTCGGATCAGTCCAAGGCGAGGCGGTATTTGAAGACTCAGGGCGGCCTCGACAAATGCCAGATCGCGTTCTATCGATCGGGTGACCTCGGTGACGACAACGTGTGGGACAACTGGCGATTGGAAGGTCCTTCGTTCGTGTGGCATTACCGAGGTGCGCCGCATGTTCATGTTTGGGTGAACGTTGCCGATGATCCCCGTATGACGATCTCAACACGAGGTTAGATACGCTTCCGGCGGGCTTATCAATTGATTCAAGTTCGTTGATAAATCACAGAATCAAGGCCGCCTATTTATTTCTGTTAGCAAATATCGTCATCGTTGCTCTTGGCAAGAGCGTATCTCTCGCGCACAATCTCGCTCCGCTCGGTTCGTTTGTCTTGGCGGTCGCTCCGAACAATGTGCCCGTTACGTCCCATCATGACTCTTGAGGTATTGCAAGAGTGAAACATTCATCCTCGGCTCACGATAGTCTTCCAAATTTTTCAACTAGTTTTCCGTCCATTCCCCTCGTTGGGGTGAATCAAAAAAAGCCGCATGCGATGCCTGGTGATGTGGCGACCAGTGTTCAGAAAACGAAGATCAAGATTTCTCTCAGCCAGCTGACAACTTTTCGTTGGACGCTTCAGGAAGAGGTGCAGCAACTCAAGACGATGGGATATGGTGGCATAGGATTGTGGCGGCCCAAGGTCTCTGAGATTGGTGAATACGCGGCTGCGGACATTCTTCAAAGTTCCGGGATCGACGTTTGTTCGTTGTCGTTTGCGGGCGGTTTCACTGGTCGCCACGGCATCAGTTTTCATGAGGCACAGGCGGATGCTCGAGAAGCTATTTCGACTGCCAGATTACTGTCTGCGGAAAATGTGATTGTGGTCAGCGGGTCTCAAAGCCTGCATACGACGCGACACAGTCGACGGTTGGTCCGAGAGGCTCTCCGCGAGTTGTCCGAGTTCGCCATGTTACAGGGAGTGCGACTCTCGGTTTTGCCGATGAAAAAGGCGTTCTCATCGACGTGGACATTTCTCAACACGCTCGATGAAACACTCGAATTGTTAGACGAAGTGAATCATGCTTCTGTCGGAATGGTGTTTGATACGTATCAGCTGTCCCACGAACACCGCTTGATGGACCGCATTCCACAGTTGGTTCCACGGATCGGTGTGGTTCAAGTCAGTGATTTGCGACAATCCCGAAAACCAGATTCGGAGAGATGCTTTCCGGGAGAGGGACGCATTGCTCTGGCTGAAATCGTGCGGTGTTTCCACAATTGCGGTTACGAGGGATATTTTGATGTTCACGTTTGGCCGCATGGAAGTTGCGTTAAATCCCGGGCCGAGTTAGTGAGCCACTGTCGTGATGCCATCCGGATGATTACCAACTCCGTTGAACAGACAGAAATTTCCGCATCCGTTGACATGTGATCGTCTTTGGGTATCTTAAACTTTTCGACCTGCGATTTCCGTCTGTTCGTGAAATTCGCCTCCTCCCTCGTGGTCAGTTATCCGACAAATGGAATCCTACTGGCCCTTGGCAAATCCCACGTAGTTGTCAAAATTCGGCCCTGCCATGTCCCATGATTGGTACAACCTAGATGAGTTGTCTCGGCAATTGGGACGCGATCGCCGAGAAATAGAGAAGCTTGCCAATCGGGGACGTATTCCCGGTCGCAAGAACGCCGGGGATTGGCAGTTCCATCCCATGGAGATCACGCATTGGTTAGAACAGGAAATGCGTGAGTTCACTGACGGCGAACTGGCGATTCTCGAACAAACGCAGCGGTCGGCCGAATTTGACAACCCACATCCGGTTGCGTCTTTCTTGCGGATAGAAACGGTGCAAGTGCCCCTAGATGCGAGAACAAAGCGGTCGGTTTTGGAAAGTCTCGTCGAGGTCGCGGGGCGGTCTTGGGAGGTTTGGCAACCGTCTAAGTTACTAGCAGCAATTCAAGATCGTGAAGCGGTTTTATCAACTGCATTTGATAATGGCGTGGCCATTCCGCACCCGCGCAATCCGCAGGTCGATGCGATTGGAGACTCGCTCATTGCGTTTGGTCGCACGTTGTCAGGGATTCCGTTTGGCGGGCCCAATCGAGCGTTGACCGACTTGTTTTTTCTGGTCGTTTGCCGAGACTCACGCACTCATTTACACGTCTTGGCCCGCCTCGGTCGGATGTTGCAGTCACAAGGGTTTATCGACAACTTGCGGTCGACGGAGAACAGCGGTTCGGCCTATCAACTCATCTGTGATGCCGATCGTCAGATTGTCGGATGACTGTCGGTAATGCACATTTGTGATAGGTGGGAACGAATCGAATCCAATGCTAGAAACACGTTTTTCAATGCTTAACGATCCGGCGAGATTCGCGTCGGAGACTCGATTACATGAGCCGGGGACAACAGCAAATGCACAGGGAATAACACAAAATTCGGCTGCGATTGCTGACTCGCAATCTGCTGGGGAGTCGTGTCCGCCGCCACTCGCCTGGCCAGAGGTCGTCGCGGCATATCGTTCACAATCAACGCCATGGGAGCTGTCCAATGGCTCACGACACTTGGTCGGTCGGACTTGGGGCAACGGTTTGCCCTTGTATTTTTTGAACGGATTTGCGGCGACTGCTGAAATGTCGTCCCTCACGCTGTGGTTACTAAAAGATCAGTTCCGCTGTATCGTCTTTGATACACACGATGATCGAGCGGCGAGGACGGCGCGACCGCGGATGAGTGACTTCACCTCGGATTTATTCGCTGCGGCGGACCTACATGAAGATCGGACGTTACGGGTCTTTGGACCGTCCTTCGGAGCGGCTGTGGCCTTGGCTGCGGCTCGGGAAATTCCTGAGCGTTTTGCGGGCATTGTCCTGCAGCATGGCTTCTCTCAGCGACGGTTAAGCGTTGCCGAACGCATGCTCTCGGAGTTGTGCGGGCTCACTCATTTTCCTCTGTCCTCTTTCCCCGGACGACGGCGAATTCAAGAGTTAAATCATCGTCGCTGGTTTCCTCCTTTTGATACCACTCGATTCGAGTTTCTTATTGAGTCAACCGGCTCCCTAAGATTGGCCGATCTTGCTGGAAAAGCAATGGCATTGGCTGCGTTTGATCTGACCGAGCAACTGCATGAGGTGACTTGCCCAATTCTGTTGTTGAGGACGGAGGGGGAAAGCCGAGTCGAGACCCAATGCCAATTGCAACTGGAACGCGGGCTCAAACAATCCCGCACCGAGTGGATGCACTCGGCGGGGCAGCATCCCTGCTTAACGCATCCCCATCGATTGGCAAAAGTTCTCAAATCTTTTTTTCCATCGGACTTGGCATGACGACAGAATTTCCGCCGCCGTTTGATGTCGTTGCTGTGGGCGCTCACCCTGATGATGTTGAGATTGCGGTGGGAGGAACACTGGCCCGGCTCGTTCAACAGGGTTATCGAGTCGGAATTGTAGATCTCACCAATGGCGAACCAACGCCGGGCTGTCCGGAGATCAACGTGCGTCTCAACGAGGCGCGAGTGGCCGCAGAAATTCTCGGCGTGCATGCGCGTGAGACCCTGACACTTCCCAATCGGTGCTTGTTCGATTCGTTTCCCGCACGCGTTGCACTGGCACGCCTCTTTCGATTGTGGCGTCCCCGAATTGTGTTGGGAATCGCGGGGAAAACTCCGATGGCCTCCCCGGACCACTGGCAAGCGATGCAGATCACAGATGCGGCGGTGTTTTATAGCCGTTTGACAAAGTGGGACGACGAATTTGCCGGTCTGCCGGCGCATTCGATTCAGAAGCAATTTTGGTATCCTTTGGGACTGAGTAACATCGATATTTCTGAAGGAGGCGGAAAATTTATCACGGACATCTCCTCTACCTTGCCGATCAAGTTGGAGGCGATACGGGCGTACAAGACTCAATTTCCGGTCGGCAAGCAACGCGTGTTTGGCTGGGTCGAGAATCAAAACCGCTTGTTTGGCCAAATGGCAGGATTTGAAGCGGGTGAGATGCTCATCGCGTCAGAAGCGATCGGAATCAGGGATCTTGTGCAATCGTTATGCCCGTGATGATCGCTCGAATCGTCACGGGTGGGCGAACTTTTCAGAGGGGCCGGACTTCCAATCCGGCTCGAGTTGCATAAACTCAAGCAACGTTTTGGTGCAGTCGGTCTCGGAGTATTCACTTCAATAGAGCTGCATGGGCCAATGCCGTACAACTCCTGTCCACTCAACGAATTCGGTAACGCATTATGAAGTTTCGAGTTGGACATCTGAGCATCATTGGCAAACGTGACAACAATGAGGACGCGTACTTCATTGACGATCCCTTCCATCGTTTTTTTTTGGTGGCCGATGGGATGGGCGGTCAGTCGGCTGGCGAGAAAGCCAGTAGCCTAGCGATGGAAATCATTCCTCGAAAACTGAGGCACCTCGATTTCGAAAAAGCCACCGCTGAACAAACAATCCAAACGATTAATGATGCTGTTTCTGAGGCCAACATTGAAATCATGGCCGGGGGCGAAGTCAATTCCAAGCTTAAAAACATGGGGACCACACTGGTCTTTGTCGTTCGAGTTGTTGAAACACTGTTTGTCGGTGGCGTGGGTGACAGTCGTGTTTATCTGCTGCGCGCCGGAACACTGCAGCAACTGACGACAGATCATTCATTGACACAGGCCTTAGTTGATGCTGGTACGCTGACCCTTGAGGAAGCGGCCAACCACAGATATCGAAACGTTCTTTACCGATATCTTGGATGCAAAGAAGGTGGCCAAGGAACGACGCCTAAGACAATTAAGGCCGAGGTGAACGACAAATATTTGATCTGTTCGGATGGTGTTACGGGTGGCGCTGACGATCTGAAACTTGCGGAGTTGCTGATTTCGGGAACATGCCCTGATCAGACGGCTAAAGCGATTGTGCAGGCGGCCACCGACGGTGGATCGAAGGACAATATCACTGCGGTTGTCTTGTTTGTTGATCAATAACGTTGCCTTGATGCAACATACCGCTTTCTCTCGCCGAACCCCCCCCATTCCTTCGAAAACCGATTAGAATTCTGCGGGGTAGGCGTGCAACTCGACCCGATTTCGTGCCATAATTGCGAGACTGGGCGGATTGAGCAAAACGTTATGTGGGTGTGATCGCTTCCGCCGCTGAATTATTTCAAACGCTGGAGTCCTCGAATGCCTCGTTCAAAATTATCTGCTTCACGGCTCGGCAGTCGCCGCCCCGCAAAAAGAACGGGCGCGGCAAGCCCCGTGATGGCTGCCGTCGAAAATTCGACGTCGTCCCGAATGGATTCGGACACTGACAACACCCGGCTCAACAACAAGTTCTGGCTGCGAGTTTTGTCGCTCGCGAGTGTTGTGCTGACCCTTTTTCTGGGAATCGTGTCTGACATCGCTGTTGCTCAGACCACGGCGACGACGGCGGAACCGGCAGCATCCAAGTTCGATCAAGCAGTCAAGGGGTGCAAAAAGGTTGAAGGGCTCTGGACCGTCTACCACAAGGATCAACAGATCCTCGTGGATCTGAAGCAAAGTTATTTTGGAACAGACTTTCTGATGCTCAGTTCGATCGCCCGAGGTATCAGTCGCATGCCCGTCTTAGGCGGAATGACGTGGGGCGACGACGTGCTCTGGTCATTCAGAAAGTCGGGTGACAAAATTCACGTCCTTCGGCGGAACGTCAAATTCAAAGCTAGGCCAGGGACTCCGGAGGCGAGTGCGGTGAAGTTGGCTTATAGCGACAGTGTTCTGTACGCATTGCCGATCGTGACCGATACACTTGGCGGACATTTGATCGATATGACGCGAGTCTTCTTGAGTGACGACGAGCAGGTCGGTAAAATGCTCGGAGCCAGTTTTGCCTCGGATCGCAGTACAATCTCGAACGTGAAGGCGTTTGAGCAGAACGTTGAGATCGACATCAACGCGGTCTACGCAGGGCAGATCCCGTCGGACACCGTGGCGGATCCGCGTGGCATGCAGGTGACCGTCCATTACAGCATCAGCCAACTGCCGCAGACGGGCTACAAGCCGCGCAAGGCGGACGATCGCGTCGGATATTTTCTGACCGTCGCGAAGGATTTCACTGACAATAGCGATGATGAAAACTTCGTTCGCTACATCAACCGCTGGGATTTGCAAAAGGACGCTCCGGAGGCCAAAGTTTCGCCACCGAAAAAGCCAATCACCTTCTGGCTGGAGAAGACCGTTCCAGTCAATCTACGGCCGATTATTCGCGCCGGGATCGAAGAATGGAACAAAACATTCGACAAGCTGGGCTTCGACAATGCGATTGAGGTTAATCAGCAATATGAAAAGGATACTTGGGATCCCGAGGACGTCAGATACAATACATTTCGTTGGATCACCGCCGAAGCGGGATTCGCGATGGGTCCTTCGCGTGTCAATCCGCTGACCGGCCAAATCCTCGATGCCGACATCCTCTTCGATGCGAGTTTCCTTCGATCGTGGAAGAGCAGTTACGAAAATTTCACCCCCTCCAGTGTTGCAGCATTGTTCGACATCGATCATACCCGTCCCGCGAAGGGGGCAATATTTGTCGACTCGCCACGTCAGCGGCACGCCGACTGCCGTTTGAGTGACGGGATGCAGCACCAGAGCAGTTTTGCCGGAGCGGTCTTCGCCGCGCAGGGAATGATGACCAAACGCGGTGAGTTGCCTGAAGAATATTTGCAACAGGCACTCAAAGACGTCGTTATGCACGAGGTCGGACATACACTCGGCTTGCGACACAATTTTAAGGCGAGTGCTTGGAAGACACTCGCGGACATCGAAGACCCAACCAAAGCGAACGAAGCCACGGTGGGAAGTGTCATGGATTATTTGCCCGTCAATATCGTTGCGGCGGGCACGAAGCAACCGGCGTACTATACGACAACAGTTGGGCCTTATGACTTCTGGGCCATCGAGTATGGCTACAAAACCATCAACGGCGATGAGAATGCCGAACTCATAAAAATCGCCATACGCAGCGGCGAATCGGGGCTCGATTTTGCCACGGACGAGGATACCGAGTCCAACGATCCCGACCCTTTTTCGGGCCGCTTTGATCTCGGTAAGGAACCGATCGTCCATGCTCAACGGCAGATGGCCCTAGTCAATGGGTTGCTGCCTACGTTACTCGAACGAACGGTTCAAAACGGTGATGGCTACCAGCGTGCTCGGCAGGCGTTTGGCGTCCTGCTCAGTGAGTACTATAAGTCCGCCCAGTTCGTGGCGCGGTTCATCGGTGGCGTAGTCGTTCACCGCGATCACAAGGGTGACAATCAGGCGAGGACTCCATTTACGCTGGTGGACGCCTCCCAGCAGCGGGCTGCGATGAAACAGCTTGCCGAACAGGCTTTTACTGTTCCGAAGTACGATCAATCCGTGCTCAACTCACTGGCCGCAAGTCGCTGGCGACATTGGGGAACTCAGGACCCAAGGAGAATTGATTATCCCATTCACGAACAAGTGGCGATGTTTCAGGATACGATCCTAAATCGAATGCTCAATCCACTCACGCTGAGTCGGATTTTGGACGGTGAGGCGAAGGCGTCGGCCGCGGAAGATGTCTACACACTACCGGAGCACCTGAAAGGCGTGACGGAAGCCGTCTTTGCCGAGGTCAACGCCCAGCCTGCTGGAGAGTTCACGAACCGGAACGCCTATATCAACAGTTTCCGCCGCTCACTGCAGCGGACGGCGCTCAAACGGCTCGGAGAAATTGTCGCGAGCCCAAGAACTGGGCAGCCGGAGGATGCGAGAGTTTTGACACGTGTGGTCCTGACCGAACTCGCCACCAGAATTGATGCAACGCTGATCAAGGGTGACCTAAAACTGGATGACTATAGTCGGGCGCATCTGACCGATTCACGACTGCGCATCAAGCAAATCTTGGAGGCGGAGTCCGAAGACTATGGAAAGCCCACTGGCGGTGGAGGTGGCTTTCTCCTACTCTTTGGAAACGAAGCAACTGAGCGGGCGAAAGTTGGCGAGGACGGATACGAGACACCATAAGAGTCAGGCAAGTCATCCATGTCCCGAGCATTCCTCGGTCTGATTCTGGTCCTGTCAGGCATATCGCTCGGCGTCCTGTGGTTAACGAAAATTCCGCTGGGAATTCCAGGCGAATGGACGTGGACCCGCGTCACAACGCAACCCGACACGCTTGTCAACGTGCTCTTGTTGTCTGTCGCCGCCGGATTCTATTTGTCTGTTGTCCGCTTGGGATGGCGGCGTTTTCGGAGTGGTTCGTTCACAAGTTCATCGGTCGAAGTGGCTGTGTGGCTGACCATCCTCGTGGTGATCTCTTTCACGTGGATTTGGATTGTTCAAGAAGGTGCTCCGCCCGCAAATGGTCTCGGTAAAGCCCCTTTTGTTTTGTACTATCCAAGCTCCTCCGGATATTTTACGAGGGCTCGTTACGATTCTCCCAAAGTTGGACCATTCCTTTCCACCTATGAAGACTTGATGCGTGAAGGGGACGTGCTGCACGTCGGGACTCATCCGCCAGGCTTGTTTCTCTTCTTTCACGGGCTGATCGCCGCCTGTGAGAGTTCCGCATGGTTGGCAGCATTCGCGGAGATGACGACGCCTTCGTCATTTCGCGATGGATGCGACGTAATCTCGCAAAATGTGCTCAGATCGCACCCGCCACGATCACTCTTGCCTCTGGATCGACAAGTCCTTTGGTTGGCAACATTGATCGTTATGGCCAGCGCGGCATTGGTGGTGGTGCCTATTTTTGCTGTTGTTTCACGCACACATGGACTCGCGGTCGGCTGGTTGGCATGCTCACTTTGGCCGTTATTTCCAGCGATCGCGATCTTCGTTCCAAAGTCCGATGTGGTTTACGCCTTCATGGGCATGATGATCGTTTGGGCATGGCTGGCCGGATCCGATCGCCGCAGCCTGACGATCGCTGCTCTGAGTGGACTGCTTGCTTGGTGTGGCTTGATGTGCAGTCTCGCCTTTCTACCGGTGTTCCTCTTTGCTGCACTTGCGTCACTTCGATTGGGACATCGTTCAAAACAATCGTTGCATGATTCCGTCAAGCTCCAAGTATCGCAGGGCCTGCGTGAAATCGGTCGCAGTGACGTAAGCTGCTGGCGAATGTTTCCTCCTTGGCGTTGTATTCTCGCCGCTGCCGTTGGATTTCTCGGGCCACTCTTGGCCATGAATTTTTGGGGACATGCCAATTTAATTGAAATTTGGCGTCTCAACTATCAGAACCACGCGGGATTTTACGAAGTGTCCGTGCGGACTTACTGGAAATGGGTCCTGTTCAATCCGATGGAATTGGTGTTCTCCGTCGGTTGTCCAATCGCCGTTGTGACGGTGTGGAGTCTGGTGTCCCAGATCAGCGGAAGTCGATCCGACCTCCGATCCTCGCAAGATCGAACAGAACCGCTCACACAAATTGCCGCCGTTTTGATGGTTTGGGGAGCGTTGTGGTTGACCGGTAAAAATTCAGGAGAGGCCGCTCGACTGTGGATCATTTTTATGCCTTGGTTGGCGTTGTTAGCCGGTCCATGTCTTGCTCGAGTCGAAGGCGCCGCGGATAACGCATTGTGGCGACCCGCATGGATTGTCTTGGCCATTCAACTCTTGATCTGCATTTTGACAGTGACCCGAGTCAGTGGATTCCACCTTGATGGCTCGTAAGTACGGGTGCCTCAAATCGGGTTGCGGTGTTGTGTTCCTTGCGGACGTCAGCGAAGGATTCCGTGTGGCGCGGTGAGATTCGGATTTCCAACGACTTCGCGTCAGAGCCAATTTCGCACGCAATCTCGTTTTCGTCTCAGTGTCGCCAACCGTCTTTGTTCAGTGGCTTATTGATTTCCACTGCTTTGCAGTACGTGTTGCAACGCTCCCACAAGCGTGGGGTGGCGGAACACGTAACCCGATTCATTCAGGCGATTGGGCATGACTCGTGCGCTTGCCAGTAACAGATCATTTGCCATTTCACCGAGGGCCAATTTGGCAGCAAAAGCAGGCATGGGGAAAATCGTCGGTCGGTGAAGAACTCGCCCCAATGTTTTTGTGAATTCAAAATTTGTCACGGGTGATGGTGCCGTGGCGTTGACGGGCCCCGTCATTCGATCGTTCATCAGGCAATGATGAATAATACCGATCACATCGTCGACGGCGATCCAACTCCAATACTGCCGGCCGGTTCCGATCACTCCGCCGCCGCCCAGTTGGAATGGAGTCAGCATTTTGGCCAGACCTCCACCATGGCGACTCAGAACAAAACCGATACGCAAATTAACAACTCGAATCCCTTGAGCGCGCGTTTGCTCTGTGGCAGCCTCCCAGCTTTGGCAGACGTCTGCGAGGAAACCTTGGCCTGGCGGTGAAGATTCATTTAAAAGATCAGCGCCACGATCACCATAAATTCCGATCGCAGAAGCAGAAATGAGTATCTTGGGCGGGCGTTGAAGTTGTGCGATCGTGTCACAGAGCAAACGAGTTCCATTGATGCGACTGCTCCGGATACGTTCCTTGAATTTTGTGTTCCACCGCGAACCGGCGATATTTTCGCCCGCGAGATGTACGAAAGCATCAAGGCCCTCGAGACGACCCCTCAGAAGTTCGCCTTCTGTGGGATTCCACGAAATGTCGTTTGCACTTTTGGGAATTGTTCTCGTGAGGCAATAGACCTCATGACCGCTTGTTGTCAGAAAAGAACGGAGCAACGAGCCGATCAAACCTGTTCCACCAGTCACCAAGATCTTCATTCTTGTTTGTCCCGTGTCATGGGCTTTAGCCCGATTATCGTGACGGTATGTTAGCAGATCCGCCGCATCATCCGATCCGCTTTGAGGCGAAGTCATTCCAATCAGCGATGTCTCATGCGTCCCAACCCTCCAGACGGACAAAACTTGTCCGATTCAATTTCCAGGACGCACGCGTCTGCCGGCATAATGATCATTTTACCTTTGCAAAGCCGATCTGGCTACATCTAAAGACGGAATCACAGGGTTCTACGGATATCGTCTTCGCCATAAGCCTGCTGGCGAAGTCACCGAATGACGTCATCCCGGAACGTGTCAATGATTTTGAGACACCTGCGGTCTGTCGGTCCGCGCGGGTGGAGCTGAAATTGCGCCGAATTGGCCCCGAAAAGGCTCCGAACAGCCTGTTGACGACGTCTGATTTTGTCGTTATGTGATCGGCGTGATCCGGTCGCGAGTGCGGTTTGCCATTATGTGATTTTGAACATCGGAAAATCGGGTTGAGAGTGGCTGATCGGTTTCAGGGTCCGTAGGGGTGGTCTGTCGCAACGTACCAAGGCGCAAGACGAGCGTAAATCCTCGCGGTTTGGCCGCTCCGCAGAGGTGAGCGAACGTCCGTTCGACCACCTCGCCACGGCGACGCAGCCGGCATTTACCGCGTTCACTGCGGATGCGGCAATAGTTGGCGCGGAAGGCGCCGCGTTGTTCGACCGCCTTGTCGGTCCAAGTGCGACCTTGGGGAACCTGCGGCTCAGAGATGTACGTGCGAAGGCCCGTGCCGAGATCGCGGATCACCGGCCCTGTTGCGTTCTTGAGGTCGCCTGTTGTCGGCCACTCCCTCGTGGCACAGCGGATCGCCAGCAACCTCGGCGATCTGGCCAGCCGCGAATCTCCGTGTGTCTTCGCGTGTGGCCGAGTCTGCTTGATCCGCGTGATCGATTTCCGCCGCGGTGATAGCTCCCGTGTCGAGGTCCACCGCCTTGTCCGCCAAGTCTGTCGAGCCAGCCGTCAGCTTCGTGATGCGTCCGTCCGGATCAGACGGCGATGGCCAGTCGTCGTGGGAGCATTTCTTATTCCTGGTCTTCGCTCGCTGCTGGTCGAAGCGAGCCGCGTCCGCTCGCCATGAGAGCTCGATCCCTTCCGCCGCCGCAAAATTCTTCCGATGAGTTTCCCAATCATCGCCGCGTTGGCTTCCAGCGTCGTCCCTTTGAGCAGACCCTGCTCATGCAGCAACGGCAGCACGAAGGCGAACACCTCGCGGTCAATCTCCAGCGGCAACCGCGACGTGATCCAAGTCAGACTCGAATGCTCGGCAGTCGCCTCGTGTGGCTGACAGCTCAGGAAACTCGTCAGCGACAAACTGTCGGAACACCGCCACACGATCCCGTGTTGTGAGTCGATGTCCTCGAAATAGCCGACCAGCAGCATCCGAAAATCCCTCCCCCGGCGCAATCGAACCGTGATCCTGCTGGGAGTCGTGCGGCCGACAGAGTTGCTCCAACCACGAAGCGAACTCAGCCTTCGCGAGCCATTCATTCACTCGCTGATAACACACATGCCGAGGCGTCTGGGACAGCTCATCGGTCGCAATCCAAAACTCTTGCTGCTGCTCCGTCCGCCAATGTCCCATCGCCATTCCCTGCTCCTCAGTCCCTCAAACGCGCAGATCATCGCGTCCTGTCACACACGTCAAGCCAACGACGGATTTTTCAACAGGCTGCTCAGGTTGACAAGCCTCAGCGTCCGCATCCGAAAACGGGCCATAACAATCAACAGAGGCAGGCAAACAGAATGAAAAGATTTGACCAAGACGGAGAGAGAATTTGAAACGAAGGCAAAAGAAACGCCACAAAAAGGGACATCAAGAGCGAGATGGTCCGGGCAGAACGCCATCCCGGTGAACGGATGGTCGTTGTCTCGGCGTTCTGTATTTGATGAGCTCAGAACTCGTCCCGAGCGGGAATCGATCTCACCATGGTTTTGGGTCGACTCAATGCCCGAGTCACGGCCGGTTGACCCCAGCAATGGATCTGATCGCTGCGACCTTTCGGCGTCAATGCTCCCGGCACCGGTCAGCCTCAAAATCACTACGATTCGGCAACGGCAAGGCGGGCATGGATGTTTTCTATGGACCAGCGGAAAACATCGGTGCCCGCGAAGTTGGTGCCTTGCGTTTTCCGGTGATTGAGCGGGATTGGATGTGCGAGTCCGTGCGATCAGCTGACGAACGATGGGATCTGTATTTCCGAGAGGATGCCATCCCATAGTGAGGCTCTCATTTTGAGCGCGTGCGCAGCGGCAGCGTCCGCTTCAGCGAGTCGCTGCGGTTGTTGATCGCAGAGGTTATCGACCAACTTTCGGGCCAGCGGGCCGTGTTCGTTGGTATCGAGTTCGATGTGGCGTTTCAGATAGTGTACGAGTCTCTCGACGCGCACTCCTTGACTGGGCAATGCTTCGACTAACCTTGCGAACATATCCGGAATCACATCTTCGCGTCCGTAGAAGAATTCCGCTGCAATTTCGTGAGGCCGCCCCAAAGAAACAGTCCGAAGTGTCGATCTCACAAAATCGCGAGTGCTCGGGAGAATCGCAGCCTCCGTGATCGCTTGCTCTACAGGAATCTGCTGCGCGAGTCGGCTGAGGAACAGGTGAATCGGCTTCGTGTCAGCCCCGACTTCCTGCATGGACTGCATGTACAGTTCCAAGTGACTGGCATGCCCACCGCGTCCGTCGTCATCACATTCTTCACCGAGCACGATTTCGTTAATGAAACGGCTGGCTTCGGGATCGGTCGGCGGCAACCACGGAACTTGGGTACACGTCACAAGCTGTTGCAAACGCTTGAGCAATGACATGAAGTCCCAAACGGCAAACACATGTTCACGCATGAACAGTCTCAAATTGTGGACCGTTCGTACGGAGTCGTAAAGTGGGTGGCTGAGTAACTGAGATCGGAGGAGGGGGAGCATCATTGTTTTAGTTTTTTTCAGAGAGTTACTGGACACATCAAGTGAAGCAAGAGTGGTCGCCAACGATGTTGCATTTTCTGAGAGAAGTCAAATTCAGAGTCCACTTCAAAGGGGCTTTAGTGGGGGGGGGGTGGGTCGAATTCAGGTGCGAATTCGTTCGGTTCTTCGCCTTATCAATCGATTCGAAATCATCCCTCGAACGAACGACGCCCCGCGGCGTTCGTTCGAGTCACAACGTGAATCGCACTGACAAAGCCTCAACATGTCTCGTGGTGTCATTCGTTGATCCGGCTCGGTGGTGCGTGCTCAGCCGGATCTTAGTCGCCGCCGAAATTCCCGCCACCGTATTCTCCTCGATACAAATTATTGCGATGTACTTCTTTGCCGTCGTTCGGGCGGGTGTGCTGAGAAGCGTCGTCCCTACTCTTTTCGGCAAACGTCGTTTGCGGACTCTCGATGGTGATAGCCCTGATCGTGTTGCAATCCGTCTTACAGAATTTTGAGTTTGCTGTCAGTCAATCGGTGCCGCCCGAATACAGAGCGGTCTTGGAGGGTGAGAAATCACTCGAGGAATGGTCGTTACCTCAAGCCGATCGGTTGCAAGGGGCATTTGGCGGCCACAAAACATTCGCGTCGTGCGTCGGCGGCGAATTCCACTGTGACCGTCCGATTCTTGGAAAGCCCGCTTGTCTCGATCACCGTCCCGAGGCCATAGCGTGGGTGTCGGACCTGCATTCCAATGGCGAAACCGGTTTGCAACTCCACAGACTGTTTTGTTCCGGATTTTAATGCGGCACCTGTGGTGAGTCGCAGACCGCTCCGCGTTTGGCCGACAGGAGGCTTCCGCTGCTGCCAAGGTTCGCCGTCTGCGTGATGTTTTTCTAATTCCGGCACAGATGGCATCGAGGTTTCGTGTTCATCGTCGGTCTGGTGTGAGTTCGAAAAATCGTCCCTGTCGAACCTCAAGTCGTGATCGGTTGAGTCCAGGAATTGAAAGTCCTCTGCACCCGTAAGATCTCGCAGTTCGACCGTGAGTTCGTCGTGGAACACACTTGGAATAGTACTCAGGCTGCGTCCATGCAGTTCGCGTCGGACGGTGTGTGTGAGGACAAGTTTTTCCTCGGCACGCGTCATTCCGACGAACAGCAGACGCCGCTCCTCTTCCAGTTGTCGGGCGTCATTCTGACGCAGGGATCGTTCGTGGGGGAGAATATTCTGTTCGACGGCAAGCAGGTAGACGCATGGAAATTCCAAGCCCTTAGCGGCGTGAAGTGTCATCAACGTCACTGTGCCGGTCGATTCGTCGAGCGAATCGATGTCCTGAGTCAGGGTCGCCGTTTCTAGGAAGCCCGTGAGCGATGAGGCGTGATCGTTTTCGTGCTCCTGTTCATCGTACTGCCGTGCGGCACTAATCAGTTCTTCGATGTTGCCAACCCGCTGTGAGTCCATTTCGTCAGGCGATGCTTCCAACTGCTGAAGATATCCCGTTCGCTTAAGAATCAGTTGCAAAAGAGCTTCAACAGTCCCACAGTTTGCCTGACTTAACTCATCGACCATGGCAGCGAATGTTCGCAGTTGAACGGCGGCCCTTTTGGGCAGAGCGGGAATCGGCACACGTTGTCTCGAGGCATCGATCAGATTCCATCCGATCCCGTCGGCCCATTGGACGAGCTTTTCCAGCGATCGTTTTCCGATTCCTCGCGTCGGTGTATTCACGACTCTGAGGAAGGCGATGCGATCCTGCGGGTTCTCGATCAGTCGTAAGTAGGCCAGCAAGTCTTTGATTTCGACTCTCTCATAGAACGCCACGCCGCCGGCCATCTGATAAGGAATTCTCTGGCGTGAGAAGGCCGTTTCCAGCGACCGCGATAACGCGTTGACGCGATAGAAAACGGCAAAGTCCTTCCACCGCCGCTCACCGGATTCAATCAGAGCTGCGATTTCGTTGGCGATGCTGTTGGCCTCATGCTGCCCGTCGCGATACAGTCGCAGTTCGACCGCTTCTCCGCTGACGTTGTCGGTCTTCAGTCGCTTGGCTTTGCGATGGATGTTGTATCCGATCAGCCTGTCGGCAGTCTTCAAAATCTCAGGCGTGCTGCGAAAGTTTTCTTCCAAACGGATCATCGTCACAGCGGGAAAGTCATGCTCAAATCGTAGGATGTTTTCAATTCTCGCTCCGCGCCAGCCATAGATTGACTGATCGGGATCGCCAGTGGCGCACAAGTTTGGCTCGATTTGCGACAAGGCGGTGACGATCTGATATTGCGCCTGATTGGTGTCCTGATACTCATCGACGAGAATGAAGCGGTAGCGTTGATCGAGTTCCACACGCAGCGGATCCTGCTCGGCGAGTAGCATCGCCACGTGGACTAGGAGGTCGTCAAAATCGACGGCGTTCGCCTCAAGTAACCGTTTCTGATAGGCAGGATAGACTTTGGCCACGACCGCTTCGAGATGCGTTCCGATCCCTTCGCCGTATCGTGTTATGTATTTTTCCGGCGAGAGGAGTTCGTTTTTGGCCTGACTGATTCGTGCGTTGATCTTGTTCGCAGGAAAGTGCGCGGAATCGAAGTTCAGATCATGCAGCAACTGCCTGATCAACTGCTGTTGGTCGCCGGTGTCGTAGATCGAAAAATTGGGATTCAATCCCACAGCGCGGCCATGCTCTCGTAGAAGTTTTGCACAAAAGCGGTGAAACGTACTGACCCAGATCCGCGAACCGGGAAGCAGCGTGTGAACCCGCTCGCTCATCGCGCGAGCGGCCTTGTTTGTGAAGGTGATCGCCAGAATTTCCCAAGGCTTAACTCCCCGCTCGATCAATCGAGCGATTCTCCGAGTGATGACCCGCGTCTTGCCGGATCCCGGTCCGGCCAAGACAAGCAACGGCCCCTCAAAATGTTCGACGGCGGCCCGCTGAGAACCCGTCAAATCATCTGCGGGCACACTTCCCCCATCAGAAGTCATCATCACTGCACCCACTCCCTTGAACGGTCCGGTTCCTGTCTGTTGAGATTCTATTCGTCCGGTCGACCAAACAGAACCGTGATCACTCGCGATACGGTCAAGCGGACCTAAATGTTAAGGCCGGGGACACCGAAAGAGTCGCTGTCGTCACCGACGAAACACCCTCGCGCCAAACGAGCACGTGGGAGTATGAATACCTCCTAGAACGCCCAGCACAGGTGTCGTATACCGTTCGTCGGTCTCAGGCGGCGGAGGACTGCGCTGTGGAACGGATATTGCCATCTTCGCTGACGTCTTCAAAGCGAACGCTCATTCGCTTGGAGACACCCGATTCTTCCATCGTCACGCCGTAGAGCACATCGGCGACAGTCATCGTTCGTTTGTGATGCGTGATGACGATGAATTGGGTCGACTGCTGAAAGGCTTTGACAACGGCCGTGAATCGTTCCACATTGGCCTCATCGAGCGCCGCATCGACCTCATCGAGAATGCAAAAAGGGCTAGGCTTGCTCTGGAAGATCGCCATGATCAGCGCGATGGCCGTCATCGTTTTCTCGCCGCCGCTCAATAAGGAAATCGTGCGGAGTTCTTTGCCGGGTGGACGTGCGGCGATGTCGATACCGCATTCAAGAACGTCGTTGGGATCTTCCAGAATAATGTCCCCTTCCCCGCCTCCGAAGACCTGCCGGAATAGCTGTTGAAAGTTCATCCGGATCGTCGTGAATGTTTCCGTGAATAACCTGCGACTTTCAGAATTGATTTTGCGAATGATATCATCGAGGGTGTTTTTCGCTTCCACAAGATCTTGTAACTGGGCCGACAATTGCTCAAAACGAGTCTCCAGCATTTCGAGATCATCGAGACTGTCGGTGTTGACGTTGCCCATCAATTTGAGTTGTTTTCGAAGCCGATTGACACGCGATTCGAGTTCGGGTCGGAGTTCGATATAGGACGGTTGAACATCGATTCCGAGTGGTTCCACGGGGGAGGGATTCTTTGTGTCATCGGAGGGCGTGGAATGTGTTTCTTCGATTCGCCCTTTGGTTCCTCGCCCGTTCGAGTTTGTCTCGTTTCTTTCTTCTAAGAGAAGCCGATAGGCTGATCCGCCTGACCCAACCACATCGGTGAGTTTCAGTTGATATTCCTCTTCGAGGCGTTCGTCGAGTGTTTTCAAAGAATGCGTCATGTCTCGAATGCGAATTTCGCTGGCATGACAGCGTTCGGCCAACGCGCGGCGTTCTTTGCGGATCGCCAATTCCTGCTCGACAATCTCGCTGCGTTCGACGCGAAGGGTCATCTTGTTTCCGTGAAGCCGTGTCACCTGCGCGGCGATTTCTTCGGAGGCAAGAAGTCTCTCGTCGCGAGTCGCTCGTGTGTTAAGGATGTGCAGTGTTATTTGCTGACGCTTCGCCAGCGAAGAGGCACTCCTGCGCTCCGCTTCGTCGTGTTGTGAGGTTCGCTGTTGAAGCTCATCGAACAGGCGGTGGACGGAGAGTCGCAAGGATTGCAATTGCTCCCCTTGCTTGACGAGATCGAGCTGATTTGTCGTCTTCTGGTGTTCTAGTAGCTGAGAGTGTTGTTCAATCCCGAGCAGTTTTTCGGCGGATTCGGCGAGATGGTCTTCCAAATCAGAAAGCTCCCGCTCGGATTCAGTCGCCTGAAGCTCGGCCGCAGTCAGTTCCAGTTGCCGGAGCGAGAATTCGGAGGCAGACGATTGCAACTGGTCTGAAATCAGCAATTCTTCCCGCCGCAAACGAATTAAAGTCTGGTCTTGCGCCGCGAGGTCTGCCTTTAAGTCGGCCAGTCGTTGGTTTGCATGGTCAAGCTCCGCGGCAACCGCCTCAAGCTCTGAGTCGGCGCCCGTCAACGATTGGTCGACCACCTGCATGGACGTCTCTTCGGCGTCGATTTCGTGGGTCAAGCGAGTCAGATCATTCTTGATTCCCCTCAGCTCGCTGCGTCTCGAAAGCAACGCGGTCTCGCTACGAATGGTCCCCACGTACAAAGTCCCATTTGACTCCAGTAACTCTCCCTGCAGGGTCACAAAACGCAGTCCCAAATATCTTCGGGGACCATGGGTCGTCGGACGCTCAGCGGTTGGCGAATCGCTACCGAGAACCGAAGTCGTTTCGGATTGTCCGTCGCCTGTTGGCGGCTCTCGGTGTCCCCGTGCGAGTTGCACGGCATCATCGATGGTGCGGACGATCCAAGTATCGGCAAGAACAGTGGTCGCGAGCCCCGTAATGCCGCGATCCGAAAACGCAAGTGCATCGGCCCGCATCACCACACCCGGTTCGCCGGTCAAGTCTGGAAGTTCGGCGGGATCGAGTTGCATGTGAACGAAACGCGATTGATTCAGTGACAACGGCATTGGCTGATTCAAGGCGCGATCAGGAACAGCGATGAAACCAACGCGGTTGGCGAGAAGAACGGTCCCTCGATTCAAGTAATCCAGCAACGCCTGATACTCTCGCAGGACGATCAACTGGGCCCGCGCACCGAGTGCAACCTCCAACAATGCTGCGTGTTCGAGTTCCACCTCAAGCAGGTCTGCCACGGTCCCTACGACAGAATTCCACGGCGGATGTGCTGAGTGACGTGCGCGATTGAGAATGTCTTTCACGCCGATGCCCAGGCCCTCTTGTCGCAATTCCAAATCTTCCAGCAAATTTTTGCGTGCTACAGAGGCACTCCGCCGTTCACGTTGTTCCGCGACTCGCTGCTTGGATTCGTCCTGAGCTTCCAGCAAACGAGTCCGTTTTGCTTGAGTGGCACGCAGAGCCAGCTGCGCAGCAGATTGCATGTGGGTCGCCTGGTCCAATCGGGTGAGCCTGTGGGTTCGCTCGAGTTCCTGCTCTGCCAGTGCTCCATGAAGCAGGTCTTGTTGTGACTTTAATTTGACCTGTGTGTTCAGCACGGCAGACAGAGTGGCTCTGAGTGTCGCCAAGAGGCTCGATGTCGCTGATTCCGCCTTCGTCAGTTCCAGTCGGCGTGCGCGATCCAACTCCAGAGCTTCGCGTCGTTCGGAGAGCATTTGCACCGTCTGTTGAAGCTGATCGTCGTGCGCCGCCGTGCGATGTTGATTCTGATCAAAGTCGGTTTCGAACTGAGTCAATCGTTGTTGCTGCACAGCGATGTCTTGCCTCGTTTCGAGCAGGCGTTTGCTGAGCATCAGTTGCTGTTTTTGTAGGCGACTCATTTCACCATCAATCTCACAGAGGCGCGCCGTTTGAAATTGGATGGTTGATTCGTTTCCGGCAATTCCCTCGCGTTCAGCAGCGCCGCGACGTTCCACTTCACGCAGCAGGTCATCTAGTTTGGCGAGATCGGCATCGAACGCCGTTTCCCGAGTTTCGATCTGTTGTTGCTGCTGAGTCAGTGCTTCGAGCCGTCCGTTCGATGAGGTCAGGTCTGCTTCGATTAATTTTTTTTCTGTTGTTAAATGTCGAAAGTCATCGGCGGCGAGGCCCAGCCACCAGAGCTTCAAGCCGACCGAAACCTCACGGTATTTGGCGGCTTTTGCCGCCTGACTTCGTGTGGAATTCAACTGGGCCTCGACTTCATCCACGATGTCAGTCAGCCGCTCGAGATTTTGGGCAACACGTTCGAGTTTTCGCTGAGCTTCGACTTTCCTCGCCTTGAAGCGGCTGATGCCTGCCGCCTCTTCAAATACGGCGCGGCGGCTAGCCGGATTGGCTTGCAGGATCTGATCGACTCGGCCCTGTTCAATGATGCTGTAGGCCGAAGTCCCAGCACCGGTCCCGAGGAACAGATCTTTGATGTCTTTGAGTCGAGTGGCCGCCCTGTTTAACAAATACTCGGCATCTCCATTACGCCATATTCTGCGGCCGATCTGAATTTCCTGGGCGTCGGAGGGGAGCCAACCCGAGGTATTATCGAGGGTGATTGTTGCTTCCGCATAGGCACTTGGCTTTCGGCTCGTCGAGCCGTTAAAGATGACATCCGTCATCTCTTTGCCACGCAGGCTTTTGGCCGATTGGTCGCCCAAAATCCACTTCATCGCGTCAACGACGTTACTCTTGCCGCTGCCATTCGGCCCGACGACGCTGGTGATGCCGGTCGAAAAGTCAAACCGAGTGCGGTCGGCAAAGCTCTTGAAACCGAACAATTCGAGGGACTTGAGCATGGGGGCGAATCAGTATTCGTGTAATGTCTGCAATTGTCACAACGTTTCAGACGATAGTTATTTCTTTACACCACCAACCCAAGAAAAGTTGCGTTTTGTTTTCGTCCCCGCCTCTTTTTTTGTTATTGCTGTTTTGGGGGAGTTCGATTTTGTTTTGGTGTGGTCCTCAGCGTCCGCATCCTGCGGAACATTGGCCATGTTTCCTGTCTCCGACGATGTCTGCTGATCGCTCTTTTCACGGGCGAGGCGCATGTCAGAATCGTCTTTTTCCGGCTCGGGGAATAAGTTCGGAGCGTTGTTGTCTCGGCCGACCTTCGTTCCTTTCTTGGAACCGGGCTTCGAGGATTCGCCGTCGGGGCGATAGTAGACGCGGCCACTTTCCGGAAGCTCGTCGGCCGCCAATCGTGTCGCGAGATTTTTCTGTTTCGAGGCATCCGCTAACATTTGAACGACATCGGGATAGGTCGCTCCCATCTCATCGGCCGCCCGAATCACATCCGCTAACCGCAGAGAGACCTCGCGTCGTTCATCCGCCTGACCGACTGCGAATTTGGCTAAAGAGATACTTGTTGCGCCCGGTTGGGCGGTGACCATAATGTTGCGTCCGGCAGCCAGAAACAGGGGAGGTCGAAGCTCCTGATCGGAGCCAAAAACCACAACTTCTGGCCGTGTCCGAAGTGTCACATGGACCATTGGTTCACCGAGTGACTCCAGCGTATGTAGTTTGTACTCTCCCAAATTTCGTTTCGATCTCTGGTCAGAATCTTTCGGCATGCCCAGTGTTTCACCACGAATAAACGGGTCTTGTTTATCGAGCGTCCACAGCGCGCGAAACGCTCCGTATCGAGTTTCGCTCGTAGCTTCGTTCATCAGCCCACGCAGGGCCAGATGGGCTTCGGCGTCCTCGAGGGTAGAGATGGCTGCCAAAGCAAAAACGCGAAAAGATCGTTCGTCACGAGCGGCTTCGACAAGCGTCGGCAGACCTTCCGAATTTCCCAGATACGCCAAGGCGATTGCGGAGTGAAAGCGGCATTCAATCAGCGGTGAGGTGAGGCCGTGCTTCAAGATAGGCACGGCATCAACACCGATGGCTTCGAGTTGCAACGCCGTTTCATCGGCCTTCTCCGGAACAAACAGTTCCTCTTGCAGTTTCTGAATTCGCACTCGGGTTGCAACATTCTTTTCTTCGAATGCCATGTGTCGAAGAACCTGGAGATAACGGGGGTAGTTGTCTTTATATTTTGGATGGACAGACAAAACGATCTTTTGATCCGTTTTTGCCTCAGCCATTGGCTTTTTGATTCCCTGACGGTCGAAATGATGAAATCGTCGCCCGATTTCCTCCGCAATTCGCGTTGTGTTTCGGATGCTGCGAAAATCGTGACGCAGATACAGAGCCAACTCGCGTTCTTTCAGAACGGTGGCACCCCCCAGAACACGCCCGCGCTTGAGCAATGCCGGAGTTTTGGTGGCATCACTTCCAACGGCGGAGGTCAGCACCGCTCCTTCGGCTTTGGCGTAAGCGTGTCCTTTGAGAATACCGCGGCCTGGCACAAACGCCTGCTCCGTCAAATAGACTTCCATCAACCATCCCCCCGCGAGGCTGGTTGCTTCTGCACTATCCGGAACTCTGACCTCGACATCGATCTTCTCACCTTTGCCCAGCAAGGCCGGCAATTTGGCCCGAACGAGGACGAGTGCCGTATTCGGACTCTTCAGGACGGCATTCGGATTGGGTAGCCCATTTTTTTTCAGTTCTTCCATCAATGCCGTGCGAAACGATGAGGGAGCGGGTTCGCCGCCCGTGCCGTTCAGCCCCACCACCAGCCCAACGCCCTCAAGGACAACAGGCTCAAGACCTGCGTAAGATGTGTAATCGCCAACAAATTTTGTTTCGAGTTTTGTCGCGAATCGCTTTGCCTCCGCGTTGTCCTCGTCGTCGTCCTCGAATGCCGCGTAAGACTTTTGCTGTGTCTTGGAGTCGCGGGCCACGAGTGACGGAATAACAGCGAGACAGATGCCAACGATTAGGCACCCCATCAAGGGGCGTAGAGCAGGCATGGCCAACGACTCCTTTCGCGCCACCGACGCAAGCGGACTGCACCAGACGACTCACGCTCCTGAGAGCTGTTGGAACACAGTTTCCGTACTGTGGCACCAGCGTCGAGGTGAGTCAGTCAAGCAACGAATTGAACTTTTAGGGGGAGAAGGTCCTCAAGGTATGTCCGTCCCTAAATCGGGTCAATACGACTTGACGTCGTTTCCGTCGATGTGGTCGGCAAACTTCCAGGCGAGGATCATTTCAGCAGTCGAACAATTGCCGATCGGCAGAAATGGCCATGACGGGACCGTTGGTTCTCATATCCCATGCATTGGGACACACCCTTGCCCTCATAGAACGGGCGTGGACGTCATCCCGTCCACAAGGCAACGTTTTAAATGCTACGGGGTGACGAATTGAGGGACCCGTTTCTGGTCGACAACTCCAGCGGAAACCGTGCAGAAATTGTTCGAGCATCGGTTGGAGCGGCAAGAAAGTAACGTTCGCGGGTTCACTTTCCCAATTGAATCCGTAGTTGTCCACTGGAGTCCGTCGCGGCTCGTGCCATTCCGGAAGTGTTGAAGTGCATCGAGATCTGTCCTTGTCGATCAACGGCAATCAATCCGCCAACGTCATCGGGCAGGACCTTTTCTATGACGTACTTTGTCGCCTCATCGAGAGACAACTCTTTATAGGCCATCAACGCGGAAACATGAAAGGCAATGCTGTTGCGGATGTAGTACTCGCCCGTCCCTGTACAACTCACGGCGCACGTTTGGTTGTTGGCATAGGTTCCCGCACCGAGTATCGGTGAATCACCGACGCGCCCCATCATTTTATTCGTCAAACCACCCGTTGATGTTCCCGCAGCCAGATTTCCGTGGCTGTCACGGACCACACAGCCGACGGTGCCTCGATGGGACTTCGCGGCTTGTTTTTTCTGTTCCTGAATGAATTCTTGGCGGCGAAGTTCTGTGCTGAAGTAACTGTTCTCCACACGCTCGATTTGTGTCCGATCCCGCATCGCATCGGCAAACTTTTCTGCGCCCGTACCCATGAGTAAGACATGCCGAGTCTCGGTCATGACGAGGCGAGCCAATGAAATGGGGTTCTTGACCGTCGTCACACCGGCAACTGCACCTCCGAGCCCCGTACGACCATCCATAACACTCGCATCCAATTCGTGAGTCCCGATCGAGGTGAAGACTGCGCCACGACCGGCATTGAATAATGGATCGTCTTCCAAAACTCGGATTGTTTGTTCCACGGCATCAATCGCCTGGCCTCCTTCGGCAAGGATTTTTCGACCGACATCAATCGCTGCCGCCAAGGACTTGTGATGGGCGTCCCGCTCCTCTCCCGTGATCTGAGCCAATTCGTCACCCGCACCTCCATGAATGGCAATCGCAAACGTCACGTTCACACGAGGCTCCTGAGCATCTGCCCGTAAAAAGGTCATGACGAATACCAACCACAACGCAACCCAAACCTCCTGCGATCGTAATAAGTCCGCCGATCGACCGACGGATATTGATCCTATCCCATGAATAACAACGTTCATTGAAATCACTCCTTGTTCCATTACGAATCGAGTTCGCCCGTTCTAAACGGCCTGCCGAGGAAGCGTTCATTCCGCTTGTTAGCGACCGGCCTTATTGCGTTTTCAGCCGGACCTGTCAATCAGGCCCCGTCGAAGAATTTAAGAAAAACGCTTACCGCCTTAGACCAGTGCTCGGCCACGGGGAACCGTGGCCCTGAGTTCGCGCCTCACCACCTCGATCCCGAATGCCGCCGGTTCTGTTGTGTTTATCGAACGGACGATCGTCGTAGCGGCCGTCTGCAGTGGAGTTAGGCATCCACAACAGACTCGAAGACGTGGAACGAGAATTCGATGCGATTTGACGGTCTGTGAGTCGGCTGGCCCTCGGTGGCGAAACTCGCCACGCCAAACAAGTGAGGGCCTGTCGACTCCAGCCGATCCTAGCGACGCTGTTTTTCCGACATCGGCTCACGACGTGGAAGCGGTGGCGGTGAGACTCGATTTCGTGGGTGCAGAGCCCTGTTTGGAGCGTTGGCCAGAGCGACTACGTCTTAGAATTCGGCCAATTCAATGCGACACTGGCGGCAAAGCAGAGTGTCAAGCCGAGAAGATTGACGTACTTTGCGGCTTCGTGAAATCGAGTGAACGACACGGGTTTGCGTTGGCCTGGAGGCACCATCATTCCGGAGAGCGGGACATAAATCCAGAAATAGTCGAGAGCCATGACGATCGAGACGGCAAGCAACGCGCCAAGTGCGATGAGGCGTCGTCGCTGAGTGAGTTCTGTCTCTTGCCCAGCCCAAAAAGCACCAAGCCAACTCAGCGCAACGAGGGTTACTCCGGTGAAATAGAACGCTGGAAAGCGGAGAGCAACCAACCGGTCTTCAATCGTTGCGTCAAAGTCTCCCAGTGTAATCTCTCGGATACCCACGACGACAAACAGTACGGCGGCACCAATCCAAGCGGACGAACAGAACCGAGCGATAAACAACGCACTCCGCGACATAGGATTCCTCAAAAAAGCAGTTTATGATATCCAAAGTTCAAGCGGCTTCAATGTACAATATTTCGAACGTGCGGCATCGCGTTGTGGGTGCAGGTTGTTGGTCAGGGTGCATGTTGTTGGCCAATAGTGATGTCACCGAGCCTCTTCCCAGCGACGGAAAATTTCCTCAGAAGAAACCACGTGGTGTGAAACTTCACTTTGTTTTTTTTCGAGAACCATCAACGTTGATTGAAGCGGCCTCGGCGAGGAGACCATAATTTCGTTTGTTGAAGATCCCCCAACCCCGCCATTGTTGGTAATGCGGCAACGCCAGTGGTTGCCTTCGATCGTTTCAAGTCACAAACTTCCTGACGTTTCAGAGCGATCAATCCATGACTCATTCCAGTCGCATTCTACTAGGGACGCTTGGACTCGTGTGGTTCGGTACTCCGCCCTTTGTGGCACGTTCCGCCATGGAACACAACTCGTTTGCTGATGAGGGAAACCGTTCCCCCTCCGCGGTAGTGACCGCAACAGACGTGCAGAAGCCTACGGTCCTGGCCGGTCCATTGTCTGTAGACAACGCCCGGAAGAGTTTTTTGCTTGCGTCATCCGATATCAAAATTGAATTGGTTGTCAGCGAGCCGGATGTGATTGATCCCGTGGCCATCGCCTTCGGTGCGGACCTCGTGATGTGGGTCGCCGAAATGCGTGACTTACCGCTAGGGCCAAAACACGGTTCGAATGGCAGACCCAGATCGCGGATTAAACGACTTTTCGATTTGAATCGAGACGGTCGTTACGAGTCTGTCACGGTCTTTGCGGACGAACTGTTATTTGTCACGGGACTCACGCCGTGGAGAGATGGCGTGATCGTGACGCAGGCAGGCGAGATTTCTTTTCTGGCCGATCGCAATGGCGACGGAAAAGCAGATTTCAAAGAAAGCTGGTTTTCCGGATTTCTCGGGGTGAATCCGCAGCAACTCGTCAGCCATCCGACACTTGGTCCAGACGGTTGGATCTATGTCGCCAGTGGCCATTGCGGTGGAATCGTTGTTGCCACAAAGCCGGAATGGAAATTGAGGGGGCAGCAGGTGCCCATCGAGGGGTTCGACTTTCGATTCAATCCGCTTTCTGGGGAATACGGTGTCGCTTCAGGAAACGGTCAATTCGGTTTGTGCTTTGATGACTTTGGAAATCGGTTTGTCTGCTCGAACCGCAATCCGGTACAACACGTGGTCTTGGAAAACGAGGTCATCAAGCGAAATCCATTCCTTCCGGTGCAGACAACCATTCAGGACGTGGCCGCTTTTGGAGAGCGTTCAAAACTCTACCGCCTCAGTCAACATGCGGCCTCCTCGCTGCAGCAGTATGTTCATTTCGCGGCGGCCCGCGGTGTTCAGATTTATCGTGGAGATGCACTGCCGCCGGAATACAAGGGGAACGCATTTACTTGTGAGCCGACGGCGAATCTCGTGCATCGGGAAGTCTTGGCTCCGGCGGGATCAACATTCGTCGGCCATCCTGGCGAGCACGGGCAAGAATTTCTGGCATCGACGGACAGTTGGTTCCGGCCGGTGAATCTTGCCAATGGTCCCGATGGCGGGCTTTACGTGGTCGACATGTACCGCCCCGTGATCGATCACCGGAATCAAATGCCGCCCGAATGGACTATTCGCCAGAACCTCCATGAAGCAACCGATCGCGGTCGGATCTGGCGTATTACGTCTGTTGAGCCTCCTGCACTTCAAGAACGCCCTCACGACTTATTGGACAACATGCCAACCCGAGACTTGATTGAACTTCTGGAACATCGCAATGCATGGCACCGCGAGACGGCCTCCCGATTGTTGCTCGAACGGCCTCCTGACGAAGTTCTTGCCGCCCTCAAGCACAATTGGAAAAACAACCGTCTGACAAGGAGTCGATTGCACATTTTGTGGCTAATGAAATTGCTGGACCCGCGTCTGACTCCTGCTGTTCTGGCGTGGTCGGAAACCGAAAATCGGGATCCCCGTGTTCGCGAGCAAGTCGTCGTTGCGATCGGCGACAACCTCGAAGAACTGTTGTCGAATGAGACGGATGACTTGGTGACAGAAGAGACCGACGAGCGGGTTCGTTTTCGTCTGATACTCGACTTGACCAGTCGCAGCGCTGATGCTCCGGCAGCGCGTGCTGCTCTTGTTCGTTTGCTTCGCAAGGGGGCCAGCGATCCTTGGATGCGTCTCGCAGTCGGTTCGCTCAATGCTTCGCCTCCTGAGGAATTGCTCCTAGATTTGCTGGCTGATTGGAGTACATTGACGCAGCCGGTGAAAGCAGCCGTTGAATTGGTGGAAGTGTTGACTGTTGTCCTTGGACAACAGATCAAAGTGGACTCATCGCCCCCTATTTTTAAACGGGTCTTGAACTTTGCACCTCCGCTTTGGAGTCAAGAAGCAGCGACAGATGTCCAAATGGCGGCGATCCGAGGGCTTGCCAACGGGCTCTCTCGCCAAGGTCAGTCGATTGAGACTCATCTGGAACTCCTTGAGGAGTCCGAACGTCGGTTGTTTAACGAACTCCTGAGATCTGTGCAGAAAACAGCCAGTTCTACGAGCCAAACCGAATCACTCCGACTGGTTGCCATCAACACGCTGCACCTCGTCAATCGCCCCGAAATCGTCCAGTCATTGCTGGAACTGGCCACTTCATCAGAACCGACTCCTGTGCGTCTGGCGGCTCTCGAGGGTCTTGCGACACTCCGGGATGCATCGATCGGTCCGAGTCTGCTCAAACATTTCAATACACAGATGCACCCGTTGCGGAGGGCAATCATTGACGTCTTACTCGCGGATGAAACGACGACGGGGATGCTGCTGGAGGAACTCGAAAAGGGGACGATTCAGACGAACGAGATCGATTCCATTCACGAAATTCGATTAACAATGGACAAAAATCCGGCGTATCGTCGCCGTACCAAAAAGATCTTTGAGACCGAGGATTCCTCCGCTCGAGCGACAATCGTCAAGACTTATCGACCGGCATTGGAGAGGACGGGTGACATCGCTCGCGGCCGTCTGCTATTCGAGAAAAACTGTGCTTCTTGTCATCGAGTCGCGGGGATCGGTGTCAATGTTGGTCCCGATCTCGCCGACTCCGTCTGCCGGACAACAGAGTCCCTTTTGATCAGCATTCTTGATCCGAATCGAGATGTGAACGCCAATTATTTTGGCTACAAAATTCGGACAAGAGATCGGAAGAATTATCTGGGGACTGTGCCCTTCGAAACCACATCGTCACTGACGATCGGTCTGCCAGGAGGCAAGGAGGAGTCGATTTTGAAAGCCGAGATCGAGGAAATCCGCTCGACCGGTATGTCGCTCATGCCGGTCGGTCTGGAGAAAATGATTTCCGTGGAACAAATGACGGATTTGATCCTGTTTCTGAAGAACTGGCGATACGTGGAGGAAGGAATCCCTTTTGGGAAACCCTGAATTCAAAGTTTTTTGTTTTCGCGTGACAGAAAAAGAAAAAACGCGGCAAGGTCCCCTCGGAACTCCCTGTTCCTCCTTGCCGCGTTCAAATTGCCGACTCCCCTGAGCGAAGCTGACTCGTATATCGGTCTCTTTGAATAAGTTTTATGGTCGGCGGGGGTGTTCCCCGCTGACTAGGAATATAGGTCGGCTTCTGATGGTGTCAAATCGTTTTTCGATGAGGGGACGACAATCGAAAGTGGCACCAGAAGGCCGGGGCTGTTTTGGGCTGGCGACACATCCGTCCGCTTCAGGCCTCAAGTTTTCTAAGGGGAGTCCCCGTCCCTTTCGATCGGCTTTGGAAATCCTCGATCTCGGTGGCGGATTCCCACTCCTGTTGTTTTCGAGTGTGGTGGTGTCATTCCTCTCTGGTGCTGAACCATGTCCATTGTCAATATCGCCACACATTTGAAGAATATGGCTCAGCAACGGCCTGAGCAGCGGGCGATCCTCTATCCGGTTTCGCGCGATTTAGACGGGCGAAATTTGTACTTAAGCGACAGTTATCGGGAGCTCGATCAGCGGAGTGATTTTATCGCGACCGGATTGCGCGCGATGGGTATCGGCCGTGGAGTCCGGACCGTTTTGATGGTGCCGCCTTCACTCGAGTTTTTTTCACTGACGTTTGCCCTGTTTAAGGTCGGTGCCGTTCCCGTTCTCGTTGATCCGGGCATGGGATTCCGCAACCTCGGTCGTTGCCTCGCCGAAGCCGAGCCGGAAGCATTCATTGGAGTCACGCAAGCGCATGTCGCCCGTTGGATTTTGGGATGGGGAAAGGCCACTCTTCGGAAATTCGTTTCACTTCGAACGCGGCGATCAAGAGTCGTTCGAATCAATCACCGATTCATGACTCTGGGTGACCTCGTTGCCTATGGTTCCCGTAGCACGTTGTCAGAGATGCCTCACGATTCGAAATACGAAACGCATCCTGCCGACCGTTCCACCGTCAGCCACGCCGAAAGGAGGTGCTCGCCGATCGCCGAAACCAACGCGTCGGATCAGGCCGCCATTCTTTTTACGAGCGGTAGTACCGGAGTCCCCAAGGGAGTTGTGTATTCGCACGGAACCTTTGCCCAACAGATTGAACTTCTCAAGGACATTTTTCAGATCACTCCCGGTGAGATCGATCTGTGTACCTTTCCCTTGTTTGCTTTGTTTGCGCCCGCTCTCGGAATGACCGCCGTCGTACCGCGAATGAATTTCACGCGACCGGCGCAAGTAGACCCACGGGAAGTGATTCGGCCCGTTCACGAATTCGGCGTGACCAATCTTTTTGGCTCTCCGGCGTTACTGAACACAATCAGTCGATACCCCATGCGAGTCGGTGGTGAATCGCCGAATTGTTCACTCCCGTCGGTGCGTCGTGTTATTTCTGCCGGCGCACCAGTATCGGCCGATATTCTCGATCGTCTTCAACTCATGCTGGCTCCAGGAACACAGGTCTATACACCCTATGGCGCGACCGAGTCGCTTCCCGTTGCCGTGATCAGCAGTCGAGAAATTCTTGAAGAAACCAGGCACCAAACAGCGCAGGGCGCAGGGACCTGTGTCGGCAGGCCGGTCGCAGGGACCCTCGTTTCTATCATCCACATCAGTGACCAGCCGATTGCTGAGTGGAATGATTCCCTGTTGTTGCCCGAAGGAGAGATTGGCGAGATTGTCGTCAGGGGGCCGCAAGTCACGCAGGAATATTTTCGCCGCCCGGATCTGACCGCGTTGGCGAAGATTCCCGACCCGGTCGCAGGGGTTTCGAGGCATCGCATGGGTGATGTCGGGTACTTCGATCCGTCGGGCCGACTTTGGTTCTGTGGCCGAAAGTCGCAGCGGGTGATCACCGCCGAAGGAACGTATTTCACAGAACCGATCGAAGGGATATTCAATTCGCATCCACGGATTTTTCGTACCGCGCTCGTCGGTGTCAGGCGAGCCGGCAAAGTCAGACTGGCGTTGTGTGTTGAACGAGAGTCCGGGTATCCACTAGCGGCCATCGAAGAACTGACCCGTGAACTCTTGGAATTGGGTGCACGATTCCGGCAAACACAAGCGGTTCGAACGATCCTGTACCATGACTCATTCCCAGTTGATGTCAGGCACAATTCCAAGATCTTCCGCGAAAAACTGGCAGTCTGGGCAGCAAAACAGCTCCAATCGTAGCCACGCTATTTCCATTTCGCCGGAATGCGGATCCAGGGGAGTGAGTTTCTGCACGTGGCCCACAAAAAAAGGGGAGGCAACCGTCCGAAAACCTCCCGACGGATGCCCAGAAGTGAATCAGATCCGCGAAGCGGTCTTGAAGAGTAGGGCTGCAACGCAATCGATTGTCTTGGCTGCAGTCAATCGACGTTAGCAAGTCACGAACTCTTGCCCGTCGGATGATTCGGGGATCAACGACGAGGATACTCCGAACTGATTCCGAAGACCGTGCTTTGCCTCGTGATTGGAACGGAGTGATCTTCGAAGTCTTGAGCCCGAAAAGCAGCCTCTGCTGCGATTGTGGATCGCAGCAGATATCGGTTCGGATGTCGTTTCGTATGGCCATGGCCAGCCTGAAATCGCGCTGTTCCGTCGCCTTGAGTCAAACGTTCGAAAATCACAACAACCGTTCAGAACGCGGAAGAAACGAGTGCACGCTCGGAGACGACACCGGAATCGTTGATCGAGGCAGCCATCGGCTCTTGGAGATCGTTTCTGAGTTCGTACATGCCGTCTGCGTGGAGTTTGAAGAAGCGGCGAAACCAGAGCATATTTTGAACGTTCGGCTGTGGAGTTGTCAACGCGATCCAAGCCGATCGCTTCTCTTGCCAATCGATCAGCATGCCAAAAAAACCACTGGGGATATATTTCACATAAGACATGTCGATGGCAATGGCGCGGCATTTCTCCTTCTCAATCAACTGAAAAAGGCCGTCACGCAACAAACTGAGATCGGCTCCGTCCCAGATTTCCATCGTGCCAATATGCAGGAGATGGACACCATCATTGACGTTAATCAACATTCGTTTGAAGTTTCGTTGGAGCATCATGTTGGAAGCCCTTCATTCTGAATCATCGTTGCTCAGGTGCACCTCACGTGGAACAGAAGCGTTCAAATTGCAAAGGCTGGGCCGTCGCGGTCAGCGAAATCCAGAATTCATATAAATCGCTATAAAAAATGATGTTTTTTGATTTTGGGGAGTTTTAGACTCAGAGTTCGCGCTGTCTAAAAGCCACACGAATCGGTGTGATGTGGCTCTAAAACAACCTCATGATCAAAAAATTCGGCTGGGTCGTAGAAGGAATCAGCGCGTGCGTCGACAACCCCCGCAGCCAGTACGCAAATCATCAGTCACTCGGCCGAAGATCGCAGAGGTCACACGTTCTGCGTCGATCTCAGCAACGTTCTTTCCCAGTGGGCTCTGTGAAAAAAACGTTGTTTCGCAAACACGGCGAGCGGCCAAGAGTCTTCAACCCGAACGAATTATGGACGTGCACGGGGGTTGTCTCATGCGATTTTTGTCGCGGCCTCCATGAGGCTCTGTTCGGTGAATTCGCCTCGAGAGAATTGACCCGTTAATCGTCCCTCGCAGAGCACGATGATTCGATCGCAGATGGCCATCAGTTCGGGCAATTCGCTGGATGTGATGAGGATCGCCAGGCCCTCTTGGCAAAGCCGGTCAATTAACTGATAAATTTCGGACTTGGCTCCGACGTCAATGCCTCGAGTCGGATCATCGAGCAGCAGCAGTTTGGGTTGTGTGTGCAAGGCCCGGCCAATGACACATTTTTGTTGATTGCCCCCGCTCAGACTGGATATGGGAGCCTCCGAACTAGCGGTCTTAATCCGGAGATTGTGGATCAACGATTCCGCGACCTGACTCTCTTTTTTTTGATTCAAAATTCCTCTCGTGGTGAGATCAGCCAACGAAGACAGTGTCAGGTGTTCACGCACGTTCATGGATGAAAACAAGCCGCATTGCTTGCGATCTTCCGTGACGTAGGCGACCCCCGCGCGGAGAGCGTCCGCAGGATGATCGAACGCGACCGATCGACCTTCCAACTCGATCTTTCCCAGTGGTTGTTCGAGACCGGCTCCATAAAGAGACTCGAGCAACTCGGTTCGGCCTGCCCCCATCAGCCCGGCGATTCCGAGTACCTCTCCCCGTCGAACGGAGAATGAAATGTTCTTCAGCCGCCATTTCCGTGCGTGATTACGCCAAGGAAGTTGGAGGGCGCTCACCTGTAAGAGAGTCTCACCCTTCTGCCGATTCGCTCGATATTCGGTCGTCCCGAGATCCCGGCCAACCATCAGATGCGAGATTTCCCGAGGCGTGGTACACGTTCGCTCAAGCGTCTGGACCACTCCTCCGTCACGAAGGACCGTGATCCGATCCGCATTTCGAAAGATCTCCTGCATTTTATGGGAAATATAAATAATGGTCACTCCCCGATCACGCAGTCGCTGAATAATGCGGAACAGTCGTGCCACTTCCGGTTCGGTTAAGGCGCTCGTCGGTTCATCCATGATGATGACTCGCGAGTGTGGTGTTCTCGAAGGAGACTCCCCACATAGACGGTCTGCCGACGTTTTGGCATTCCCCGGTCCGTGTTCCACACTCAATGCTTTTGCAATCTCCACCAGTTGTTGATCGCCAATCCGTAGAGAACGCACCAACGCTTGAGGGTCGATTTGGCATTCGAGCGACTCGAAAATTTCAGCGGTTTTCCGGGACATCCCGCGGTTGTCGAGCAAGCCCAGCCGATTTCGAAGTTCTCGACCGAGAAAAATGTTTGCCGCGACAGACAAGTCACCGACAAGATTGAGTTCCTGGTGAATTATGCAAATTCCATGTTCTTGAGCGTCGCGTGTCCCGTTCAGAGAAAGCGGTTTGTCGTCCAGCACAATCTGTCCTTCGAAGTCGGTAATGACTCCCGACAGAATCTTTACGAGGGTACTCTTTCCCGCCCCATTTTCTCCGCAAAGCGCGAGAAATTCCCCGGCTCTCACGTCAAAGCTCACGTGATCTAACGCGGTCACCGCATCAAAACGTTTGGTCACAGCCTGAAAACGAATCAGAACCTTGCTCAATTGAACCTCGCCCTCGTGTCTGTCGAGAATGTGCGTTGCTGTGAAACATTGTGACCGAATCGTGATGTGTTTTTACTTGGAACGACGTTCTGTCTGGTGAAAAATTAATCACAAATTGTCCCTGCTGATTCCCGAAAGGAATCTGTCCCCCTCGAATCACAGGGGGGGAAACAGTTGATTCAGGGAACGATCCCTTGTTTGGCAAGTGAGACGCTGACAATTTCCCGGTCATTTCTGACATAGGCGGAGCGGTTAGCGTAGGCCGGATTGGTCCACACGACATGGCGCCGTTGAGCCGGTCCAGTGGGCTCGAGTACATGCGCTCGGCTGATCTCGGTATAGGCCTCCGGAGTCAGGCGGGCGATGATGAGATCCCCTTTCTCATTGAACAGGAAGTATCGGTTTTGATGCTTGACAAGGAAAGCCGTACCCCATCGCATCGATTCACCGCTCGTCGGCTCGAAAGTGGACCATTTGCGGTCACCGGTTGCTAATTCAAGACATCGAAGTTCACCGAAACTGCACACCCCATAAAGATAACCGTTCTCAATCACGGGCGTACTCAGCAGGGAGTGCAACGAATCGGTGAGTCGTTCGCTCTGACCCGCTCGCTGCCAGACGACGGATGCTTCCGGCCTGTTGGGGTCAAGTCGCAATAAGAGAGACCCGTTATAGAATGCGCTGACGAAGAGAAATTGATTGTCCTGACTGAGTCGTGGAGTGGCGACCGTCAGTCCTTCTTTGACCTCAAACGATTGATTCCAGTGGACGTTGCCTGTGACCGGATCAAGGGAACTGATGGCCGAGGGATGCCAGACAATCAATTGCCGGACGCCACCCGTCTCCACGATGACCGGTGAGCCATAACCCGCACCATGGCGATCTGAGGAATCGAGCGCGCGCCACAGTTCGCGACCAGTCGATTTGTCAAAAGCCACCACTGTTGTTCCGTTGCCGCCGATCAGGCAAATCAGTCGGTCACCGTCGAGCAGAGGGTTAGACGAATAGCCCCAGACGGGCGATGTCCCACGACCGTACTCCGTCTTGAAATTTCTGGACCAGACCACTTCGCCGTTTTCGGCATTGAGGCAGAGTAGATCCCCCTCGGAACCTAGGGTATAGACTTGTCCTTCCTTGACGAGAGGAGTCGTTCTGGGACCGGCCGGGTAACTGACCGTATACGGACAGGGATACTCGTGCTTCCATAGAATCGAGCCGTCGGCGTCATTTAGACAAAGGACTCGTTCCGTCGACTGAACTTCCCCTCGCTCAAAAGGATTACTTGGATCTGTGACCCCGTCCGGCAACAATTTGTCGGTGACAAAAACACGATCGCCGACCACTGCGGGCCCGGAATATCCGCCGCCGATCTTGGTTCGCCACCGAACGGACGGGCCGCCCACGGGAAAAACATCCACAATACCCGCCTCTCGCCAAATACCATCGCGTCCGGGGCCCATCCATTGGGGCCAATCATCGGCGAGGACCGAATGTCCCAGTTGCAGAAGAATCATTGGAAAAAGGATCAAAGGAAACTTCGCCGTCTGAAGCATTGCACGTTTTCCATAGGGTGGAAATCCGGAGGGGGAGCTGAAGCTCGATTCTGCCACCACAACGGAGGCCCGACAAGCAGTCCGAAAAGTTTTGCTCGGATGACCGTGTTGGCTAGAGGCGTTAGCCTTCTCCGAAATCCGCATTTTCTCGCCGAGTTTGATTCGTTATAGTCTGCAACAGATGTGGTATGGATTAAATTGAGCGGCCGTTATCGTGTTGAGTTTAGCCGGAGCGTTCTTAGTTTTGCTTCTTGGAATTGAGTCACCGATGTCGAAAAAACAGCCACCGTCACCATCCGTCCTTCATGACGCGGGGACGCCAGCGGTCGGAGTGACCGATGCCAAAAAAGGCCCGCCGCAAGGAGCCTCACGCGAAACATGCGAGTCGATTGCATTTGCGTTTGTTCTCGCCCTACTCTTCCGGACTTTCGCGGCCGAGGCGTTTGTCATTCCCACCGGATCAATGGCACCAACATTGCTGGGTCGCAATAAAGACGTGACTTGTCCCACCTGTGGGCATCAGTACAAGATCGGTGCCAGCGACGAACTCGATGAAGACACGGGAACATATTTGGTTGGCTCGCGCCGGATCGATGCCTCTCTGTGTGAGAACTGCCGGAATTTACATGATGTGAAACCGCTCAACGTGTTTACCGGTGACCGGATTCTGGTGAATAAGTCTGCGTATCAATTTGGGCAGCCAAGTCGTTGGGACGTGATCGTTTTTCGATACCCCGAGGACACTCAAAAAAACTACATCAAAAGGCTGGTCGGCCTGCCTCACGAATCGCTCCGAATTGAACGTGGTGACGTTTATTCTCGTCGGAGCGACAAGGACCCGTTTCAGATCACTCGCAAACAGGATCCCGATAAGCAGAAATTGTTGCAGCAAATGGTGTTTGATGATCGTCATCCGCCCCTGAATCTGATCGAGCATGGCTGGCCTGAGTCATGGCGGTCTGTCGAGAAAACCGGCACTGCTGCCGGGGTCGATGGTTGGACGATCGACCCCAATGGCTGGTCTCGCCAGTTGAAGACGCGCCGGTTGGAACTGCAGTCTTCGGAAAAACTTAAATGGATTCGCTATCAACATTTTGTGCCGACAGAGGCCGATTGGGGTGCGGTCGAAAACAATACCCCCCCCACCGCCAATCCCCGTCCCCAGTTGATTGCCGATTTTTGTGGCTACAACACCTACACCGGAGGTCGCTCTTCGGGGACTGACGATGACCGGTATTGGGTCGGCGACCTGACAATGTCATGCAAGGCCACAATCGGAGCGTTTACCGGCAGCCAATCGTTTATTCTTCTGGAATTGGTTGAGGGTGTTCGTCGCTATCGTTGTCGAATCGATTTGCCCAGCGGACAGGCCACGTTGACCCGCAACGATGACCTTGCCGCCGATCCTGAGACGGCTACGGACATTGTGTTGGCACGAGCCGCAACGTCGATCACCGGCTCGGGGACATATACGTTAAAATTCGCCAATGTTGATGACCGGTTGTGCTTGTGGGTCAATGACAGTTGGTGGAGAAGCGGCCTGATACCCTTTGGAGACGGTGCTGAATTCGAGCCTCCGGCGAATCGTAACCCTCAAGATGTGGATTTGACTCCCGCCGGCATCGCTGCGCAAGGTGTCTCATTGCAGATCTCCGACCTGCAAATCGAACGCGACATTTATTACCGCGCGGACAGTGTTACCAACAATGCGGGGACGTTCACCGGACACGGAAGCGAAGTTGATGAACGTGTGCCATTGCATGACTACTTGGACAACCCCCAAGTTTGGGGGGAAATGTATCAATCCAAATCCAAGCCGGCAGATTTCACGCAACTTGGCCCCGACGAATTTTTTGTCATGGGCGACAATAGTCCCCGCAGTCAGGACAGTCGATTGTGGCCGAATCAGATCCGACATGCGGTCAACCGCCACGCCGTCAGCCGACAAGCATTAATTGGCAAGGCGTTTTTTGTGTATTGGCCACACGGAATCCCGTTCCTGAACGGTGGCAGAGGTTTTATGCTCAAGGGACACAGTCCCGCCCCTCAGTTTATCGACAAAAACTCACCCGATTGGGTTCGCAAGCAAGTGGCGGAAGAACAATTGGCTGCCGCCAATTATCCGAAATATGTGGCGCCATTTTATCCGCAATGGTGGAGATGGAAGAGAATTCGCTAGTGAGAGGCAGATTGTGCGAGTCACAGAGGTTTGATACGAGTGCTGTTTTTGTCAGGGAGGACAGATCATGTCGCTTTTGGAATGCGTCAATTTGGTCAAGCAGTATCCGTCAAAGCGTGCCGTTGATGGGGTTAGCTTTCATGTGGAACCTGGGGAAATTGTTGGATTGCTCGGCCCCAATGGAGCTGGAAAATCAACAAGTTTCAGCATGGCTGTCGGGTTGGTCACGCCTACGGAGGGGCGAGTTTTCTTCAACGGCGTCGATGTCACGCGTTGGCCGCTTTACAAACGTGCTCAACATGGCATGGGTTATCTCCCTCAGAAAGACAGCATTTTCGGCAAGCTGTCTGCGGAGCAGAATTTGTATGCGGTGCTGGAGTTTCAGCCCATGTCCTATCGAGATCGAATGGCCCGCGCTGACGAACTCCTTGATCGCTTCGGTCTATTGAGCAAACGAAAACAATTGTCGAGCACCCTCTCCGGAGGCGAACGTCGTCGATTGGAACTCGCCCGTTGCCTTGCCAGCGACCCGAAACTGATTTTACTCGACGAGCCCTTTCCCGGAATCGATCCGGTGACGATCCACAGCATTCAAGACATGATCGCCGATCTGCGGCGTCAGGGTATTGCCATCCTGCTGACGGATCACCGCGAAACGGAAACGCTGACAATCACGGATCGGAATTATATTGTGTGCGGCGGGCGAATTTTGGCAAACGGCGATGCCGAAACGGTGTTGGGTGACGAACAGGCGCGCCGGCATTACTTTGGCACACGATTCGACATCGATTCGATTCTTCGCAGTAGAGATGCCTTTCAGGGGAACCGCGCCTCCGAGAACCGTGACATGCCCATCAATGCTGCGGCCTGATGTCAGACTGACAAAACCGGTGTCAGTCTGACAGGACAGGGCGAGCCCAGTCGGCATCGTCGCTCTTGGTTGATCGTTAAAGAAACTGGCAAAGCCAGTCATCCGCCTGAGTCAGATCGCTCAACAGAACGTCCGCTTGGGATAAGGCCAGTTGATCCATGTCAAAGACCCCGGTCGCCACGGCCAGTGTCTTGGCTCCAATGGCTCGACCACATTTCACGTCACTGGGAGTGTCGCCAATGACCCAGATGTCAGCCGGATCAATATCCGGCAGATCGGTTCGTAACCTCGAGAACACTGCCCGAGCAACGTCGTCGCGTTCCAAATCATGGTCTCCGAAGCCCCCCATCTTAAAATGAGAATCAAGTCGGTAATGTTGCAGCTTCAGCCGCGCTCCTTCCTCAAAGTTACCGGTTAAAAGACCGAGGAACACATTCTCTTGGTGTCTTAATCGGTTCATGAGGTGCGTGACTCCAGGGAGAATCTGGCCCCCTCGTTCCTGGAGCGAATGGGGAAGCAGCGAGAAGTAGGCCTCTCGGTATCGCGACCAGTTCGATTCCGTCGTGGGTATCGCGTAATAGCGAAATAAATCACGTCCGATGGCACGATCTGTCCGGCCGGCGGTCGGAATTCCTTGTACAGGTCGAGTCGCATGGAACTCACGCGCCAATGCGGATTCCATGGCAGCCTGGCCAGCTCCTCCCGCGTCAATCAGTGTGCCATCAATGTCGAACAGTAAGACGTTCATGAAGTGATCCGATCAGAAGTCATCGTTCTCAAAAAAATGTCCAAAAAAGAAGGTGTCGTCCGTATGACGCATTCTTTTGTTTGTCAGCCGTTCAAGTTATCGTACTCGGGGTTCAACCCTCGCTGATTGTGGTGGGAATGGTAGACCGCCTTGAACGATCTTGGACCGGATTTCTCCCGCAATTTTCTGAAAGTGTATCAGTCGTGGAGCGACAGCCGATGCAGCCCCTGCGTTTCGCCATTCTAGGCTGTGGTCGGATGGGACGACACCACAGTGAACGTTTGCGCGAGGATGGCCGAGGCGAAGTTGTTGCGTTGCTGGACGTGCTGCCGGAAATGGCTCTGCGTTTGCAGCAGGATCTCTGGCCCCGATCCCGTCTCTACAAAAATGTCACGGAACTTATGTGCAGCGATACGATTGATGCTGCCATTCTCTGTACTCCCACCGCGGAGCATTTTACTCAAGCAAGTCAGTGCCTTGATCGCGGCTGGCATGTGCTCTGTGAAAAACCGCTGGCTTCAAATCGGGACCAGATTCTCGGACTGATCGGACGAGTTGAAAAGGCCCGCGCAAGGAACATTGTTTTTTCTCTAGGCTATCAGCGACGTCACGCTGCCATTTACAAAACGCTTCGGCGCGAGGTTCTTTCAGGGGCGTGGGGAAATGTCCGCGCTGTGGTTTCCCACAATGTGGAGAACTGGCAACCCACAATCGGCGGGACGTGGCGCGATGATCCGGACCAAAATTTTGGCGGTTTTCTCATCGATGCGGGGAGCCATAAACTCGATTCCATTTTCTACGTGACCGGCCTTGACCCAGTCGAAGCCTTTGCACGCAGTCAAACGTGGGGTAGTCGGGTCGAAATTGTCACCAGCGCGACGGCACTACTGACAAACGAAGTGACTCTGACGCTTGATTTCATCGGAAATGCGCAGTACCTCGGTGAAGATCTCGGTATTCACTGTGAACACGCGGATTTGCTTGTGCGTCATGGCGAATTATGGCTCGGTCACGAGGGTTGCCTCAAACGCCTCGACATCAATCAGCCGGAATCGAATCCGGTCACCAGCCTGCTGGATTCGATTTTAAACGGTGCCCCCGTGATTTCTCCGCCATCCGCCGCCTTGCCCGTTTTCGACCTAACACAAGCGATTCTTCGATCGGCACAGTCTCAGACATCGGTCGCTATTGCTGATCTGTGAAGGGACCACTTGCTCCCTCGCGACAATCGTGTCCTGAAGGCGATTTGCGGAATTTTCAGACGCGTTCCGCCGGAATGGTTGATTTCGTACTCCCAGGCATGGAGGGCCACGATATTCCGTGTTCTGTTCACGGATGAGTCCATAATGGGTATTGTGGGGGCACGCAATGCTGACTTTCACGATCCTCGATGAATGGGCCCTGCCCTTGAAGATGCTCACCATTACCAACATCGCCGCCTACAAATTTGCCGCATTGACGAATCTCAAGCCGTTCCGAGAGCAGTTGCTGGCACATTGCAAAAAAAGCGGGCTCAAAGGAACAATCTTACTGAGTACCGAAGGGATCAATCTGTTCGTCGCAGGACTGCAAACAGAGATCGACTTGCTGCTGATGGAATTGCGGAGTCAGTCGGGGTTAGAGAGTCTGCAAGTCAAGGTGAGCGAGAGCGATCATCAACCCTTCAGCCGGATGCTCGTAAAGATCAAACGGGAGATTATTGCCTTTGGCGTCGAGGGGATCGATCCCGCGCGATACCCGTCACCGAAGTTGGCCCCGCGCGAATTGAAGCGATGGCTGGACGAGGGCCGTCCGATCACACTGCTGGACACCCGCAACGACTATGAAGTCAAACTCGGAACGTTCAAGAATTCGATCTCGCTCGGCATCGATCAATTCCGCAAGTTTCCCGCAGCGGTGCAACACCTGTCGACAGAGATGAAGCAACAGCCGATCGTCATGTTTTGCACGGGTGGTATCCGGTGCGAAAAAGCCGGGCCCTTCATGGAACGCGAGGGCTTCGAAAAAATTTTTCAGCTTGACGGCGGGATTCTGAAGTACTTCGAAGAGTGTGGTAGCGCGCACTACGAGGGCGAATGCTTTGTGTTTGACCAACGCGTGGGCGTTGATCCGACTCTGCAGGAAACGTCCAGTAATCAATGCTTCGCCTGCTTGACGCCTCTCCAGCCAGAGGAACTGCGAGACCCGAGATACGTTCCGGGAAAGTCCTGTGCCTATTGTTATATGAGCACGGAAGAACAGGCAACGCGTGCGATTGCGGCGCGGCAGGAGGCCATACGCTCCGCAACCACGCCGCTGCCGGGTAGTCAGTCGTACGAAAACCATCGTCCCGTGACGATTCCTTCCACATTCGACGGACAGACAATTCTTGATTGTTTGGCAGGCATCTTCGATCACATCTCGCGCCAAGAATGGTTGATCCGATTTGAAAAAAATTGGCTGTTGAATTCGGCGTATCAACCGGTCGGTCCGAGGCATCGCGTCCGAACGGGCGAGCGTTATTTGCAGCGACAGCCTGGAACGATTGAGCCGGACGTCAACGTTGACATTCAAATCTTGTACGAAGACGAGGCCATCATCGTGTTACAGAAGCCCGCACCACTGCCCATGCATCCGTGCGGACGATTCAACCGCAATACGTTGCAGCACATTCTGAGTCAGGTCTACCGCCCGCATAACCCCAAAGCGGCTCATCGACTGGATGCAAACACCAGCGGAATCGTGCTCTTTTCTCGAACCAAACACGTGGCGGGAATGCTCCAGCCACAATTTGAACGAGGAGAAATTGCGAAAGTCTACTTGGCTCGAGTTCAAGGCCATCCGCAGGAAGAGACATTCTGCTCGACGGCGCCCATCAGTGTGAAATCGGCAGATCTCGGTTCACGCGCGATCGATGAATTGAACGGACTTCCCTCACGAACCGATTTTCGAGTTCTGAATCGTTTTTCCGATCAGACCACGCTTTTGGAAGTCATTCCGTTCACCGGAAGAACGAATCAGATTCGTGTTCACCTGTGGGACTATGGGATTCCCATTGTGAATGATCCGACCTATTTGTCCGGAGGGCGACTTGGAGAGACACAGACGTGCGAGGTGACTGCACCGCCGCTACGCCTTCTTGCGCACCGTCTCAGCTTCACGCATCCCCTCACCCGTCAGCGAATGACATTTGAAACAGGGTTGCCGGAGTGGATCCAGTGACGTCATACGGCAATCGACGGTGTCGGATATTTTGTGGGTGGTCTGCAGCCCTTTTGATGAGGCACTCGGGACGACATGGCGGCGCATTTCGTGAGCGATTGATGATCTGCAATGTTTCCATGGTTCTAGGGTTCCTCCGTGAAACAGTTGTTCAACATCCTTGGCGTCGATGTTTGCGAGCACCAGTCCGTTGACTTCGGAACGATTCATCACACGCGATCAGCATTCCAGTCGGGCGGAGCGATTGATTCCCGGGAGTTGCCGCGGAGAGGTTTGTCTCCATCGGTGGGAACACGTTTTCTTGACGCCGTATGAGTTGCGGCGGCAGAGATCGGCGGGCCCCCGTTGGATTCTTACCACAATCACCGAACGCGGCAACGCGTCCGAATCTGATTACCTCCGTCTCCGGATCAGGGTTTCTGAGACCGTCAGCCGTGCTCCTAAGAATCCAATTCAAATCTGTTCGTTCGGGGCCGGTACCACAAATTGATGTTGGCCGTCGATGAGGACCACGTCTCCAGGTAAGAGTTGGCGTCCACGCCGTGTTTCGAGCACTCCGTTGACCATCACATACCCGTCCTGAATCGCAATCTTGGCTTGTCCGCCACTATCCACGACCCCGACTCGCTTCAGAAATTTGTCGAGTGTGAATTTATAGTTTCCCGAGGATGTCACGAGCGGTTCTTTCCAGACGATTTTAGGCGTTCGAAGATAGGCGTTACGACCGCCGCTGATCACTCCACACGGGATCGTCGATCGGGCAAACACTGTCTCGCGGAATTTGATCATTCATCGTATGCCGCTCAACCCTTGTGGGTTATCTTATCCGACAGCTTCTGTGTTGCCTAATCTGCTCGACCCCTCTGCGGAAAGGTTTTCATGACAAACGCCGATCGCAATCCCAAGGTGGAGTATCTGATCTTCGACATTGAGACCATCGCGGATGGCGATCTCGTTGCCAAGATTCGTTTTCCGAACGAGGGATTGTTGCCTGAAGAAGCGATCGCTCGCTACCGCGCGACTCTTCTCGCGGAAACCGGTCGTGATGTGTTTCCTGTGACATTCATGCTGCCCATTTCCGTTGCTGTGGCGAAAGTCGATGCCGATTACCGGCTTCTCGACCTGACGGTTTTGGATTCACCACAGTTTCGGCCGCATGTCATTGCGAGGTATTTCTGGCAGGGATGGAATCATTACGGCCGACCGACACTCGTCAGTTTTAACGGGCGTGGCTACGATCTACCGGTGCTGGAACTGGCCGCCTACCGCTATGGTCTGTCCGTTCCAGCATGGTTCAATGTGGAAGCGCGGAGTTATGAGCAGACGCGAAACCGTTATAATATCGAAGCGCATTTGGATTTATTTGATCTGCTGTCTAACTTTGGAGCGGCTCGACTGAGCGGCGGTCTCAACCTGCTGGCAAATATGATTGGAAAGCCGGGCAAGGTTGGAGTTGATGGATCGCAGGTTCAGGGCATGTTTGAGCGAAATGAGTGCTCAGCGATCAACGATTATTGTCGCTGCGATGTACTTGACACCTACTTCGTTTTTCTGCGGACACGCGTGCTGCTTGGCAAGCTGACCATTGATGCCGAACGAGAACTTGTCGCCTCAACAAAACAATGGCTTGAAGAACGCAGCGCCAGCCTGCCGGTGTACTCACACTACCTCTCACACTGGGGCGATTGGCGGCCTCCGATGGATTGAGTTCAATGTCCCTCCTTGGACTCGATTCAACATTCGGAACGCCACCCATCAGACTCGAGAATTCTGCAATCGGAACCCCATTGGAGCAAAGGCTTCCGTGAGGATTTGTCTTCTGTAATTAGGATCTAACCCGCCGCAATTCTTAAGAGTAAATGTTAACTAATGGGTTACCGTAGCCTGCAAGAGTGTGTCACCGATCTCGAGAATCACAAGCTTCTCGTCCGAATCGGAACGGAAATTGATCCTTGTTTGGAGGCTGCTGCCATTCAACGGCGGGTCTACGCCGCGGGCGGCCCGGCTTTGCTGTTTGAAAACGTCAAGAACTGTCGATTTCCGATGGTTTCGAACCTGTTTGGCACGCTCGACCGGACGAGGTTTCTGTTTCGTGATGCTCTGCAAGCCGTGCGGCATCTCGTAGAACTGAAGATCGATCCTGGGCAATTGGCAAGGCACCCGCTTCGGTATGGGGATCTGCCCCGCACTTTGTGGTCGATGAGAATCAAAAAAATTCGAAAGGGACCAGTCGTCGAATGCCAAACGACACTGGACCAGTTGCCCCAACTGAAGAGTTGGCCAGAGGATGGGGGGGCGTTCATCACGCTCCCCCAAGTCTACAGCGAACATCCCGATCTCCCGGGATTTAAAAACTCCAATCTGGGGATGTATCGAGTTCAAATCAGCGGCAACGATTATTTGCCCAACCGGGAGGTTGGGCTGCACTATCAGATCCATCGCAGCATCGGAATTCACCATGCTGCAGCGATCCGTCGTGGTGAAAAGTTGAGAGTCAATATTTTTGTTGGCGGTCCACCGGCGATGGCATTGGCGGCAGTCATGCCGCTTCCCGAGGGGTTGTCCGAACTCTTATTCGCCGCGGCACTCGGTCGCCGGGCCGTCCGGATGATCTCTCGTCGCCAGACGGAAGACGGGCAAAATTGTCCCTCTCACAATCTGTCGATCCATGCGGATGCGGATTTTTGTATCAGTGGCACGATTGACGCGAGTCACACGAAACCCGAGGGACCATTCGGCGATCACTTGGGTTATTACAGTCTTCAACACCAATTTCCCGTGCTTCAGGTGGATCGCGTCTATCATCGACGGGATGCAATCTGGCCCTTTACCGTGGTGGGGCGACCGCCGCAGGAGGACACATCATTCGGTGCGATCATTCACGAAATTACCGGGCCGATTCTTCCCAGCGTGATTGCCGGGGTGAAGGCGATTCATGCGGTCGATGCTGCGGGTGTGCATCCGCTGTTGCTTGCGATCGGCAGTGAACGCTACGTTCCGTACGCGGTGTCACAGACTCCCCAAGAGTTGCTCACGATCGGCAACGCGATTTTTGGACAAGGACAGCTGTCGCTCGCGAAGTATCTGTTCATCATGGCGGGCGAAGATAATCCCGCGTTGGAGATCCATGACATCGCCGCGTTTTTTCGGCATGTTCTGGAACGCGTTGATTGGCGCAGAGACCTTCATTTCCAAACGCGAACAACGATCGACACGCTCGATTATTCAGGCACTGGATTCAATCAGGGTTCCAAGGTTTTGATTGCGGCCAGAGGTCCGAAGCGTCGAGAACTGGGAACGGAATTTCCTGGCCATCTCGTCATTCACGAATGTTTTCGCAACCCTCAAGTAGCCCTGCCGGGCGTGTTGGTTGTCGAGTGCAATGTCCGTCGAGCGGCATCCGCGGATTCGGAAACAGGCCCGCTCTTCGCCGCATCGGTCGTCGCTCCCTTCGCGGTACTGACGGCAGAGTTTCCACTGATCGTGCTCGTTGATGACAGCCAGTTTTCCGCGAGGACGCTCGAAAATTGGCTGTGGGTGACGTTTACGAAATCCAATCCGGCGGCCGATATTGATGGCGTGGGTCCGTTTTGCCACGAAAAGCACTGGGGTTGCACAGGGCCGATGATAATTGATGCCAGAACCAAACCGCATCATGCCCCGCCGTTGATTGAAGATCCGTCCGTGACTCGTCGAGTCGATCAACTCGCGGCACGTGGCGGACCATTACACGGAATCATTTGAAGGGCAGAACATCCAGCGACGATCCGTCCACCACAAAATTTCAAACGTCCATGGGTACGAAGTTCAGTTCATGTTTTGCATCGGAGCCAACGGTCGAAAATTCGCTGTCAGATCGGCGATGTTTCGGAGGCAGAAAGGCGTGACTTTCGAGGATCAATGGGTTCTCTCTTTCGACTTGCGCGGCTTCCCTATAGACTTCCGTTTCGTTTAAAGGCTCCCGGGTTCACGGAGGTGACACGGATCGGCCGCCCCTTGCCCTCCAATTGGCTTTCGCCCTGATTACTCCATGTTTGACCAACGCTACATCCGTAACTTTTCGATTATCGCTCACATCGATCACGGCAAGAGCACTCTCGCCGATCAACTGCTCTTAAAGAGCGGTGCGATCACGCTGCGAGAATTTCGCGAGCAGATTCTCGACGATCTTGCCGTCGAGCGTGAACGTGGCATCACGGTCAAGGCGCGCGCCGTTGCGATTAACTACACTCTCGAAGGCCAAGAGTACGAGCTGAATTTGATCGATACTCCCGGTCACGTCGATTTTCATTACGAAGTCTCACGCAGTCTTGCCGCGTGTGAGGGAGCCTTACTGCTCGTCGATGCCTTTCAGGGCGTTCAGGCTCAGACGGTCGCGAATGCCTATGCCGCGATTGCGGGAAACTTGGAGGTCATTCCGGTTCTCAATAAGATCGATTTGCCAATCATTCGCGTGGACGAAGTTCTGGAGGAGATCGAAACTGTCGTCGGGTTGGACACCACGGATTGTCTGCGAGTCAGTGGGAAATCCGGCTTGGGAATTGAAGACGTTTTCAAAGCGATCATCGCGCGGGTCCCTGCCCCGAAAGGGAAGCCAGACGATCCCTTACGGGCGCTCGTTTTTGACAGTAAATACGATCATTACCGCGGTGTGATCACCTACGTGCGCGTCAAGGAAGGGACCGTTCGAAAAGGACAAAAGGTGTACTTCATGAAGGCCGGGACAGCTCATGAAATTTTGGAGCTCGGCCAGTTCCGGCCTGAAATGGTCCCCTGTGACAACCTCGGTCCAGGTCAGGTCGGCTACATTATCAGCGGCATCAAAGTGCTTGGGAACGTGCATGTCGGCGACACGGTGACCGACTTTCACAACCGCGCTCCATCCCCCTTGCCGGGTTATGATGTGCCTCAGCAAATGGTCTTCTGTGGTATGTATCCACTTGATGCCACCGACTTCGAAAATCTGCGAGAAGAACTCCAGAGAATGAGCCTCAATGACGCTAGTTTTTCGTTTGAACCGGACACATCGGAAGCCTTAGGCTTCGGATTCCGTTGCGGATTTCTCGGAATGCTGCACATGGAGATCCTGCAACAGCGATTGGAGCAGGAAGCCAATGTTGATCTGATTCAGACGGCGCCGAACGTGACCTACGAATTGCTTAAAAACACTGGTGAAGTTGTCCGGATCGACAGTCCGCAGGACGTCCCAGACACGGGACAAATCGATGAGTTTCGTGAACCGATCGCGAAGGTCAATTTCATCCTGCCCACCGATCGTATCGGTGCGATCATGCAACTGAGTGCCGACCGACGCGGGATCTACAAAACCACAGACTATCTCGGTCCCAACCGAGCGCAACTCGTCTACGAACTGCCGCTCGCCGAAATTGTGTTCGACATGTATGACAAACTGAAAAGCATCACGGCCGGCTACGGCACCATGGACTACGAAGTGATTGGCTTTCGAACAGCCGACTTGGTGAAAATGGACGTTCTGGTTAAGGGTGAAAAGGTTGATGCACTGGCCTGCATCGTTCACCGCTCGCAGGCGGAGCGTCGAGGCCGCCAATTGTGCAAGAAACTCAAGGAACAGATTTCTCGTCATCAGTTTGAAATCCCGATACAAGCGGCGCTCAACTCTCGCATTATTGCCCGAGAAACAATCTCAGCTGTGCGAAAGGATGTGACCGCCAAATGCTACGGTGGTGACATCAGCCGCAAGCGGAAGTTGCTCGAAAAGCAAAAGGACGGCAAAAAGCGGATGAAGCAGTTTGGTTCGGTGGAGATTCCTCAAAAGGCGTTTTTGGCGGTTCTGGACACCGGTGGGGACGAGTAACAGACATGCCTCATGTTGTGTCTGCAGGACAAGCAACGATTGTAGGTCGGTTCTGATGCACCCCAGCGCTGTGTCTGCAATCTGCCGAGACAAGCGACGTCATGGATCGCTAGGAAATCCTGCTTGAATCAATGCCGCTCTGTAGTCTTGCGGATGATTTAGATTAACGAGAGTTGCCAATTGAGGATCAACGGAGCACATCTCTTGGACCACAATGTCCCGCGTATCGACTTCGTCGAATAAGAAACGCGGCCGAAGCCGATCGGTGTCCAGCAACGCTTGAACGCGATTCAGAACCGTCACTCGGTAAACGGCGGCGAGCGGATGATGATGCTGACCATCTCGCGGCACGGCGATTTCGTGGTTGCCCAAAAGTTCAAACATCTGTCGGACAAATCCAGGCACCAGAAGTGGCACGTCGCAACTGGTGGCATAGACCGCGTCGACGCGGTCGCTCAGCGTCCGTAGGCCGATTGCTAAGCCTTCCAACGGGCCGCGATGACTTCTCACATCGTAGGCCACAACCACGTCCTGAGGGAGTCGAGGCAGCGACTGAGCGGATGACGCAACGACAACAATATTTCCGCAATCGATGACCTCGCCCAGCAGACGCACCACCCGTTGAAGCAATGTTTCCGAACCAAAAGGGAGCGTCGCCTTGTCGCGTCCCATCCGACTGGATTTCCCTCCACAGAGGACGACGGCACCCATTTTCATGACATTCGCTTTCTGCACTGGCAACGTTCTCGCGGTGTGACAGAATCCGCGGAAAGTACTCCGCCGGATTGCCTTTGATCACCACGACGCGGAAGACAGCATGACCAATCGGGCTTTCGAGACTCGGTGTAGCAATCGACCTGCTGATTGCTACGCCGAGTCGGCATTCTATACTCCAGCAACCTATGTCATTCCCATGCGAATTGCGAGCCTAGTTTTCAGTCCCTCTTTGATCGAGTGTTCCATTTCCCATGCCCTCCCTAAATATCATCATTCGTGGTGCTCGAGAACATAACCTGCGCGACGTTTCTGTGACACTTCCTCGCGGCCAATTGATCGTGATGACGGGTGTCAGTGGTTCAGGAAAGAGTAGCCTTGCGTTTGATACGCTCTACGCGGAAGGACAGCGACGCTACGTCGAGTCCCTCTCGTCGTATGCTCGTCAGTTTTTGGGTCAAATGCCCAAGCCCGACGTTGATTCGATCACAGGCTTGGCACCGTCGATCGCGATTCAGCAGAAGTCGAGCGGCCGGAACCCGCGTTCCACAGTGGGGACGATCACGGAGATCTACGATTACCTGCGAGTCCTCTTCGCTCGCGTCGGTACTCCGAGTTGCTATCAATGCGGCCAACCGATTACTGCGCAAACTCGAGAGCACATTCTCGATAGCGTCCTGCGTCTGCCCCAAGGGACAAAGTTTCAGGTCCTCGCACCGCTAATCCAACGTCAGAAGGGTGAGTATAAAGACCTGTTCGACGATCTGTTGAAACGCGGATTCTTGCGCGCCAGAGTTGATGGAACCCTCGTACAACTGACAGAGGACCTGAAGCTCGACAAGCAGATGAAACACACGATCGATGTCGTCATCGACCGCCTTGTTGCCGGACAGACGCCACGCGGGCGAGTGGCAGAGGCGATTGAGGCCGCGTTGAACTTGGCCAAGGGAAAGCTGTTGATCTCGATCGAAGCGGTAGATGGTCCAGACGTGATGCTCGACGGAGAGGTCAGGGGTGCCGCCGATGTCAAGACTTCGAGGCATCAGATGCTCCGAAGGCGGACGCCGAAAACGCGGGGGGCGTCGACTCTGCCGACCAGTGTTACGTCGGCAGATAACGCTCCTCTGCCCTGCACACTTCAGCCTTCAACTATCGATCAGCTCTACTCCTGCGACTACGCCTGCCTAGCCTGTGGCATCAGCTACGAGCAACCCTCGCCGCAACTCTTCAGCTTCAATAGTCCGCAGGGAATGTGTGGCGACTGTACGGGGCTGGGCGTTCGGTTCGATTTCAAGATCGAGCGGCTGGTCCCTGACGATTCGCTGACGATCGCCAAGGGGGCCATCACCGTTTTGGGTAATTTTCGTTCGATTGGCAAGTGGCGGAAGAGCATTCTCAAAGGAGTCGGTCGTGCCATTGAAATCGAATTGGGGATGAGCGAGGACTCGTTCTTCAAGACGAGGTGGTCCGGATTGCCGGATGCCGCGAAGCAACTCTTCTTGTACGGACTGGGACAAAAGAACATTACGTTTGCGTTTCGGCAGGGCCGCGGGATGTGGAAACGAGGTGGCAGGTATGCCGGATTCATTCCTGAATTACTCGACGAGTACCGCAAGACGCGAAACCCGATGCGCCGTATGCAACTCGAAAAGTACATGTGTGAAGCGGGCTGTTCCACGTGCGGTGGCAGCCGGTTGAACGTGCAGGCGGCAAGTTACAAGATCACCTCGAAGATCAAGGAACTCGGAACGGAATCTGTGCCGCCAAAGCCAAAGACGCGTTCCAGCCGTTCTGTGGATGTGGCGGTCCCTGTGCCGCGATCGGTGCTGTCGCTGCCGGAGGTTTGCCAGCTGAGCACTCTTGATGCGTGGGAGTTCTTTGGAGCACTGGAGCTGTCCGACACGGGGCAGTTGATCGCGGCGGAGGTCTTGAAAGAGATCCGCGGTCGGCTCGGTTTTCTGTTGCGGTGTGGGCTGGATTACCTGACGCTGGACCGGACTGCGCCGACGCTCTCTGGTGGCGAGAGCCAGCGGATCAAACTGGCCGGGCAGATTGGCTGCGGTCTGGTGGGAGTGGTCTACATTCTCGACGAGCCTTCGATTGGGTTGCATCCGCGCGACAACGTCATGTTGCTCGACAGCCTCAAAGATTTGCGAGATCAGGGGAACACAGTCATCGTGGTTGAGCATGACGAAGAGACAATGAGAGCCGCCGATCACATCGTTGACTTTGGGCCCGGGCCGGGAGTTCGCGGGGGCGAGGTCGTCGTTGAAGGCTCGGTCGCGGATGTGATGAAGTCCGTACGAAGTCTCACCGGCGCGTTCTTGTCGGGCAGTCGAACGATCGCGATTCCGCAGGAACGTCGCGTGGGAAGTGGGCATTCGATCGAGATTCACGGTGCGACGCATCACAATCTGAAAGACGTTTCCGCCAGCTTCCCGCTGGGAAAGTTTATCTGTGTCACCGGAGTCAGCGGCTCGGGCAAGAGTTCACTGGTGAACGACATCCTCTGGGAAGTCCTCAACCGTGATGTCAACGCAGGCTTGGGCAACCCGGGTGCGCACACCAAGATCACTGGGCTGGAGCATATCGACAAGGCCATTGACATCGACCAAAGTCCGATCGGCCGGACACCTCGCTCGAACCCGGCAACTTATGTCAAGCTTGCCGATCTGATCCGAGACCTTTACACACAGCTTCCAGAATCGAAGGTCCGCGGCTTCAAACCAGGACGCTTCTCATTTAACGTGCCAGGCGGACGATGCGAGGCGTGCGAAGGAAATGGCTCGAACAAACTGGAGATGGATTTTCTCGCCGATATCTGGGTTACCTGTCCCGTCTGTCAGGGAAAAAGATTTAACAAGGAGACACTCGAAGTCCGCTTTAAGGGAAAGAATATCACGGATGTGCTGAACATGGACGTGCAGCAGGCGCTCGATCATTTTGAGAATCATCCGAAACTGAAGCGGTCGATTCAGACGCTGCATGACGTGGGTCTGGACTACCTCAAGCTGGGGCAACCCTCGCCGACGCTCTCGGGCGGAGAAGCCCAACGCGTCAAGCTGGCGAAGGAATTGAGCAAGCGTTCGACAGGCAAAACGGTTTACATCCTCGACGAGCCGACCACGGGACTACACTTTGTCGACATCGAGCATCTGTTGCGGGTGCTGCACGGTTTTGTCCATGCGGGGAACACAGTGATCGTCGTGGAACACAATCTCGACGTGATTAAGACAGCCGACTGGGTGATCGACATCGGTCCAGAAGGTGGCTCGGGCGGCGGCCGCATCCTCGCGACGGGGACTCCCGAAGAGATTCTGACGTGTGAGGATTCGTACACAGGGCAGGCGTTGGCAAGGGTGCTGGGCTTGGCATCCGGAGCGGAACGTACGAATCGAAAAAAATCACGCCGCAGCGTGTCTGCCGCCCCTCGCTGGCAGTCGCAGCTGGCTCTGAACGCGACCATCGATGGGGCCGACACATCAATCGTGGTGCGTGGCGCATCTCAGCACAACTTGCAGCGTCTCGACCTGAAAATCCCACGCGACATGATGAGCGTCTTCTGCGGACCGAGCGGCTCCGGCAAGAGTTCACTGGCCATGGACACGCTCTACGCCGAGGGACAACGCCGCTACGTCGAATCTCTGTCGTCCTACGCCCGTCAGTTTCTCGGCCAGATGCCTAAGCCGAGGGTCGAGCACATTCACGGTCTGCAACCGTCGATCGCCATCGAGCAAAAAAACGTCGGCAACACGCCGCGGTCCACGGTGGGAACTGTGACGGAGATCTATGACTACTTACGGATCCTATTCGCCCGGCTGGGAACGCAGCACTGTCCCGACTGTGGAATACCAGTCCAGTCGCAAACGGTGGATGTTGTGGTCGATAAGCTGATGGGAGGAATAGACGGGTTAGGGTTGGTGATTGGTGCTGAGAAAAAGAGGGTCAGGAAGGGGGCCTCTGTGTCGCTCCCCGTGTCCCGGGTGCCCGCGCCGCCGACGCGCCTCCTGATCTTGGCCCCGCAGGAAGTCACCGTCGGACAGCAGTACGAAAAATTGTGGGAGCGGTTGCGAGAACAAGGCTACCGCCGAGTCCGCATCAACGGTGTGACGCAGACTTTGGACCAAGTCCCCGAGATTGACCGCAAACGCAAGCACAACGTGGAGATCGTCGTCGATCGAGTGACGTTGGAAAACGTGGAACGCGGAGCGGAAAGCAGGGCACGGAAGGCCAGCGGCAACGCGGTATCGTCGATCACCTCCGCGGATTGCGAGGACTCAGCAGGCCGTCCATCGGACGCAGCATCCTCGAGTTCTGCACTTCGGTCCCGTCTGGCCGAGTCGGTAGAGCTCGCATTCGATCTTGGCAAGGGAGTGATCCGGGTCGCCGTCGTCGATGACGAACGCGAGGAGAAGAAGTGGAAGGTTTATCCGTTCAGTCTTTTCCGCTCGTGTGAACAATGTGGTTGTAGTTTTGAGGAGTTGGCGCCGCACAACTTCTCGTTCAATAGTCCGCTGGGTTGGTGTGAAACCTGTGAGGGTATCGGGACACAGCAGGGAACGAACCTCGGTGCACTCGTCTCGGATCAGACACGTACCTTGTCACAAGGAGCGGTCACGGCGTGGCCGGATCCGGCCACGTCGCCACTCTTTCAGCGGATGCTGGCAGCAATGGCGAAAGAGTGTGACATCCCGCTGGATGTATCGTTTTCTCAGTTGGATCCGACCCAGCAACGCGCGGTGCTATTCGGGACGGGAGCCGTGTGGATTTCGTTGGACGGTGGGGGATTGGGGACTCGGAATGCGCCACGAAAAGTCAAGAAGTCGGTTTCCGCAGCGGCCAGTGCGTCGCTCCGTAGTCCGAGTTCCCCTCTGCTGCGTTTTCAATATAAGGGCCTCTATCCCGCCATCGAACAGGCGGCGAGCCTCTCTTACGAATATCGCATGAAGTTGTTTAGCTTGATCGGCGATTGTCCCTGCTCGTCCTGCCACGGCAGCAGAGTTCGCGCAGATGCGGCGGCGGTGAAGCTCGGTGACAAGACAATCCGCCAACTCTGCGACCTGCCGCTGCGCGAGGCCCTCGAGTTCTTAAACCGGCTCACACTGACGAAGTCGCAGCAGAAGATCGCGGGCGACCTGCTCGAGGAGGCGACCGGACGATTGTCGTTCTTGGTCGATGTCGGTCTGCACTACCTGACGTTGGCACGCACGCTGCCGACGCTGTCGGGAGGTGAGACACAGCGCATCCGCCTTGCCGGTCAGATCGGCCGCGCTCTGACCGGTGTCTTGTACGTCTTGGACGAACCGACCATCGGACTGCATCCGAGCGACAACGGACGGCTGCTCAAGACGCTCACTAAACTGCGAGATCTGGGCAACACGATCGTCATGGTGGAACATGACCGCGAGGTCTTGCAGGCCGCCGATCGCCTGTACGACTTCGGCCCTGGAGCCGGCCGATTCGGCGGCACGATTACCGCGCAGGGGACACCACGTGAGATGTCCAAGAGCGAACTGTCGCTCACCGGAAAGTACCTCTCCGGCCGCGAAGAGATTGTGATACCAGTGACGAGGAGGATGGAACCAAAAGCAGAACGAAAGACAAAAAGAGCCACCGCCAAAGGTTCCATATCCCATTCCACGCTCGAGGCACCGAGTGTCGTGGTTGTCCCCCCTGGTGGTGGTTGGCTGGAACTGCTCGGAGCCCGCCAGCACAACCTGCGGAATGTCGATCTGCGGATTCCACTCGGAACGTTGACGGTGATTACTGGCGTGAGTGGCTCAGGAAAGAGCTCGCTGATTGAGGACACGCTGGCGCGCGCGGTGGCAAGGAAGTTGCATCGTGCCTCGACGCAACCGGCGCCGTATGACGAACTGCTCGGGCTGCAATTTCTGAATAAGCTGATTGTAGTCGATCAACAATCGCTGGGGACGACACCGGCATCGAACCCAGCGACCTACACCGGCGTGTTCGAGCACATTCGCGAACTGTTTGCCCGGATGCCTGCCGCCAAAGTCCGTGGGTATAACTCGACGCGATTTAGCTTCAACCGTGTGGGGGGGCGTTGTGAAGCGTGTGAGGGGAACGGCCAGAAGCTGATCGAGATGCATTTTCTGCCCGATGTATGGGTGGAATGCGATGTCTGCCGAGGTCAGCGGTACAACGTCGAGACGCTGGCGGTGCAGTACCGTGGTAAGAGCATCGCCGATGTGTTGGCCATGTCGATCGGTCAGGCTCTGGAACTGTTCGACAACCTACCGAAGATCCGCGGCCCACTGAGTGTCCTCGCCGCCATCGGACTGGATTACCTGACTCTGGGTCAGCCCGCGCCCACGCTCTCCGGGGGTGAGGCTCAGCGTGTGAAATTGGCCGCAGAATTGGCGAGGCCTTCGATGGGCAAGACGCTCTATTTGCTCGACGAACCGACCACCGGTCTGCACTTCGACGACATTCGCAAGTTGCTGAAGATCCTCAACAGTCTAGTCGATTCAGGGAACACGGTTGTCGTCATCGAACACAATCTCGACGTCATCAAGACCGCGGATTGGATCATCGACCTCGGGCCCCAAGCGGGGATTGAGGGAGGTTGGATTGTTGCCGAGGGGACCCCGGAGAACGTCGCCAGACAAAGTCTGGAACGCGCGACGCGCAGCCCGCAGCGAAAGTCACTTGCCACAGAAGTTGTTTCCCGTTCTGAGTCCCTGCATCGATCCCTCACCGGCGAAATCCTCGCCCGCGTGCTGGCCGAGGGGCGACATGGCGAACGAGAATCATTCGATGCCGAGGACGCTCGCAAAAAGAGGTCAGGGGATCTGGATCCCCTGACGATCGGCAGCGATGCGAGAATGCCGTGGGATGTCGACGGCCGCAAGTGGCATACAGCGGAGGGGCTGGCGAACAACGGCAAACCGCGCCGCTGGAACGGTAGGATGCTGGTTCACGTCATCGATCGGCTGGAAGCATCAGACGACTTCGCCCCGACGAACTGGGCCGACCGCAGTACCATCGAAGTGATCGGCAAAGTGAAAACGGCGGGTTGGTTTCTGCACGCTCATACCGGCGATGAGTGGTTATTGTCGTTAAAGTTCCGCGTGGCAAAAAAAACATTTGAGGAAGCAACACTTTCAGAAGAACTACAGTTAAAAGAAGTCAACGATCTCGATGAGATTCCCGTCTATAATCGACAACCACGGGTCCGTATCCGGCCGGCGGCGAACGGGCCGTTTGAAGACGTGACCGTGGTGCTGCTGCAGTTCAGCGACATGGACACACCAGCTTTTGAAACCTTCTTCGCTAAGGCGCAGCGATCATTTCTCGAGGTCACAAATCCCAAGGCATTCGATCTGGAAGACCTCACTCCGTGGAAGAAACTCGGTCGTAAGTGGCATCTGATGCGAAAAGGTTTCTTGCAGGGGCAGATCGAATGGGACGTGGCCGTGCTCGAGAAATTGGTGTCACTGCTGGACGAACTCCTGCCCGATGCCAAAGTCGATTGGACGCAGAAGATTGTTGTCAATTACTCACGCCACAAGCAACCCGTCGCGAGCATTGTCACAAAACGCCCAGCCGGAGTCGACTTGAGCCTGTATGTTCCGAGCGGTTCGGTTCAACTGGGCCAAATCGCCAGCTTTGGCCTGTCGCAGGAAGTCGCCGCATTCAAGAATGGCCTTGATACGGTGCAGGTGCGATTTTCAACCGTCGGGCAGGTTACGGCTGCCGGGTTGAAGAGCTTCCTCCGCCAGCGGATAGTATGACGGGGTTGTCACGCCGGAGACCGCCTGAGCCCTGACCCGTCAGCTCGTTTGAGGGGGAGTCACGTCGGCACGATTGGTCTTGGCTGACGTCTCTGCTGAATTTTGCCTCGTTCGGAGTGACACTCTGAAGAGTGACCGCCAGCGACGTCCTCGCCTGTGTGGCCTGTGCTGCCATTGAACGTCGGCATCTATCGATCGTCCGCCTTTCCGAGGCAGGATTGAATCGAATCGGTGATCTTCCCTGGTTCTGGTCTCGGCACTTGCCGGAGTCGGCATGACGGCTCGGGTTTTCCCACAGCAGGAACCGCCGTTGGACGTCGAATGTTTTGGTCTGGAACAGAAAGAGGCGACTTCTGATGAAAAAGAACCACACCCCAGACGGCGAGCCGGCCCTTCTGTGCTGTTGTGTCGTATTGCTGTTTGGTGCGATACTTCCAACGTCTCTCTTGTCGCGGGTTCTGGCGTCAAAATCGTGAAGCGATACAACGGCACTATTCAAACGGAATTCCTGTGAAATCTGCCAACCGATTTGCATTGAAAGAATGGGCCGTGGTGTGCCAAGCACTCCACCTCGGACGTCAAAGTCTTCTGTTGCGCAAAGGAGGGATTCACGAGGGAAAAGAAGGATTTCAGATCGAACATCGTGAGTTCTGGCTGTACCCGACGAAGTTCCACCAGGAATCGGATGTTGTTGCCCCTGACGCTCGACCGCTGCTGAACGAGGTTAAATTACAAGACCCGCTCACCGATTCAGTGGTGATCCGCAACTATGCGGTCGTCGAACAAGTCATCGAAATACACGAGGAGAGACTGCTGTCCCGTCTGTGCGGTCTTCACGTCTGGTCCGAGCAGACTGTGCACGACCGCTTTCATTATCGGCGACCTGGGTTGTTCGTATTGCTGACTCGAATCTATCAGCGAGCGGAGCTCTTGCGAATGCCGCAATCACCCCATTTCGAAGGCTGTCGAAGCTGGGTCGATTTTCCAACGGAAATCACGATCGGGGAGTTGAGTCCGGTTCTGGCTGAGGAATCGCACGTTCGCCGGATGGAATTCATGCGCAGCAATCTGACAGCTGACGTGTTTGGATGACCGTCTCAGCTCGTGAGAAGACAGGAGCTTGTGGCTGGGAAAATGTCGGTGTGGGCCTTGTAGGGCCGCTGTCTCGAGGGGCTCAATCGATCGTCGCACATCACACATATTTTGGAATTTTTGGTTCTGGAATTTCATCCAGCAGCCGGGCAATCACCGCCTCCGACGACATTCCCTCGGCTTGCGCCTGAAAGTTGGTGGCGATGCGATGGCGCAGAACAGGGATCGCGACGCGGCGAATGTCTTGCAGTGAGACGCCCGCCCGTCCGTCCATGGCGGCCATCGCCTTTCCTCCCGCAATGAGGAACATTCCTGCACGCGGACCCGCGCCCCAATCGACAAGTTCACGAATGAATTTTGGCGACGCCTCGTCACTCGGACGAGTGGCTCGCACCAACCGGGCAACGTAATTGATCGTGAGTGGCCCCACTTCCACGAGATCGATCTGCTTTTGGAGATACAGAATGGCCTTGGCGGAGAGAACTTTTCGGACTTCGACTCGTTCACCAGTCGTCGCTGCCGTCAAGATTTTTTCTTCTTCCGCCAGGTTCGGATAATCCACTTTCACGTTGAACATGAACCGATCCAGTTGAGCCTCGGGGAGGGGATATGTTCCCTCCTGCTCGATGGGGTTCTGGGTGGCGATCACAAAAAATGGCTCTGGAAGACGGTACGTTTTTTGACCGACAGTGACTTCGTGCTCTTGCATCGACTGAAGCAGAGCGGCTTGCGTTTTCGGAGGAGTTCGATTGATCTCATCGGCCAAGAGAATGTTTGTAAAAACAGGACCTTCGACAAATCGGAATTCGCGCCGTCCGGCGTCATTCTCATCGAGCACGTTGGTGCCAGTAATATCCGAAGGCATGAGATCCGGCGTGAATTGAATTCGTTTGAAATTCACGTCGAGAATTTGTGAGATCGTGGAAACCATCAAAGTCTTTGCGAGTCCGGGAACACCAACGAGCAGACAGTGGCCACCCGTGAAGATGGCGGCAAGTATCTGCTCGATGACATCGACTTGGCCAATAATGACCTTATGCAGTTCCTCAAGCATCACTTCGCGATGTTTGCGGAATTTTTCGAGAAACTCATCGAAGTCCGGCTTCTTGTCAGCCAAGGGGGCAATCCTTTTTAAGTTGGAAAAGCACAGGCTAGGATGTCTTCGTCATTCAAGAACGTCAGACTACTATCGAAATCTAAGACAACAGATGCTGAATGGAAAGGCCGACACCGACAATCACAACTCCTTGCGAATGCCGAACTCTCCACAAAATACGATCGATACGATGAAACACAATGGAAACCGTGCGCGGGGCGAAAAACCGATGCGTGATGTGGTGCTATTTTCAACGAGTGACATTCATTCGACTCGACTGACGAGGTGTGTGCTGCGGAGATTGATGGCCAGCCCACGTCGTGAAACGTGCGAGAGATCTTGCCAGCGAGTTCAGCGAACCTGGGTGATTCGGTGTGGTGGGGGGCATCAGGCCGCTTTCGTTAACCTCTGCGAAAACGCGACGAAAGATGTCCGCCGCATCGCGTTTCAACGAGGCCCATGGCGGGCGATCGAATTCAGGCGATCGTTCCGGGAAGACCTCAAGGCGGAGTCCCGATGAGCCAACGGTTGTCTGGGAGGGAAAAACGCCCCCGGAGCCGCAATCCATATTCGACATTCCTAACGTCAGCCGTTCCGCGGGACCTCGGCCCTATTTTTTAATGAGGCGGCTCGATAAACCGGTAATCTTCTCAGCCTTAGGAATCAACACATGGACAAGCCACCGCGGGCCGTCGATCCGAAGATTGGAGGATTCTCAGTGTTGAAAGGGATTCCGCCGGTTGCACAGGACGTCTTCCAGCGATGGAGGCTCGGCCAAAAAATTCGGGATTACATCCGTCTCCTCATTTCATTGAGGGCCTGTGCGAAACTTCAAATGCTCAATCGCTGAAGATTGGGACAGAAAGGAGGCCACGTTGCCACTTTTGGCCAGTCTCACTGTCCGGAACCACGGCACGGACTCGAACTTGAAATGTCGTTGCCGGTCCGCCCTGGCCATTCTGCATTCGCTTGTGAGCCAATTGTCTTGAGAGTGGGATGATCTTGAGCGGTGGGACATTCGGTTGGAACCACTCCGCATACGTTCCCGCATCCGTTTCGACAGTGACGTGGAATGACATCGGCCGGATGTGGGAGATGTTTTTCATTCGGCCTCTGAATTCCATCGGGCCAAGGCCGGAACTCTGAGCATTCATTTCGACTTCCGCTAAGTTGGATTGGGTCACAATGTCACCCGGTTGTTTTGTGTCAAGCAAAGCAATTTTTTGTTTTTTCGCGGCTGATTCAAGCCACTGCGGGAACTCTCCCTGTAACTGTCCGACAGACTTTCCGAATGCGGTCTCAAAATCGGCGATCCGACGTTTCGCGTCGTCTTCTTCAAACGGGGTTTTCTGTCGCAGGACGTCCAAATACGTCACGTATTGGCTTCTATATTTCGTGACCAAAAACCAATGAATAGACCAAGCATGAGCGTATGCTTCTCCCGCCAAAACATCGCCTCGAAAAGCCTTGTCGTCGGCCACAACGTCGTCCCAGTCGACGTTGTGGGCCATTTTTGCCGCTTGGGAATACCTCGGACTGATCCGCAACGGTCCACCGTTTATTTTGTCGCCGTTCCCTTCAAAGCCAGTCGCGATTCCCTCATTAAACCATGCGGGAGTGGGGGCCAATCTTTGCAAGACGCCTCGATTGAACACTTGTTGGTGAATGGCCTCATGCAGCGGGGTCTCAAACGTATGGCATTCACTCATTCGAATGGCCAAGTAATTCGAAAGTCCACTGTAAAACCCCAGAATCCTTCCGGACGATAATCCACTCCCGCCGGTTTCCTTCGCAGCATAGGTCATGAAATCGTCATCTGTTTCAAAGACCAGAATCACAAGGGGATAACGAGGATTGCTGATGCCGATCTTCAAGTCGTCCGCGTATCGTCCAAATGTCTTTTCAACAGTCTTCATAAATGCCGCCCCTTTTTTTAAAAACAGGTCTGCCCTACGCTCGTACTGTTTCGGTAGCGGCTGTGAGAGAATTAATCCGATGGCATAAGGCGATTCACAATAGCTGCGAAAGTTTTCTGTACCGAAACGTTCGGCGAGGCCTTGCAGAATTTCGCCGCCGGTCTTGGGCGATGGGTCCGCCCCCGGATGTCGATTGAGGATCTGTCCCTGTGGGACAACTTCAATACGCCCATCAGATCGTTCGAGCGCAATCCCCGCACGCCCTTCGCCGACCATCCGAGCTTCAATCGTGACCGTCTGACCATCATCCTCGCGGACCGTGAATGTATCGCCACACGCCACAAAGCCAGGGCCAAAGGCGATCCAAACCACAGCAACCGCCAATGACTTTCTCATGATTTCGCAGTTCTCATCCCACTCAGTGTCCGGACAACAAATTCACGGCCGCCATCGTACCAAACGTGGTTGGCGTCAATCAGCAAAAAATCACGGAGACACGCTCCGGTCGGAATTGTCGTTCAAGAAACCGCATGTCCGCTTGATTTCGCCGGATTCTTTTCACAGAATCCGACAGACACTGTCGTGGGGTGTTCCGAAAGGCATTGCCTGACGACATCCGGGCACGTTTTTAAGATTCGTCGCGGACTTGTTGGCGGGCGATGACTTGTGTTCCTTGTTTGTTCAAAAAATACGGGTTTGTTGATGAACAACGCATTGAAGTGACGTTGGGACTATAAAATCAGTGGAGCATTGAACTCGATGTCGATTGATCTTGCCGAAAAGCTCAAGCAAACTCTGACCGACAAGTTCGTTTTGGTCGATCCGTCGATCCCCGAACTGAAGCGTTTTGCCAACTGGACGGGCAGAGTGAAGACCGTGAACATGAACTGCAGAGCGATAGTCCAATTTGACGGACCGGTTGACATTAGCTGGTACGACATTGACCCCGCCTATTTAACCGTCGTCGATGCACCACTGAAGCGTGCGGAACAACCACCGTCTTCAAAAGCTCCGGCAACCAAGCCGGTTCCGGTTCTCAAGTCGGCATCTGGATCCGGCAAGAATCCTCTTGACGCTATTCGTGCTCAGCAAGCCGCCAAGTCAGGAACAAGCGTTCCGGTCACCGCCGGGGCGAAGCCATCGCCTCTTGATTTGATTCGAAAGCAGGGAGCCATCAAAGCGGAGTCAAACGCGGTGACATCTGCGATTGCGACAACTGCGGTGACTTTGTCGGAACAAAAAACCCCGGTCGAGGTGAATCGGCCGTCGGTTTCGCCGACGCAAAAAACAGCCGTGTTAACGCTCGGTGCTGACGGTCGCCCGCTAAGCAAGCTGGAATTGATTCGGCAGCAAGGCGCTATGAAAAAGTCGTGATTCACCGAGCATCATCTGTCCCTACTCTTGACGGCAATAGAATCGGACGTTGAGAACGAACCCGATCCTTGATCCCTCGCCTTACAAATTTGTTGGCTGTTATTCACGAGGTCAGAATGACAATCCGATGGGAACCACTGCGACCAATTCTGGCGCAGAATCAGCGATTCGTCATTTCGAGCCATGTTCGCCCCGATGCGGATGCAATCGGCTCGGAACTTGGTTTGGCGCGAGTCTTACAAATGCTCGGCAAGACGGTGCAGATTATCAATACGTCGCCCACGCCTCCCAACCTGCAATTTCTCGACCCGAGTCATGAAGTGAAGCAATTGGGGACTGGTGCCAGCATCGCTGACGTTGTTTCCGCAGACGTTCATTTTATTGTCGATACCAGTTCTTGGACCCAATTGTCGGATGTCGGAAAGGCGATGCGCCAGTCAGTCGCTTGCCGAGTCGTGATTGACCACCATGTCAGCTCCGACGATCTTGGTGCTCACGAGTTTAAGGACACGAACAGCCCCGCAACGGGATCACTGATTTTTGAACTGTCACAGTTTCTGGGGGTGACACTACCCCCCGATGCGGCCACGGCTCTGTTCGCCGCGATCGCGACAGACACGGGATGGTTTCGATTTCCAGCAGTCACGAGTCGAACGATGAGAATCATCGGCGAACTGATGGATGTCGGTGCTTCACCTTCTAACGTCTTTCGTTCACTCTATGAACAAGCCTCGTTGGCGAAAATGCAGCTCGCGGGGCGGGCGTTCAGTCGAATGGTCGTTTGCTGTGCGGGCGAGCTAGCTTACACTATGATCCCTTTGTCGGACTTTCAGGAATTTGGGGCCGTTTCCTCGGATACGGAAGATCTGGTCAATGAGTGTCTGAAAATTTCCGGAACCAAAGCGGCATTCATTGCTATTGAAACGCAGAATCGCCAAGTGAAAGTCAGTTTTCGTAGTCGGATCAGCAGTGTTGACGTTGCGCACGTTGCTGAGCAGTTTGGTGGTGGTGGCCATCGATTGGCTGCCGGCGCAACCTTGTCCGGTCCCTATTCGGACTCCCTTGTGAAGGTTCTCCAAGCCATGACGGTGGCTGTCGAGGGAGCGAGATCCGTTGCGAATACCCTCACCGACTCTTGACGTGACGAGGGTGATTCGGTTGTGATGTCCAATGTGCCGCCCATAACCTGCTGGTGATCCTCCCTACCAATCGTTTGAATCACCCCCATTTCACTACGGATCATCCAACGCCTTTTGAGTTTGGGTTGTTCGCAATTTCTGAGCCCCCCCCCATGGATAGCAAATTACCCGTCTCGTCGACGAACCTGATGGAACCCACTCCGCGCCGCACATTTATGTGTGCGGCTGCGGCGATTGTCATCGGTGGCGTGGCGAGTTTCGTTCCGGTTGTCTGTGGTCTGTTGTGCTTTCTCGATCCGATTCTGAGACGTGGGAATTCGGTAACCGCTTCGGATGGTTTCCTGAAAGCCGCGAACGTCTCGGATCTACCCTCGGATGGTACCCCGGAGCGATTTACGTTGCGAACCGACAGCCGAGATGCATGGACTCTGTATCGCAGTCGAGTCATCGGGAGCATTTACCTGAGAAAGATAAATGATCAGGTGATCGCCTTCAACGATACCTGCCCCCATTTGGGTTGCAAGGTGGATTATCATGAGCCGACGCAGCGTTTCTTCTGTCCTTGTCACCAAAGCTCCTTCAATCTCGATGGTGCGCGGCAGAATAAGACTCCGCCACGCAATCTGGACGCGTTGACGGTCGAAATTCGGGGTGACAAGGTCTACGTAAAGTATCAAAATTTCAGGACAGGAGATCCGCAAAAGCAGGCCATCGGATGAGCCGCTAGTTAAAAAATCAGGAAGTCCGAAGGCCGATAAACTCTGGTGGCTCAATGGCGAAAGGCAAATCGGTGGACTGTTTGTCTTGGCGAACAACGCGTGGAATCCCGTCCACGATCGTTTCTTAAAAGTGCATGATCTACCGTTTCAGCTCCCCACGGAAATATTCGTCATGAAGGCCTTACTCAACTGGTTCGAGGCTCGGACCGGCTATCGGACGTTGGTACACCAAGCACTGGACGAGCCCATTCCTGGCGGAGCGCGTTGGCGATACATCACAGGCAGTATGTTGACATTCAGTTTTGTGGTGCAGGCGATCACCGGGTTCTTTCTGTGGTGCAGTTATTCACCGAGTACTCAGACCGCTTGGGAAAGCGTGTACTACATCCAGAACGAGATGTTTTACGGATGGTTGTTGCGTGGAATTCATCACTTCGCGGCGCAGGCAATGATGGTTGTCCTTGGGCTGCATTTCTTGCAGGTGGTGTGGGATGGAGCTTATCGGGCACCGCGTGAAGTCAATTTTTGGCTGGGCCTGGTTTTGATGCAGATCGTAATTGCCCTGTCACTGACAGGCTACCTTTTGCCTTGGGACCAGAAGGGTTACTACGCGACCAAGGTTGCCACGAATATCGCCGGTTCTATGCCGTTCATTGGCCAACAGTTGCAACAGATTGCTCAGGGGGGATCGGGCTATGGGCATCACACGCTGACGAGGTTCTTCGCACTCCATGCAGGATTGTTGCCGGCTTTACTCGTTGGATTTCTGGCGTTACACATTTACGTCTTCCGACGACACGGAATCACCGTTCCGAAATCGGCCGAAGGAAAGCCAGTTGGAAAATTCTGGCCGCAGCAGGTTTTGTATGACGCGATCGGTTGTCTTGGTCTCTTGGCAATCGTGGTTTGGTTCACCGTGGCGCGTGGAGGTGCGGAGCTGACCGCTCCCGCCGACCCCGGCGAAGACTTTCCCGCTCGGCCGGAATGGTACTTCCTGTTCCTGTTCAAATTCATCGAGATTCCGCAGGTGGCCGAACAAGGTGTGGCCTTCGGTGCGATCTTCATTCCCGGTGCCGTGATGACGCTGATCGCTCTGATGCCCTTCATCGGTTATTCGAATATTGGCCATCAGTTGAATCGACTGATCATCGTCGCCTTGCTCGGGGGGATTGGCATGCTGACGTGGTTGGCCGTCGATCATGACCGGAGCGATGCCTCGTTTCAGGCCAAATTGAAGTTTGCGGAACGAGATGCTCATCGCGTTGTGGAACTTGCTGAGCGAGAAGGAATTCCACAGAACGGAGCTCGCGAACTTCTCGTTCTTGACCCGTTCTCGCGGGGGCCGCGATTGTTTTCACGCCAGTGTTCAGGTTGTCACCGTATTGACGGTCACGATGGAAAAGGACAGTTGATCCTCGATCCAATACTGGATGCGAACGGAAAACAGATGACCGACAAGAACGGCCAATTGCTGATGCAACAAGAACCTGCGACAGCGGCGGATCTGCATCACTTTGGCACGCGAGAATGGGTCCGGCAAGTCCTGACCGACTATGACAGTACGTTCGCGCCATTGAAGAACGCAGGGGAGAAAGGACAGCGGTTTCTTGACGGAGAGATGGCCGATTGGTGTCGGGAGAACAAAGCCACGCTCTTGGATGCTGCGAATAAAGAGAGTCTGGATGCGCTGGTTGAGTTCCTCGTGCTCCAGGGAGGTCGCACAGATTTGGGGGGAATCGACGTCAACCGCGTGGCTCTGGGAAGAGAGATATTTACAGGGGGAGCGTTAAAGTCTGGAACATTGTCAGCGAGTTGCACCGACTGCCACACCATCAAACCGCTAGGTGAGACCGAGTTGCTCGGCAATGCTTCTGGTCCGACGTTGACCGGATACGCTGGCCGCGACTGGTTGAAGTCTTTCCTGCGAAAACCAGGCCATGCCGACTTCTACGGTGAAAACAACATCATGCCAGAATTTGACGTTGGCCGCTTGCCAGATGACGAACTCGACTTGCTCGTTCGGTGGATGACAGGCGACTATTACCGAGACGAATGAGATTTTGGAATCCGCTCGACTTTGTCGAGCGGGTCCGGGGACGATCTGCAATCGGATTTGCCATTCGGCACGAGAGACTCTGCCGAATGGGTTTGCGTTGGAGGCCAGCGGAAATTTGCGGCTCTCTGCTTGTTCTCAACGCTCACGCTTCCGGCATCGGCTACAAAGAACGAGTCACTTTCCAAAATTACCGGCATGACTTCCGGTGTTGTTCGTCGCCGAGCCGATTCTGGATGCACGCCCACCGATTGCGCAACACCCTTTTTAGAGAATTGCAGCAGCCGCCGTCACGCGGCATTCTTGTCGGCATCTCGATTGGCGAAGTCTCGACACAACAGGTCACTAAACTCCAGTGACGGTACCAGACAAGGGTGCTTGTACTGTTCTAGGCTGCTCCCCCGACGGGATTGACGGTGGCTGACAAATCGATGCCATGTCCCGCTCGGAAGAAGATGGAATTCGAGTGGTGCCAATCGACCCGATTGGCGTTTGTCTTGGTACTCGGAATTTATCTGTTGCAGTTGTTCATCGATCCTCGTCACCACCGGAATCAGTAGTTTGGGATGAGGGATCGAAGTTTCCTCGACGTGCAAACGGTAGCGTGGTGGGTCACCCCAAACGGGGGACAGAGTGTAAAAATCCAACTCGATTCCGGAGTGCCGTACACCGTGTGTGACCGCGGACACGGCCTGCGATTCCGTCAACTTTTCGCCGGTGATGTTTGAAATACTGGCTCCTTTATGGAGAAATTCCAGCAGCGGCGTCGTCCCTTGGAACCCTCGACATTTGACGACATCACGAATGTCGTAACGATACAGCCCCGAAACCGTCGTCAGCAGAATGTAATAGCTGCCACCGTCTTCCAATTCATGGGCTTGAAGCACGGTACGCTGTGGTGAGTCGTATTCCGCTTCGGGAATGAATTCAAAAAAGTGTGATTCAATGTCCAACAGACCGAGGGAACTTCCGTCGGCAAACGGAATTGTCATCCGTCCTTCACTGGCAGACAATCCGTGATCGCGGATAGCGACATCTCCATAGAATCGACGCATGGTGTCAAGGTATGCCGAGGCGCTTCCGCCCGTCCACACCGCAGCGAGGTTCAGTCGCGGCCAGAAATCTCGCGGATACAAGTGACCTGATTCAGCAACGATTCGATCGAGCTCCCGAGCTCTGGCTCGATTGGGCCGACGAATACGACGATTCAGGGCGATGCGAGAGGCCTCGTCGACGGTCATCTTCGATGACAGCGTTCCGTCGGCGATGTCACGAATCAGCTCCTGCTTTTCTTGGTCGGCTAGTTTGGCAATCTGGACGAGCGTACTCGGGTTGGCAGTCATTACCAAACCGACGTGAGGATTCTCAACCGACAAACGCAGCGCGGTATACAACTTGGCCTGCGAGTCCTTGATCTTGGAGACCGCATAGGGAACCGTGTACATCAAACGTACCACAGCGCTCTGCATTTTGCTGACCAGACCGCTAATGTTTCCACAGGGAATCCCCCCTTCCGTTTGAAACAATTCGTAGTCACTGCTCAGCTGAACGATATCGCTGGTATGCAGTGAAGGATGAGCATCAAAGGCGCTGATTCCCCACAGATTCCAGCCGCGACGATAGTCCTTCACAAATTCCGAAGTGATCGGAATGAACTTCGATTCCGCCGTCGTTCCGCTGCTCAATGCGAACATCATCAACGCGTTTTTGGCGCCCAGCAAACTTAACCTGTTTCCAGCCTTGAGCCGCTCGATTTGCGATCGAATGGTTTCAAAATCGGAGATCTTCGCTCGCCGTCGAAATTCGTCTACGCTTAAAGATGTGGTCAAGCCGAGTTGCCGGCTATAATCACTCTCGGCGTTGAGATGCAGAATCCGCTGAAGAGTTGCGGCTTGGACTGTTTGACAGTTTTGGGCTGATGCGAGGAACGAAAGCACTTTTTGCCGAAGCTTGCGACGAATGAAATATCCGCCAGCGAAACGCAATTGTCGCAGCATGACTGCTCCTCAGTCGTGACCTTGTTTTTATCACCGCTTTTGGCGGTGGCGGTCGATCCATCAAGACCGCAAATCTGGTACTCTGCACCCCGTCGGGCAATCAACCAGACTCAAGCAATCTTCGACAGGTTTCAGGATAGCTCTTCAGCGTTATTGTCCGCTGCCGTGAATTTCAGCCCGATAATCTGAAATTGGACGGGACAACATTTTTGAATTGCGCAATTGCGTCTGATCCAACCAAGACGTTGTGATCTGGATATGGAAGGTGGAGGATATGAGCGGAATGCAAGTCGCCGATTTCACGGCGTATCGAATTCGGATTGAGCTTCTTAAGCCGATTCGACACGCGTCACACTCTCGAATCGAGACGGAATCGATTGTTGTCCGTTGTCGGATGACGGACGGAATCACGGGTTGGGGTGAGGGACTCCCACGCGAATACGTCACGGGCGAAACGATCGACACGGCATGGGATCTTCTTCGCCATACTGATTTTGCGGGTCAGTTCGCGGGTTACATTCATGGGCTCGGCGAAAGCCTCGCCCGAGTTCAGCAGTTCCGGTTGCCATCCCATCGAGAAGATGGACGCGAATGCTATGGAAACTCCGTACGCTGTGCGATTGAGCTGAGTCTTTTGGACGCAGCCTGCCGCGTTCATGAGGTGCCACTCTCAACGGTCGTGGCACTCATTCCGGAGACGCTTCCGATTCGAAAGTCCTCGCCACGTGTGCGGTACGGAGCGGCCTTCACGGCGATGAGTCCGTACAGCCAAATCATGCGTGCTATCAAACTGCGTCTGTTCCGATTTCATCAGGCGAAGGTCAAGACGGGCGTCGAAGGCGTCAATGACATGGCCCAGCTGCGCCGGCTGCGACAAATCGTCGGAGCGAATTTCGACTTGAGGATCGATGCCAACGAAGCGTGGTCGTGCCAAACGCTGAACTCAAAGATAAAACCGCTGCTGCCGTTCGGAATTACGTGCGTGGAGCAACCTGTTCCCCATGAAGAAATCCATGGGCTGGCCGCGTTCCGGGGGCAGATCGGTGTGCCACTCATGCTCGATGAGTCCCTTTGCAGCCAGATTGATGCGCAACGTGCCATCGATCACAGGACCTGCGATTTATTTAATATCCGATTGTCAAAGTGTGGCGGCTTGGTGAATTCTCTGAAATTGTCGGCCATGGCTCAGCACGCGGGATTGGGATACCAACTCGGTTGCCAAGTTGGAGAAACGGGAATTTTGTCCGCCGCAGGTCGCCAGTTTGCCGCTTCGATTGCGAACATTCGTTATCTGGAGGGGAGTTATGATCGATTCCTCGTCCGTGAACGTCTGACCGAGGAGGATGTCACGTTCGGATGGGGCGGCTATGCGCCCGCTCTGACCGGACCCGGATTGGGAATTTCTGTCGATGAAGCCGCCTTGAAACGCGTGACAACAGGAACGGAGCAATTCACCGTCGCCGGTTAGCCCGGCCGATTCATGCTCCGACTGGCGGTGAGGTCCATTCCCTCGATGGCGAAACCAACGAAAAGTTTCGGGAGAAAGTCGAGTAGCCGATTGGAATCGAAACGTGCAACGACGTGAGGGAGCGTGACCAGACATCAAAATCCTGCCGTTGTGATTGAATGACTGGCCGGGCGAATGCAACAGGGGCCAAAAAATCGCTGACGTGGATTCAGAGATCGGCCCTCTGATCTGGGTATTTAGCGGAACTGAAAGGGGTCAGAAGACATCTCGTAACCGGGTCGCATTCCCACATTCATCAGCAGACCGAGGGCCATTACCGTCGTGAGCAGACTGGAGCCGCCGTAGCTCATCAGTGGCAAGGTAATGCCGACTACTGGAAGCAAACCGACCGTCATTCCCGTATTGATAATGGTTTGTGTTGCGAGGAGCGTCACGACGCCAACGGCCAGTAATCGACCAAAAGGTTCGCGGGTTGCTCCAGCAATCAAGAGACCCTTGGCAAACAGGGCTAGATATGTTGCCAGTGTCACAAGGCCGCCGACGAGTCCCCAACGTTCTCCGATCATGCAAAAGACGAAATCCGTTTGAGCCGCATACAATCGATAGGCATCGGGGTCTTCAAACGCCATTCCGCTCAATTCACTTCCCCAAAGGCCTCCTAGAGACATTACAAACTTTGACTGATGTTGATGCCAGCGGTCACCACCGGGATTCGGTCCACCATCGACTTGAGTGAACAGTGCGGTCACACGCGACTTTTGTTCGACCGTCATTTTCACCCAAAAAAATGGACTTAGCACGATGCCCAAGACGGAGACACAGAGCAGATGGCGAAAACGTGCTCCGGCAGCGAACAACATGGCGAACAGAACGGGTACGAACAACATGGCAGACCCAAGATCGGGTTCCATCAAGATCAGTCCGACGGGTGCCAAGGTGATCAAAAAGGGAACCGTCAACCCGGAGAGATAGCGATGATTCTCGCTGTACATCAGGTATTGCGCCAACGCCAGAATGAAAGTCAGTTTGACAAGTTCGGAGGGCTGCAGGTCGAAGATACCGAGAGAAATCCAGCATCGGGCTCCATTATGCTTTTCGAGAAAGAGGACCACCAACAGCAGAGGCATTGTTCCCCCAAGTAACCAATAGCCGATGGGTCTCCAAAACCGGTAGGGGATGGAGACCGTGGCGACCAAAACCGGCAAAGACACAATGAGCCAGAAAATTTGCTTCGAAAACAGATTCCGGCCCTCGTTCAATTCGTCCGCACGTGCGATTCCCGACAATCCCAGGGCAATCAGTAACGTGGCGCAGCCCACAACGGCCCAAGGTAAATTACGGAGAAAAAACGTCGATTCCATTTTGCTCTCCCCGTGACGATTAATCGAAACGGCTGTGTTGAGAGGATCCGATTACTCGGAACCGCTCGTGTTTTTGAGGGATCACACGGCAGTGCTGTCCCGAAATGGCAGGGCCCTTGGCGGAGGGACTCATCGCAGGACGAGATCCGGGACAGATCGAAGATCCTCACACCGATTTATAGCAGATCGATGGCTAAGGAATGAACCGTGGGTGAGAAGAACCAGAGGGTCTCGATCGAACTCTTTCGTCGAAAGTAAAGTCGCGTTGGTCAATCGTTTTGTGAAGAGCGTCCGAATCATCTGTGCGTGATCACCATCAACTCAACCAGCAGCGGGCGACGGAATCGGCTCTTATCTATTTTAGGATTTCATTCACCACGCGTCCTGAGACATCCGTCAGCCGGAAGTCGCGACCGTTGTAGCGGTAAGTCAGCTGGTCATGTTTCAGGCCGAGTTGATGGAGAATTGTCGCATGCAGATCGTTCACGCTCACCCGGTCAATCACCGCTCGGTGACCGAGTTCGTCAGTTTCTCCATAGAGAGTGCCACCTTTCACCCCCCCACCGGCAAACAATGTTGTAAACGCATGCGGATTGTGGTCACGCCCCGTTCCCCCTTTTTGCACCAGCGGTAATCGGCCAAACTCGCCCCCCCAAATGATCAGGGTTTCATCGAGCATTCCTCGCGCGGCGAGGTCTGTCAGTAGTCCGGCGATAGGTTGGTCGGTCTCGGCTGCAAATCCGGAATGATTTCGGGAGATATTTGCGTGGGCATCCCAGCTCCGTTCGTTTTCCATCCCGCCGGAATAAATTTGCACGAATCGTACCCCGCGTTCGACCATCCGGCGCGCAATTAAGCATTGTTTCGCGAAGTGAACGCACCGAGGATTATCGATGCCATACAGCTTCTGAGTCGCCTGACTCTCTGTGCCCAAATCAAACGCCTCCGGTGCGGACAACTGCATTCGATAGGCGAGTTCAAACGACTCGATTCGCGCGGCAAGATCGGTTTCTTCGGGATGTTCATTCAGGTGCGAACGATTGAGCTTTCTGAGCAAGTCAAGCTGTGCGCGCTGCTGTGAATCCGTCAATTCCGACGAGCGATTCAAGTTCTCGATCGGATCGCCCTGGGGTTTGAGAGCTGTCCCCTGAAAAAGATGAGGCATGAAACCGGCACCCCAGTTTTGGCTGTGACCTTTGGGGATTCCGCGTCCTAACGTGTCATACATCACCAGAAACGCCGGAAGGTTTTGGTTTTCGCTGCCCAGACCATAGGTCACCCAAGCCCCGGTGCATGGAAACCCCTGTCTTGAGTTTCCGGTATTGATTCGGAACAGTGCCGGGGAGTGGTTGTTCGAGTCGGTCCAGCAGGAGTAGACGAAGGCTATCTTGTCGACATGGTCGGCCAGTTTTGGAAAAATCTCGCTGACCCAAGCTCCGCATTCACCGTGTTGGGCGAATTGGAACGGAGACTTCATTAAGGGGCCGCTCCCTCCGGCAAAGAATCCGGTGGCCTGATCAAACCCCTTCAACTCTTGACCGTTTCGTTTTATCAGTTCCGGCTTGTAGTCCCAAGTGTCCACTTGTGAGGGGCCGCCATTCATGAAGAGCCAGATCACCGATTTAGCGGTCCCCGAAAAATGCCCCGGATGAGCCGCCAGGGGATTGGTACCCGCATCCGTCGCGGCAGTGCACAGTCGCGTCTCGTGAGACAAAAGCTCGGCAAGCGCGATGGCCCCCATCCCATTCCCAGCCCGCTGTAAAAAATCGCGGCGTGAGCGGAAGTCAGAAGAAGGATTCCCGAAAAAAGATGGCGGCGTCATGACGAGATTTCCCAATGGCATTCGGAGGATTTCGGGATTGACCCTCACGGCGATCGCCAATCACGATTGGGGCCCCCCCCCGCAGACGTTCTGAAGGCTACACCATTCGAAAACACGAGGAACGCGGGTCAGGTCGTAAGTAACGGAACGTGAGAACCACTCCTCCGGCCTGGTTCACAATGTTGTTTGGTGACGAAACAAGATCTCACCGCGACCGAGTGCGACCAGATCCCCGTGATAGTGATCGAATTGGGCCTCGAGCAATGAGCCGTCAAAGGAGAATCCGGAGTCGTTTAATTGACGCAGCAGGACACTGACGATCTGTGGCTGAAACGTAGAGGAATACTTGAACGTGGGTAGTAATTGCGGAGGGTTTGGTCCGAACAAGCCGAGGGTGCCTCGACGCATTCCAGCCCCGGGACGTATTCCGCATTGTCCGAAAACGAGGACGGTTCCCGCGATCATGTTGAATCCGACCATGTCACCGGCATCGCCGCCAATCGCAATCAGACCCCTCCGCATCGTGCATCCAATTTCGTTGCCCGCACTTCCTTGGACCAGTATCGATCCGCCTGTCATGCCTTTTGCCGACCCGCGATAGGAACCACCCACAAGATGTCCAGCGTTCCCTGCGACGTGGATCCGCCCACCCTTCATCTCCGCACCTAACCACCCACCCGCATCCCCCTCGACACGAATTTCTCCTCCGAGCATTTCACTACCAACATGCCGCCCGGCTGGACCATGAATCACAATGTGTCCTGTGGCCATATGAGCACCAATCCAATGAACGCCGGCAAGATTCCCTTCGATTTCGAATCGTTTGTCGGCGGCATCACCGGTGACCGAAAACATCTCCGCCAGTGGAATTTTTTGATTTCCGTGGAAAATTTCAAATCGCTCGATGGCGGTCAGAGACTTGTCGCAGGCCCAGTCGGGGGTGAGGCCCTCAATTTCGACCGGTACCGATGAATTGCCGTGATACGAAATCTTAACCGCCATGAATCGGGCTTTCCTGAGAACGTTTGGTGTGGATCGATTGGCTGTTTCACGTGCGTGGGACGACAGCTGTATTCTACTGAGGAACGGCTTCAACGTCACTTTCATGAGGGCAATAGAGGGCAACTGCTTGCGTGATCCGTCACGAGCAAAAGCCCCTGAATTGATGAAAGGGCTTGGCAACCATTGGGAATCCGCTTTTTAACCTCGCGATTGTTCGAAAATTGAAAACGGGGGATCCACATTCCCGAATCGATAAAACGTCTGCAGCCGATCGACGAGGCGATTTGCAACAGGTGTTTCACAGACGACTGTTGGTCAATCGCCACCTGTGAAACAGATCTTGCGGGAGAGGACAGTCGTTGTGGAGTCGCAACAGAGGTCTCATTGGCAGGAATCAGACGTCCACCGTATTTCACGATGTGGACGAGGGCTTAGGGGGCGTTACCCCCTAAGGTAAAATCTAATGCCGCTCCAAACTCGTCAGCGACCGTCGGCAGAGGGAATGCGAAAAAATAGGGCCGAAGTCTTGTCGGTAGACTTTGAACGAGAAGGTCAGCGACGCATTGTCCGCAGAACGTTCTTCACTGCCTAAAAGGTTGGCAGAGAAGAACCTCCTCAGATGGAGGTCCTTGAGTCAAGCCATGGCTGGCGGCCGAGTCGTGGACTAGAACCCGTGGTGTTGAAGGACATTCCGACGGCGTCTCGTATTCAAGAGTCAGAGCGTGCGTCATTTTCAAAGGTATTGATCTGCTGTGACAGACATTCCCGGATGGCCGTCAGGCGTGCTCCATCATGGATTTTGCAACCGGCCCCATCGGTCACAAAAAACACATCGAGAACTTGGTCGAAATGGGTGGTGATTTTTGCTTGCAGGACGCTGAGATCAAGCTCAAACAGGACCTTGCCAATGGCATACAGCAGGCCTGGACGATCATGTGCGAAAACGTCGATGATCGTGCAACGGTCAGACGAATCGTTGTCGACAACAACTCGGAGTGGAAGATCTGAATGAGGTCCCACCGTGGCTCTGACGGCAAATCTTCCACGTGACCTCAGAAGTGTTTCGACCTCGGTCTCTCCCCGTAACACTCGTCGAATCGCCGCCGCAATTTCGTCGATTCGGAATGAGGGGATCTCGTGAGAGTGATCCGAATCTCGTACTCGAAAAACGTCGATAATAAGCCCGCCTTGCGTTGTGCAAATCATCGCCGACAGAATTTCCAGTCGTTTGGCCGCAAGAACACCCGCGAGTTTGTGAAAGCATCCGGATGCGATGTTTTCGTCCAAAATCACCCGATACTCGACCGTTTCTGTCTCCTTATCGTATGCGGCTGTGACGTGAATTTCATGGAATGTTCGTGCGTTGGCAATGACGAAGTCTTCGACAATTCGCTCGGGAGGCGTTTCAAGCAGGTAATGCGCGGGACATTGTTGCAGTCGCTCCTGAAGTGAATTGATGTCGAATGCCTGGAATCGTGCTCCTGCGTTCGTTCTCGTTTGCGTCTGAAACAAATCGATCACTAAGTGCTCGATTTGTTTCAGACGTGTTGCTTCGTCAAAAAGATGGCTTTTTCCGCTAAGCCATAGCATCGTGCGATCGTAGAGGGTCACTGTCAGGTCTGCTTTCCACTGATTCCACGTGCCGGGTCCGACCGCCGAAATGTCTGCCGCCGTCAAGACAAACAGCATCCGCAGAGCATCAGGGCTGCCCACATCGTGGCTGAATTTGAGAAGCAGCGTCGCGTCTCCAATGTCGCGGCGGAGAGCTAGGTCAGCCATCTGCAGGTGGCGATGCACGAGCATCATGACCAACTCGCGTTGATGTTCGGGTAAACCAAGTCGATCGGCACTGTCAGCCGCCAATCGACGGCCAACCTCGCTGTGGTCTTCTTCGAAGCCCTTGCCAGCATCATGCAGCAGCAATGCCAGATGCAAGAGCTCCTTATGGTGCATGTCGCGATAGGCCTTGCCCACAGGCCCTGGATCGGATTCGAAGTTTTCGGCTGATTCAATCGCGCGAAGAGTGTGTTCATCGACGGTGAAATGGTGATATTGATTGAACTGCAGAAGGCAGCGAATATGTTTCCAACAGGGCAAAACGGCTTCGAGAACTCCGGTGTCATGAAGATCTCGCAGCGCCGCTCCCAGCATCCCGTGAGTTTTCAATAACGCCAAAAAGGTCCGGGCTGCGTCCGCGGACAGATGTGCTGGAGGACTCAAATGCTGGGATTTGATAAATTCTACCAGATGGGGAGCGACGCGCACGCGGCAGCGAGCGGCTGCCAAGAACAAATTCAGCACACCTTCGATGGAACGGCATGCGGCCTGGCGATGCCTGTGCGAGATGTCCAAAAATTCAAAACCGACGTAGTAGATGTCGTCGATCCGGTAAGCCGTTAGTCCGTGAAACAGCCGTTCGCTCCAGGTGATCTTTCTGGTCGTGGCTACCAACCGTTTTGCAATGGCAGCAACGGATGTACTGTGTTCAAAATATTGCTGCATGAATCGTTCGACAGGTGCCTGACCACCCGTTGCTGTGATGCCACGCTGACCTGCGATCCGAAGCTGCTCCTCTCGAGAAAGAACATCCTGCTCCCTGCCCGCCGCGAGATGCAGATCAATCCGCAGCGTCGTCAGAAACTCGTGTGCATGGACCAGTCGCCGAGCCTCTTCCTTGCTCAAGACTCCCTTCATCCGCAGGGAGTCGAAGTTGCTTGCGGAATGGGCTGCAAATCCAATCCAGCGAATGAGGTGAATGTCGCGGAGTCCTCCGAGTGAGCGTTTGACGTCTGGCTCGAGCTGTTGTGTCGTCGTCGATTGATCGGCTCGTTCTTTTTCACGAGCGGCGACGGTATTGGCAATGAACTGGTGAGAATTGGATCGAACAAATTGACGATACCGAGACAGCAATTTCTCACCCAATGTGGCACTGCCCCATAAGGGGCGTGCATCGACGAGCGACGTGGCAAATTGTGGTTCGTGTTTGGACCATTGCAACCCCTCGGCCACGGTTCTCACGCTGGCACCCAATTTCAACCCGGAATCCCACAGATCGCGTTGCACCTGTGCGGCGAAGAACTGATACGTTTCGGCAATTGCGGGTGTCGAGAGAAACAGCAGGTCGAGATCAGAGTGGGGGCACATTTCCGCTCGCCCAGTTCCTCCAATCGCAATCAACTGCGACTGCGTTTCGATGGCATGTCTCGACGAATCATCCAGCGTCTGTAACGCTTCAAGCAAGACCAACACTACGAATTGATCGATCAGCTCCGATTGCAGGCCGGCGGTCTGGGCACCCGTAGCACCCAGACGGAATCGTTTGCGGACTTGATCCAGTATCTGCGCAATGCGACTCTTGTAACCGGCAATCCGGACGTTCCGTGTCGCCAAATCCCACAGCGGAACGACTACCGAAAAGTCGTGGACCACAGCCCCCTCCTCGGCCGGTCCCCATTCCCCGCCTTGTTTGAAATTTGTTTGAATAGTCTTGGCCGTTCAGATCGCTTCGGGACCCGTTTCGCCGGTCCGAATTCGGATCACATCGGCGAGGCTCGAAATGAATATTTTTCCGTCACCAATTTGTCCCGTGCGAGCCACAGTGGTGATCGTTTGGATCGCATTGGTGACTTCGTTGTCCGCCACAACAACTTCTAGCTTGACCTTGGGAAGAAAGTCCACGGTGTACTCGGCACCACGGTAGGTCTCCTTATGTCCACGCTGTCGGCCGAATCCGCGTACTTCGGTGACAGTCATACCGTGAATCCCTGCCTGCGTCAGTGCATTCTTCACTTCTTCCAATTTGTAGTGTCGAATGACGGCTTCCACTTTCTTCACGATTCGGATCCTTAGTTTTGAGGGTCAGAGACTCGCACCAATGGGGGCGAGTCTATCAAGAGTTGATCCCAATTCAGATAGCCTCTGGGCCACTTTCTCCTGTGCGAATCCGAACGATTTCATCTAGATCTGTCACAAAGATTTTGCCGTCACCGATTTGACCCGTACGAGCGCTGCGGACAATCGTTTCTACGACAGACTTGACTTGGTCGTCGGCCACAACGACTTCCATTTTGGCTTTTGGAAGAAAGTCGACGGTGTATTCAGCACCACGATATTGTTCCTTTTGACCCTTCTGGCGTCCAAATCCGCGCACTTCTGTGACGGTCATTCCCTGAACGCCAGCCTCCATGAGCGCGTCCTTCACTTCTTCCAGTTTGAAATGCCGAATCACCGCTTCGATTTTTTTCACGAGCCGCCCTGTCGTAATTGGAGTTCAATAAAAGATGTAACCTTCTTCCCCATGTTGATCGATGTCCAACCCCTGCAGTTCACCCGCTTGATTCACGCGAAGACCCATCACGGAGTCAACCAATTTTAGGATGATGAACGTACCGAAGACGGCCAGTGTGATTGAGGCGGCAACGGCAACAGCCTGTTCCATCACTTGTTCAGGGTTTCCCTCCAGTAATCCGTATTTGGAGGCATCGCCTGTGATCGACTTGGACGCGAAGACCCCCGTCAACAACGCTCCTAAAACACCCCCAACACCATGAATACCAAAGGCATCAAGGCTGTCGTCATACCCATACCGGTTTTTGAATTTTGTGCAGAAATAATAGCAAACAACACCCGCAGACAGTCCGAGAATGATTCCGGCAATTGGCGTGCAAGAACCGCTGGCGGGGGTTATGCAGACCAGCCCGGCAACGGCACCGGAACAGGCACCCAGAATACTCGGCTTCCCGCGAAGGATCCACTCGATTACTGCCCACGCCACCGTCCCCGCTGCGGCTGCGAGGTGCGTCGCAACGAAAGCATTCGCCGCCACGGCGTTGGCCGCACCGGCACTTCCGGCATTGAAGCCAAACCAACCGACCCAAAGCAAAGCGGCACCGATGCCGGTGTACGTCAGATTGTGAGGTGGCATCGGTTCATGACCGAACCCCAATCTTTTGCCCAGCAAGACGGCACAGACGAGGGCCGAAAAACCGCTCGTCACATGGACCACCGTGCCACCGGCAAAATCGAACGCCTGGAACGCCGCCGACT
>CAMCMU010000002.1 GCA_945876035.1 Schlesneria paludicola DSM 18645 | reverse complement strand
AAAGTTACTCTTGATGACAGTCGATGGCCGCCGTCCGGGGCATAGCCTCGGGGTAACTCGCCCTGAGTTAGCCGACCTGCTGAAAGAATACGGAGCTTGGAACGCCATAAATCTGGATGGGGGAGGATCAACAACACTCGTCTTTTCCGATCCTGTGCCCCGGGTCGTCAACATTCCGTCGGATACCACCGCCAGCAGTTCGAGCGTGGAACGTACGGTAGGGAGCAATCTTGCCGTGTTTGCGAAAGCCTTGGCCCAACCACCGATCGTTGAGCCACCGATCGTTGAGCCACCGAGCGGTAATCCACCGAGTGGTAATTCAGTGATTCGCGCCGCTACTAGTTCAACATCCGAAATCGTGATTACGACTACGAATCGATTGGCTGGCGGTATCGGGTCATTGAAGTGGCAGGGAAAAGAATTCATCGACAGTTACGATCACGGACGGGAATTACAGTCGGCGTGTTCTTTTGATCTGGCGCGAGCAGGTGAGTTTTGGTCTGAGGCTTTTAATCCGACGGAGTGTGGATCGCGAAAGAACGGAACGGGTGCGACTTCGACCAGCATTCTACAGGCCATTTCGGCCCTCGGATCCGAACTGAAAACGACGACAAAAATGGCGTTTTGGCTAGAACCTGGCGAATCTTCTTCGGGGCGACCGGCTTTAAACGTCAATAAATTGTCTGGCCATACGCTTTCAAAACGAGTTAAGATCGGACACACGACATCAACCGGTGTCGTCCAAAAAAATGTTTTGGAATACGACGTCACATTCACCACGCCAACTCCATTTTTAAGCAATCTCGGTCAATTCGAAGCGGTGACCGGATACATGCCAGCTGACTTCAACACCTATTGGAAATACGACAAGACAACCGGAAATGTTTTTTCGCTCAGTGACGGTCCCGGTGAGCAAAATTGGCCTGTCATACTTGCGACCTCAACGGGAACTTACGCGATGGGTGTTTATTCGCCGAACCAACCCTCGCGTGGATTCGAAGGGGCAGGTTATGGTCGGTTTCGGTTTGCGACGGAAAAAGTTAACAAATTCAATTGTGTGTTTCGCGAATACAGTCCAACCGGAATTAGGGCTGGGGCCTACAGCTACAAAATGTTTGTCGTTGTTGGCACATTGAACCAAGTGAAAGTTGCCTTACAGGTACTCCATCGCGAATTTCCCACACCCTGAGTTCCGTGAATGGCGCGTCACAAATATTGAGCATGCGATGTTAATGCCGGCAGATTCAGTCGTTTTTCGATTTGAATTTTGCCGGCCGAACTTCAGCCGGACTGAGATCGATCCGCTTGGTATCGACTTTTTTTTAATCTAGCCTCTTGAAAAAGGCAATCCGGCCTCTTCAAAAAGAAGATCGTCTTGCTCATACGGCGACGGGCCTTTGAATAGCCGTCTGAAGCCGATTGGCGTACAGAAGAATGTTTGTCGATCCTCAATGCTTGTGTGCAGCAGCCGGATCGGTTGTCCGGCCGAGAACGGTTGTCTGAGACGAACAGCCGATCGAGCTGAGACATCCGATCGGCTTGGCACTGATGTAACCTGCGGACACCTTTAGAGTGGCCGTTAGGAGTGGGCCCCGACCCCGTACTTGGCAGGGTGTCATTCGGTCTCTGCTGCAAGGCTCTGCCGCTGCGGATGGAGACCTGCAATTTCTTGACGTCTTGCGATACCACGGGTCCAAAGCGTGGCCGCCGATTTCTGTTGGACAGTGCGACGCACCACGGACGGGACTTTGGGGCTTCTTTTTCCGTATTCGAGTCGACCGAATACGGGCATGTTTGCGATTGTCGATCCCTTCCACGAAATCAACCTGCTGTCCCAACGGCAGACGCCCACTGAACACACACAGGTGGTCTTGGGACTCGTTCCGTCGTGTGGCAAGGAGGCTGAATTGCTGGAACATCCGAACGATCGGGATGTCCATTGCGGAACACAGCCTTGACGATCGGCGCGATCCACCGAAAAGGGGAGATACGGGTCGAGGATTCACAGCATGTTGCTTGACGTCACGGCTGCGGTCATCGCTTCAGAGCAATAATCATAACTCCGATCGCAACCATTCCGATACCGGCCCATTCCCGCAGCGTCGGGCGTTCGCCGAGAAATGTGTATGCGAACACGGTCACCAAGACCAGACTCAGTTTGTCGACGGGGGCGACTTTTGAGGCCTCGCCGACTTGCAGAGCACGAAAGTAGCAAATCCACGAGACGCCGGTGGCGAGTCCGGACAGCAAAAGGAACAGCCACGTTCTGGAATTCAGCACGAACGGATTGCTCCACTTTCCGGTGCACCACAGGAACACAGACAGCACGACTAGGATCATCGCCGTTCGAATCACGGTTGCCAGATCAGAGTCGACTCCTTTGATGCCAATCTTTGCAAAAATAGCGGTCATTGCCGCAAAAAGAGCGGAGAGTAAGGCCCAGTACAGCCCGCCGTTGGAACTGGTCATGCGGTGACTTTCCGTTTCAAGGAGTTGCCGTTTTGGAAACGCAGGCCTGATGACACGGGCGAGTACGACGGCCGCGGCTGTTTCAGGGGTCACATCGGGTCAGGGGTCACATCGGGTCGGCGTTTCCAAGTTCTCGGCAGACACCGGAGTGCCGTACGAATGCCTCGACAAACACGACCGTCATGCCGTTATTTTGATGTTTCGAGTCTCCAATGAATCGCTCAAAGGGACAGGCCGCAATACAGGGCCACGATCGACCGAGAGAAGTCGCCAGATTTAGAAAATTGTGCAACCGAGCCGGTGGACTATTCTTGAAGAATAGACGATCGCACACTCGTTCTGCAACAACTACCGGCAAAGCGGATATCGTTCACTCTGCGAGCACTTGATCGGGACTTCCTAGGTACTTCACCAGGTCGCGTATTTCTTGGATCGTGAGTCGGTTGAGGAGTCCTTCGGGCATCATCGAGATCGGCTGTTGCTGGCGTTCTTCGATGTCGGACGTGGCGATGACGACTCGATCGGTAGCCGTTTCGAGGGTCAGGGTGTGGCCGTCTTCGGCTTTGACAACGCCGTTGACCACACGACCGTCTTTGGTTACGAGGATCGTCACGCGGTAAGCTCCGCTGACGAGGGCACTCGGGTCCATGACGTTAACCAAGATGTAGTCGAGGTCCGTGCGTTGTGCTCCCGTCAGGTCCGGGCCGAGTTGACGACCGATACCGAACAGAGTGTGGCATGAGTTGCAGTTCTGCTGAAACAGTCTGCGACCACGTGAGGCGTTGGCGGTTGACGCATCGGCAGCAAGGATCTTTTGTTTCATCTCGGCGATCTGTTTCGCCCGTTCGATGGATGAGGGCTTGGCTCCAAAGATCGTGTTCACGAGTTGTTTCAGCTTGGGCTCTTGGAATCGCTGCAGCTGCCGGATGTCAAATTCGGTGAGGTCTTGTTTGTAGACAGTTCCCGCTTGAACGGCCGTGACCAGCGAGAGGGCGGTCGTTTCTCGAGCGGCCAGAGTACTAATCGCATCTCGCTTCTCGGAATCGTCGAGCTGGGGATAGAGATCAAGGATCGCGGCGTTGACTTCATCGCGATCAAAACTGGCGAGGCCCCGAATCGCAGCAGCGCGCAGTGTTTTGTCGTTCAAAGCGTCGAGTAACAGATCGGCGACAGCAGGCCGCTTGGTGGCCACGAGGGCTTGTAATGCATGTTCACGTGGGACCGCCTCGGCCATTGCATCTTTGACGACGCTGGTGAAATAATCAAACGCCGTGTCACTTCCTTGCACGAGCGAGATTCGCTGACTGAGGTCTCGGACAGTCGCATCACGACTCAGAGCCAGTCGCGAGGCCAGCAAATTCCATCCGGTATCGGGGGCCACATCACGTCGGCCTTCGAGCGCCCTGTGCAGTCCCGTGATCACATCCCGTTCGGCAGCGATGTCTTCGCTCTGCTCTTCCATCCAACGCAGAATCGGCAGAAATCGTGGGGTGCTTTCAGTGGCGAGATGCCGAGCGATGAATTCCCTCAGTTTGGGAATCTTCGTCGCCAGCGCGAGCGGCAGTACGTCGTCATCGCCCTGTGCCACCAGCGGCTCGATACCATACCAAATCATCAAAACGAGATTGTTGTCAGCAGCATCCGACGTATGTGAGACCAATCCTTGAGCAATCTCTTTCCGATCCGCGAGTGGCAGTCGCTGCAAGCCACTCGCCAACTGCAGTCGCACATACGCTGAGGAATCCGACTTCGCAAGTTCCGCCAACCGTGTGAGCATCTTGGGCGACGCGCTCTTGTCTTCGAGTTCGAGACGGACTGTCCAGCCGCGAATCGTGTCGCAGTGGTCCTTCAGAAATGCCAAATGATCGGCTTCGGTCAAACATTCGAGTCTGTGCCACGCCATCAGCCAACGGAGGTTCAGCGGCTCAGGAATGCCTTGCAGGATCACATCGAGCGGTTGATTGCTAGCGTCCGTTGCGGCTCGGATCTGTCTCAATGTTTGTGGCGAATCTCGCCATGCGGAGGCCTGCGTTCTGAGTGAAAACGGTGGGCCACCGTCGTTATTGGGAGTCGAGCGATTCGGATATGTCACCTTGTAAATCCGACCGTTTTCGCGTTGGATCTTGGCGTCGTCGTGGTTGTGGCATTCGCCGATGTCGGACCAGTCGCTGATGTAGATACTCCCGTCCGGCCCCTGCTTGACGCAGACCCCTCGGAACCACCGGTCACCCGAAGGGGCAAAGTCGGGCATGTGTTTGGCGATGTAGCCCGAAGCACGGCGTTCGAGGGCGTCTCGATTCAGACGCTGGCCGTGAATGTTGATCGTGAACAGATTGTTGCGGTACTCGGCAGGAAACTGATCACCCAGATAAATCAACGCGCCGGCGTGAGCATGTCCGCCTCCCGCCTCCCCGTGCTTGCCCGTCGCACTGCGAATCCCCTCCCAGGCGCCGCCTGCCCAGTGAATGTGGTCTGCGCAGGTTTGCATCAATTCAAACGTTCGTGGGTTGAAATCCTGACCGAACATTCGCTTGAAACGCGCTCCGGGAACGACATGAAAGACGTGTTCGATCACGCAGTTGGTCTGGAACGCCTCTCCCCTTTCGTCGAATGCCACGCCCCATGGATTCGTCGTGCCATGCGAGACAACCTCAAAATCCTGCCGTACCGGATGGAATCGCCAGATGCCGCAGTTCATGGAAACTCGAAGATCGTCGGGCGTCCCTGGCTTGCCGATCTTCGAGTTCGACAGGATACCGTTACAGCCGTAGAGCCAGCCGTCCGGCCCCCAAGTAAGACTATTGGCCACGTTGTGCTGGCCCATTCGATCGAAGCCGTCAAGCAGCACTTGTGCCGGACCATCGGGAATATCGTCGCCATTGGCATCAGGGATGAACACCAGATTCGGAATGGCCGTGACAAAAACACCTCCGAATCCGTATTCGACCGAAGTGAAGTTCACGCCTTGATCGACGAAGACTGTTTTCTTATCGAAGCAACCATCACGGTCCGTATCTTCCAGAATCAGAATTCGATCTTGCCCTTGCTGCGTTCCGGCGGGCAGCCACTTCGGGTATGACCGGCATTCAAGCACCCAGAGACGCCCGCGATCATCAAACGTGAGTGACATTGGTTGCACCACATCGGGCTCGCCCGCATAGAGTGTCGCCTGAAAACCGGCCGGTAACTGAATTGACGCTGCGGCGTCCTTGGGAGGCAACGGAACATCGGCTCCCAGACAGACAGAGGCGACGATCACGCGACACGTCAGCAGAGAAAAAAAAGGAATGACCATCGGTCGGACTTCGCCTCGAGGGTTGTTTCAGCAGCCTGCAATCAGGTCCAGAAATTCGAATTGTGGCCTGATTGAATCGATAGATATAAGGTACCGGTTCACGAGAGTTATCTAAACGGACTGTCGTTAGTTTTGGACTGGAGGGGGGCCGTTCGCCGATATAAACAAAGTGTTAGTCGCCATGTCGAGTGCGACTGACACTGCGTGGCGGCGGTTGAGGGGGACTTTGGAAGCCGACTTGGCCGAGCAACGAGTTGAACTAAGGTCTTGAGGAAGGGAGGCAGTTCCCACTCAGCCGCGATCAACCAGCGACTCTCGACCGCCTAACTCAGGGCGTCATCGATGCTGGTCTGTTTTTGCGTTCAGGCGTTGATAGCGAAGATCCGCGAAATCACCGTTATGGTCGGCCGACAGCGTGTGCCCCTGCCGGATTCCGGCCCCTTGAGCCAGTCGCCGACTTGGAATCGACATCCACAAACAGGCTTCAACGATTCCCCTCATGCCAGATCAGCACCGTGCGACGAACTCGCTGGAATACCCGATGTGGCCTCAATTAATTGATTAAGCCGATGGCATGCGCAGCGAGCATAATCAGGACGGCCATGGCGATGGTGACTTGCAACATCATCCCCAGTTGAACGGTGCCGCGAAGAGGAACCGGCAGCGTTGGTCCAAATGTGCTGGCGGTGTTGAATGACAGAAATAAATAATCGACATAGCACGGCGCCCAATTGGCCAGAGAGTCAAATGGTGACTCGTTGTGAGGGAACACAATTCCCGGATGAATCTTTTCGCCAGCGGCAATTCGGAGTTGGAACGGATGATCACATCGCCAGTAGAAAGCCGTAAAACAGGCAATATTTTCCAGGTAAACAAAACTCGCAGAAAGCAAAAGAAATCCCGGACTGTCCTGCTTATCAAACAAACACAAAATCAGTCCCAGTAAATTTTCTAGCAAGGCAATCAGGGACAGTCCCATAGTGATATTGAAACAGAACTGAAATTTTTTCTGCGATTGGAAGACCCAGAAAGTCGCGGTGACCAGCGTGCCGATGAGTGCCATCCGACTGGCGTAAGCATCCGCCGCTCGAAAGAGGATCACGAAAACGGAAGGAACACGATCCGTAAGACTGAGCGTTCTTGTGGTCGCGATATTGAGTAAGGCCGCCACGGCTAAGGTCGCCACAATCGCTCCCGTGGTGCGGAATCGTGTTTCAATGGGGAGATATTTTTTGTCAGGGCTGGACATAAATTCAAGGCACTTACATTTTAGAACGGGGCAAAACACGACTGGTCATCAATCAAACTGGCAGTTCTGACATTGCGAAGCCTGACCGATCGATAGGCATAGTCGATCGGAGTTGAATTGTCGAGGTTTCGCTGTCTGAGGCAGAGGAAGCGGAGGCCAAATTCTCGTGCCAACGCCCGGTCGGCAATCTCCCGCTCAGGCTTGGCGAACTCCGCCGATCTGACAACATGCTTTCCGTTGAAACAGCGGAGAACAAAGTCGAGAGGGCGAAGGGATTCTCACGGGGGCAGATAAAACAGGAGGGGCCCCATGCCTTGTTTAAGAATTTTCAAGGCTATTTTCAAAAACGCCCCGCGTTGTTTTTGAGGGGACAAGCCTGTCTGTTTGCCCTTCTGATCATCGGAGACAGTCCCTGCCGGAGCGGCCCACTCGCTTTCTCGCGAAATCCATGTTTCTCTGAGTCCAACGCCGTTCTGCAATCGGATGTCGGCCGGTGCTCGTGAAGAGTGCATTCCCTCGTCGGTGACACTCGTGTTCCTTGATCCGCGGGTTGACGTCCTGCTATTCGCTCGGCGTGGAACTTATACGGGGTGAGTCCGGTGGCTCCGCGGCTTTTCAGTTTTTCCCTGAGGTGCAGCGTTCGCAACGTCTCGAAGAACTCCCGAAACAGTTGAAACAGGGATTCGGGCTCAAGTCCGAAAGAATGCGTCGAAAGACCTCTTTTGAAGGAATTCCGGACACGACGCGCGAAGTCCTTCTGGTAGCCCGGCCTGACGCGGGTTCCCATCGACACAACCATGCGTTCGATGATCGCTAGGGCGTATCCACCCGGCGATGACACTCACAACGGCGATGACACTCACAACGGCGGTAGGATTTTTCTGGCGGTTGGAATTTTCCTGCCCGTAATTAAGGATCTGTCTGTGAACAATCGTTTTTCGAATTACTGTCATTAAACCAAAATAAAATGTTGCTTAACCGCATCAGAGAATGACATACTAAAACATCCTATTCTACCCAAGCTAAGAAACCGCAATATCTGTCATATTTCTCGTATAGCAAGAGATTCAAAGATCTCGAAGGAGCGTTTTTGAACAATCATAATAAAACACATAGTCGCACAATCGCAGATGTGCTGACTTATAGATCATATTTAGCTGGCGATAAAGTTGCATTTTCATTCATTTGTGGTGATGGTGAGAAACAGGCGACGTTGACATTTAGTGAGTTACGCTCGCGAGCGATGGCGATCGCCGCGGAATTACAGTTGCGGATGTCCGTTGGTGAACGGGCCCTTCTGGTTTATCCGCCCGGTCTGGACTTCATTACTGCCTTTTTTGGTTGCATTTATGCCGGTATTTTGGCGGTACCAGTGACGATGCCAAATCGTAAACGGACCACCACGGCACTGGCGTCCATTATCGATTCGTGCCGTCCTTCACTGGTCCTCAGTACGAGCGATAATTGCCTTCAGGCAAAAGTATTTTACGCCAATCAGCCTTCGCTCATTGCTCGAGAGTGGCTCGCGACCGATCGGATTGACGACGCACACGGGGAGGAATGGCGACCTCGACACATCGCTGATCAGCAGGCGGCCTTTTTGCAGTACACCTCGGGATCAACATCTCATCCCAAAGGGGTCGTGATCACTCATAAAAATTTATTGAGCAATGCCGCTGTGATCCAGCAGGCGTTTGGCAATACCGACGAGATGGCAGCGGTGTTCTGGCTCCCACTGCACCATGACATGGGCCTGATTGGTGGCGTTTTGCAGCCGATCTACACTGGTTGCTCCTGTACGCTGATGGCTCCCGCAGCATTTTTACAGCGGCCGGCGTTGTGGTTGGAGACAATTTCGAAAACCGGGGCAGCGGTAAGTGGTGGCCCGAACTTCGCTTATGAACTCTGTGTCCAAAAAATCCAGTCCGAAGAGATCCGCGATCTGAATCTGAGCCGGTGGCAAGTGGCTTTCACTGGTGCCGAGCGGATCCGTGCTGAAACGATACGGCAGTTCGCCGAGAAATTTGCCCCATGCGGCTTTCAGACGAAGGCAATTTTCCCCTGTTACGGACTTGCCGAAGCTACATTGATGGCGACCGGTGGTGCTCGCAGTGGCGAGCCACTGATGCTGGATCTGAATCTCGAAGCCTTGGCTCACCATCAGGCCGTCGTCGTGTCGTCCGACGATACCACATCGCGAACGCTGGTCGGATGTGGCCAAGTTTTGCCAGGTCAGGATCTCGTCATTGTGGAAACACAAAATCGAGAACCGTGTCCCGATGGAAAAATCGGGGAAATCTGGATCATGGGCCCGAGCGTTTCCGGATCATATTTCGAACAGCCAGAGATGACGGAACGGACTTTTCGGGCGTTTCTTTCAACAGGCGAAGGTCCGTATCTGCGAACGGGCGATCTGGGATTTATCAAAAACGGCGAGTTGTTCGTAACCGGGCGACTCAAGGACCTGATCATTATTCGTGGTCGGAACTATTATCCAGAGGATCTTGAACAATCATTAAGTCATGCCGACGCAGCATTTCGTCCCGGATTTTGCGCGGCATTTTCCATTGATACCGAGGACCGCGAACAACTGGTTGTCGTTCAGGAAGTCCAACCGGGGCGTCGTAATCTCGACGTCGAGGCGGCGTTCGAAACGATTCGCCGAATCATTTCTACCGAGCATGGATTGGAACTGTTTGCCATCGTGCTTGTCAAACCCGGGCAGATGCCCAAGACCTCGAGTGGCAAGACCATGCGTGCCGCCTGCCGATCGCAATATGCCAGTGGGGGGTTCAAGGTCATTGCGGAATGGAAGTTCACCAACCCGTCCTCATTCAAGCCGCTCCCGGTGACCTTGGGGCACACCAAGGCACGGAAGATTACGGCGGATGAGGCAGAGATCTGGTTGATCAACCGCATCAGTGAACGAACGGAGCTGCCTTCTGGCGACGTGCAAGTGACGACACCCTTTTTAATGTTGGGTCTGGGGTCCATGGAAGCGGTTGAACTGGCGGCCGAGTTGGAAACATGGCTCGGCAGGCGGATGTCACCCACCATGATCTACAACCACCCCAATATTGGGGCTTTGGCGAAATGGCTGTCGCAACCCCTTCACGACGAGAAATCAGACAGCGCATTGATCGCCAACACTCTTTCTCTTGAGATGCTTCCTACCGAGTTCTCGCTCGAGGACATCGAAGGCATGACGGACACCGACATTGAGAATCTCATTCACAATGAAACCGTAGAACTCCAATCTGTCTAAACGTTTTCCAGCGTCACTTATCAATCTTAGGTCTAGGTGAAACATGTCGGTAGAACGAACTCCAAATCCACTGACACCGCTGCAGCACGCTTTTTTGCTGCTGAAGCAGACACAAGCCAAGCTGCGAGATGTCGAACAAAAGCAGGCGGAACCGATCGCCATCATTGGCATGGCCTGTCGGTTCCCTGGGACCGCGAAAAATCCTCGCGCTTTTTGGGAACTGCTGTGTCAAGGTCAAGACGCGGTCACGGAAGTCCCGACCGATCGATGGGACGTCGACGAGTATTACGATCCGGACCCCGCAGCGCCCGGCAAGATGAATACCCGATGGGGCGGTTTCATTGAAGATGTGGCTGATTTCGATGCCGAGTTCTTCGGAATTTCCCCACGCGAGGCCGTTCGCGTCGACCCTCAGCAACGGCTGCTTCTGGAGGTTTCCTGGGAAGCATTGGAAGATGCCGGGATTCCATCCAGCCGTCTGGCACAGAGTCAGACGGGTGTCTATGTCGGTGTCGTTGGCAGCGACTATGCCTTTTTGCAATCCAAAGATTCAACCGATTTTGACGTGTTTTCGGGGACGGGTTGTAGTCACTCCATACTCGCCAATCGTGTCTCCTATGCACTGAACCTCAATGGCCCCAGCCTGACGCTCGATACGGCCTGTTCCTCGTCGCTGGTCACGGTCCATCTCGCGTGCCAAAGCCTGCGACGGGGTGAATCAAATCTGGCATTGGCGGGCGGTGTGAATCTTCTGCTCAGCCCAGAAATGACGATCGTGTTAACCAAGGGCTACATGATGAGTGCCGATGGGCACTGCAAGACGTTTGACGCGGCCGCCGATGGCTACGTTCGCGGTGAAGGGTGTGGGATGGTCGTTCTAAAGCGACTCCGTGACGCGGTGAGAGACGGCGATCGGATCGCGGCCGTGATCCGCGGCAGTGCGATCAACCATGATGGACGCAGCAACGGATTGTCCGCTCCGAGCGGGCCTGCACAGGAATCGGTGATTCGTGCGTGTCTGGCGGACGCCGGTCTATCTCCCACGGATATCCACTACATTGAAGCACACGGCACCGGGACGCGTCTGGGCGATCCGATTGAGATCGAAGCCTTGCGATCCGCCCTCTGTCAAGGCCGTTCCCCTGATCGACCGCTCGTCGTGAGTTCCGTAAAAACAAATATCGGGCACCTGGAAAGTGCTGCAGGGATCGCGGGCCTGATCAAAGTTGTGCTGATGTTGCGTCACAATCAAATTCCGGCCCATTTAAACTTAAAGTCGATCAATCCCCTGCTGCGGATCGAGGACACGCCGATTGAGATTCCCACCACGATACGAGACTGGCCCCGCTCGGAAGGGCCACGTCGGGCCGGCGTCAGCGCCTTTGGATTCGGTGGAACCAACGCACACATCATCCTCGAAGATCCCCCCGCCCGAAAATTGAAAACGGAGGGGATTGAGCGCCCTCGGCACCTTGTCTGCTTGTCTGCTCGCTCGCCCCAAGCGTTGTCTGCACAGGCCAAACGCTATGTGGAGCATCTGAACTCGGACTGCGGCGACAGTCTGGCCGATATCGCCTTTTCATCAACGGCCGGTCGCGAACATTTTAATCATCGTGCCGCGATGATCGTCTCCTCTTTGCCGGAATTGCAGAAAAAATTACAGAGTCTGGCCTTGGATGCAGACTCAACAGAGGTCGATCGAAACCATTTGCAGACAGATCGAGCACCCAAAGTCGCATTTCTGTTTACAGGGCAGGGATCCCAGTATGCGGGCATGGGACGGTTACTGTACGAAACACAGCCGACATTTCGCGCGGTGATTGATCGCTGTGCTGAAATTTTGGAACCTTACCTCGACCGACCTCTTGTCTCGTTGTTTGCGACGGACACGAACGGCCACGTGGATCAGACGGGCTACACGCAACCCGTGTTGTTTGCCTTCGAATATGCTTTGGCCACACTGTGGCGCAGTTGGGGAGTCGAACCCGCGGCCGTCATCGGCCACAGCGTTGGTGAATTTGCCGCGGCATGCATCGCCGGTGTGTTTTCACTGGAAGACGGCTTGATACTGATCGCTAAAAGAGCGGCTTTGATGCAATCGCTGCCCCCGGGTGGCCTGATGCTTGCCGTGTTCGCTTCAGAGGAATACGTCGATGCCGCATTGAAACCCTACGAAGGAAAAATTGCGATCGCGGCACGGAATGGGCCGAAGAACATTGTGGTGTCCGGTGATGAGTCGGCTGTCCGCCGGTTGATGGAGGATTTGGCAGCAGGCGGGATCAAGGCCAAACCGTTGACGACGTCGCACGCCTTCCATTCGCATCGGATGGATTCCATTCTCGATCCGCTGGATGCCGCCGCGGCAGCGGTGACCTATTCCGCTCCCCAGATTCCCATCATTTCAAATTTAACGGGGCAAGTCGCGGACAAAACCGTTTTTTCTGCTCCGGATTATTACAGCCGCCATGCCCGTTCTGCGGTTCGTTTTGCGGAAAGCATCAAAACGCTGGCTGACCGAGGCTGCAATATTTTTCTGGAAATCGGCCCCAATCCCGTTCTTGTCGGAATGGGTCGAACGTGTGTTCCCGACGAGGCCTTGACGTGGCTGGCGTCAATGCGTTCCGGACGTGATGACTGGAAATCGGTGCTGGAGAGCCTCGCAAAACTCTATCTCTGTGGGACAGCAATCGATTGGAACGGTTTTGATCGTGATTACCAATCGCAACAGGTCGATTGGCCGACCTATGCCTTCCAGCGGAAACGGTACTGGGTCAATGCCGGCGCCGGAAATGAGTCTGCCTCCCGGCTTATTGGCGGTCCTGTCTTGCATCCGCTGTTGGGACGTCGCGTGATCACCGCTTCCAATGATCAAATTTTCGAAGCGGAGCTCGCGGCCAATCGCCCCGCAATTCTGGCGGACCATCAGCTGCAAGGTGTGGTCGTCATGCCCGGTGCGGGCTATTTGGAAATGATTCTCGCCGCGTCGGCCGTGACCCATGGAATGCCTTGGAACGTCTGCAACGTGCGGATGGTCGAGCCCCTGCTGTTCGACAAGGGATCCAAAACGATTCAGACAGTCATTTCGCCGAATGGCCCCAGTGCCGCATCATTTCGGATTGTTTGTGTGACGCGTTCAGATCCCCAAGCGGATCCGGTGTTTCTGACCTTGGTCTCAGGACGGCTCGAAGCGCCACGCGAAGCCGGTCTCAAGCCAGTCGACACCGAGTCTGAACGGACGAGTTACACCAACGCACCGCGTGACGAACAGTGGATCCTGGAGACTCTGCACCGTGCGGGCCTTCAGCCGGGGCCAACATTTTTGTGGGCGAAACGATTCTGGTACACCCACACGACCGGATTGGCAGAACTGCGCAGTCCACAGGCTTCGGACCACCTCGAGGAATATCAGATCCATCCGGGGTTACTCGATACGTGTTTCCAGATCCTCGGCGGACTGCTTCCGGGGGCCGGTGATGCCGCATTTGTTCCGATGGGCATCGGGCGAATTCGCTTCTATCAGTCTCCGCGTGAAGCCGCATGGATTTCTTGTTCAATCAAAGACTTCAATGGGCAGATGGCCTTGGCGGACATCCAGTTGCTCGATCGGGCCGGAGAAGTCCTCGTGGTCTTGGAAGAAGTTCGTTTGCAGATCGTCCCGCGCGACTGGTTGGCTCGCAAAGTGGCTGGGCCACTGCCCGAATGGTGTTTTCATCTGGACTGGGCCTCCAAGCCGGTCGATGTGGCGGACGTTGCGGACAACGCAAACCATGGCGAACAATGGCTCATCTTTAACACCAGCAACGATCTCGGCAATGATCTGGCCATGCGGCTGGAATTGAAAGGTCACCAAACGACACTGATTCCGGCGGATGCCGATGCCGATAGGCGTCAGACGGCGATCCGAGATTTCCATTCCAAGTCAACGCCTGGACGCTCTGGAATCGTCTATCTCTCGGCTGTTGACATTGATGCGCAGGGGGGCGCTCCAGACTTTGCCGCCGCTCATTCCAGAGGCTGGGGCGGAGTCCTTGACATTGTGCATGGCTTGGCCGGATTAAACGCATTGCCAAACCAAGGATCGCACGACAGTGGATCGGAACTGCCGCACTTGTGGCTGGTCACCTGTGGCGCCGAGACAATTCCAAATCACCCTCAACGCGTTCGCTTAGCGCAATCGCCCATGTGGGGTCAGGGACGCGTCATCGCGGCGGAACTGCCAGGACTGGCGTGCGTTCGGATTGATCTCGATCCCGACAACCAAACTCACGCGGCCGATCAGTTAGCCGAGGAACTGTGCTTCGGAAAAGGGGAAGACCAAGTCGTTTATCGCGAAGGCGTCCGTTATGTGGCTCGGCTGCGACGCTGGAAATCGTCATCCGCCGATTGGTTGAAGGTCCCCGAAGGACAACCCTATCGACTGGAGATCACCAAACGTGGTCAGCTGGACAATGTCGTGATGCGACCGACGACGCGGGATTGGCCAGGTCCCGGTCAGGTAGAGATCCGCGTGAAAGCGACCGGGCTGAACTTCCGTGACGTGTTGAACGTTCTCGATTTGTATCCAGGGGATCCCGGCCCCTTGGGTGGAGAATGTTCCGGGGAGGTTGTGGCAGTCGGATCTGGCGTTGATCACGTCAAGATTGGTGATTCTGTCGTGGCGCTGGCAGCCGCCAGTTTTGCGAGTTACGTGATCACCCCCGCACAGTTCGTCGGGCTGAAACCGGAGCACTTGAGTTTTGAGGAAGCAGCAACAATCCCCATCTGTTTCATGACCGTGCATCTGGCACTGCATCGTCTCGGAAAAATTGGCGTTGGCGAACGAGTCCTGATCCACGCCGCAACCGGTGGTGTCGGTATGGCCGCGATTCAAATGGCCCGCCATGCCGGTGCGGAAATTTTTGCGACGGCTGGTAGCGAACAGAAACGCGAATTTCTGAGATCGTTGGGGATCGTGCATGTGATGGATTCTCGATCACTCGATTTCCAACAGCAGATCATGCAGGCGACTCAGAACGAGGGTGTTGATCTTGTCATCAACTCGCTGACGGGTGAGGCGATCGGTGCCGGTCTGTCCGTACTCCGCACCGGCGGACGATTTTTGGAACTCGGAAAGAATGACCTCTGGGATCAGGCTCGCGTCGACACGTTCAAGCCCGGCCTGACCTTCTTTCCGATTGCTCTCGACTATTTGATGGCCGACGATCCGGAGACAGTCCGCCAGCTGTTAGCGGAGGTCCTGCCGCAGTTCGAGAACCGAAAATTGAGTCCCTTGCCATTACGAGCGTTTCCTATTCCACGAATCGTGGACGCTTTGCGGCACATGGCCCGCACCGAGCACATCGGCAAAGTCGTGATTCAGTCGGCCACACCGGAGGAATCCATAAAAACGGGTTTCCACTGTCATGAGGACGGGGCGTATCTTGTGACGGGAGGCCTTGGAGGACTCGGCCTCAAAGTCGCCCGATGGTTGATTGATCGAGGGGCGAAATTCCTTGTCTTGGTGGGAAGATCCGCGGCTTCGGTGGAGGCACGCCGCCAACTTGAAGAATTTGAAAAGGGAGGCGTTCGCCTGCTCGTCGAACAATGTGACATCGGTAATCGCGTTGAGACCAGTCGTCTGCTGTCGCGGATCCGCAGTGAATTGGCACCGCTCCGCGGTATTTATCACTTGGCAGGTGTGCTGGATGACGGCATTCTGAATGAACAATCGCGAGAGCGTTTCGATCATGTGATGGATGCAAAGGCGATTGGCGCATGGAATCTGCACGATCTGACTCGTGACGATCCGCTCGAACAGTTCGTCCTGTTCTCGTCCGCGGCGTCGCTTCTGGGTTCTCCAGGTCAAGGCAATTATGCGGCAGCCAATGCGTTTCTAGATGCGTTGGCGCACGAACGACGCTTTGAAAAACGACCGGCACTGAGCATTAATTGGGGCGCTTGGGCGGAGGTCGGTATGGCAGCGCGTCTGTCTGACTCGGATGTTCGCCGTTTGGCGGCCTCTGGTCTGGGGGTTATTGAGCCCGTTCGAGGGCTGCGGATTCTAGAGCACTTGCTGAACGAGGAGTGTACTCAGTCCGGCGTTCTTCCGATCGAGTGGCCGAAATTCTTCGAACGTATTCCCGCAGGTTCCGAGCCCGCTTGGCTGAGCGAGATGGCAGATGCCGTTCGTTCCGTATCGTCGCCGGAACAGTCGCGTCCACTTCTATTAGAAACGTTGCAAGCCGTCACGCCCAGTGAGCGACTTGAACTTGCCATCACCTCCGTCCGCAAACTGGCCGCCAAGGTCATGGCGATGGATCAGGACAATCTTCCCGATCCTCGCCGGACACTGAACGAACTGGGATTCGATTCGTTAACCGCTGTCGAATTTGTGAATCGTGTTGGGCAGTCGATTGGTCAACAAATCAGTCCCTCGCTGCTGTTCGACTATCCGACTTTGGAAAGCCTGTCTCAGTACGTCGTCCGTGATTTGTTGCAACTGGATACGGCAACGAGTTCTTCCTCGGAAGCGGAAGTGACAGAGTTGGATTTTCTAGAAAAAGCCGCAACGGATGTAGAAGAAATGTCGGAAGAGGAAATGGATGCGGAAGTGACCAGGCAAATCGAATTGCTGAGTATTTGATTCCACATCAGCCGAACAACGTCCGAAACGCGTTGCCACGCGGAGCCGTTGACGTTTTGAAAGACAGAGATCCGATGAACCAGATCACAGATCGCTTGAAGCAGATGACGCCTTTACAACGCGCCGTTTATGCGTTGAAGGAAACGCAAACGCGACTCGAGGCATTAGAAAAGAAGCGGGTCGAACCGATCGCCGTCGTCGGCATGGCTTGCCGATTTCCCGGGGAAGTGAATGACCCCGCCTCATTCTGGCAACTGCTTCGCGATGGTGTCGATGCAATCGGGGAAATTCCTGCCGACCGCTGGAATGCCGATGACTACTACGATCCTGATCCGGCCAGCCCCGGAAAAATGAGTTCTCGTAGCGGCGGTTTTCTGTCGCGAATCGATGAGTTTGATAACCATTTCTTCGGGATTTCCGACGGGGAAGCATTACAGATGGATCCTCAGCAAAGGATCCTGCTGGAGTTGGTGTGGGAGACTTTGGAAGATGCCGGTATCGCTCCGCTCCAACTGCGAGGCTCTCGAACGGGAGTGTTTGTCGGCATTTCTAGCAGCGACTATTTTCTCTTGATATCGAACGATACTTCGCAGGCGAATGCCTATGTCGCCGCCGGGACATCGTTATGCTTGGCCTCGAATCGGCTGTCCTATGCCCTCGGTTTACAAGGGCCGAGCATATCACTGGATACTGCGTGCTCATCCTCATTAGTGGCCGTTCATCTGGCCTGCCAACAGATTCGCCTCGGCGAGTGCGATGCCGCACTTGTTGGAGGGGCAAATCTACTACTCTCACCCATTGGGTCGATTAACCTCACCAAAGCGGGATTTTGCTCGAGCGATGGTCGGATTCGAGCATTCGATGCCGGAGCATCCGGGTATGTCCGCAGTGAAGGAGTGGGCATGATCATGCTCAAACCCCTTTCCGCGGCTCTGAAAGACAAGGATCCGATTTATTCCATTATCCGCGGCAGCGCCACCAATCAGAATGGCTCAAGCAACGGCATCTCCGCTCCCAGCCGGTTGGCCCAAGAGCAGGTCTTGCGAGAAGCCTACGCGCGAGCGCAGGTCTCCCCAGGACAAGTCGGTTTCGTAGAAACTCAGGGGACAGGAACTCGTCTGGGCGACATCATCGAGGCCACCGCTTTGGGGCATGTCATGCAACAAGACCGCGTCCCGGGAAGTCGGTGCGTGATCGGCGCGTTGAAAACCAACCTCGGCCATCTCGAAGCGGCTTCCGGAATGGCCAGCCTGATCAAAGCCTCGTTGGCACTGAAGTACCAGCAGGTGCCCCGGAACTTGCACTTTGAGACAGCCAATCCGGAAATTCCATTCGATAAACTTCCGCTCCAAGTGCCACAGTCTCTTCAGCCTTGGCCCTGTTCATCGCACCCTCGGTATGCGGGTGTCAGCGCGTTCGGATTTGGCGGTAGTAATGCACACGTCGTGTTGCAGGAGCCGCCTTTATTGCCGGACAGTCGGCCGTTGACTGCTGCAGAGAGGGCTCCACGTCTGTTGCCGCTTTCGGCGAAAACGGAGGCGGCTCGGGAGCAGTTGGCCAAAACGTATATCACATTTCTGTCCACAAATTCGCCGCCTTGGCCGGATGTGTGTTACACCGCGAGCGAGCGACGGCAGCATCATGATTGTCGCCTGGCGGTCCTCGCCTCGTCCCAATCCGAAGCCGCCGAACGCTTGTCCGAATCTCACAAGGGATCGGGACAGGCAGATGTTTTTGTGGGACGAAAACCCTACGGCCGGTCTGTAAAACTCGTAACGTTTTACACTGATGATGCGGAATCTTGGAAACAGATTCTTCCACGGCTGATGGAAACGCTGAGCGGATTCGCCGCGGCGGCACAGCAGGTGGATTCCGCTTGTCTTGAGGTCGCCGGTTGGTCGCTGTTAAGTTTGAGAGCCGATGATGCGCGTTGGAGTCATCCCCCAGATGCCAAAACAGCACTGGTTGCTGCTCAACTCGCTTTGACCGCGTGGTGGCGATCCCTTGGCGTGATTCCTGACGTGGTCCTCGGCCATGGACTCGGTGAACTCGCCGCGGCAGCTGTGGCCGGACTGATCTCGCCGGAAACCGCCTTGTGTCTCGCCGCGGATCCGAGACGGGTGTGCGATGTGTCACAGACTCGATCGGCTTCACTCCCTTTCCTTTCTGTGGCCTACGGGAAAGCCGTTACGGATCTCAGGCTGGACCTGACGGACTGGCGAGCCCGTTTGGATACGCCTCAAAATCTAGCCGGGACCATTCGTCAATGCCTTGCCGATCGAATCATGGACGTCTTTTTGGAAGTGGGGCCTACCTCACTGTCCGCCGATGCAAAACAGGCTTTGATGCAATGCCCGCATATCGGCTCGGTCATCCCCTCATTTTCCGCTGTGGAAAGTGGTGGACTGGATGTGATGCAAGCGATCGGAATTCTGTATGCTTCGGGAGTCGATATTGACTGGACCGCCCTTGCGGTCGCGCCGGGTCACTGTGTCCGAATACCGACGTACCCTTGGCAACGTCAGCGATTGTGGGCTCCGGTGAATCACGCACGGAAGGACCCGAAAAGACTTGTTCCCGTCGGTCCTGAAACGAGTACGCCAGCCGCCGATACGACTATGGGGCGGTTCAAAGTACGGCCGGATTTGACAACGCCTTACGAGTCGCCGCGAACACCACTGGAACAGTATCTGTCTGAGAAGTGGTCGGAAATTCTTGGCGTTCAGAGGATTGGAGTTTACGACAACTTTTTCGAACTTGGCGGCGATTCACTTCAAGCCACCATGTTACTCAATCAACTGATCGAGCAGATGGAGGAAGCCGTTCCCATTCAGGTTCTGTTTCAAGTTCAGTGCATCAGGGATCTTGCGGAGTATTTGCAGGAGAACTTTCCACGGGTCATCCAACGCAATTTTGCCGATGGCCCGTCCGCTGGCACTGCGGCAGTCGCAGCGGGTTTTGATGCCCTTGGCGATAATTTCAGCAAGTCCGATTCGGGAGTGGCTATCCGGCTTCCCACGATGGCGATCCCCCGTCGGGCGCGGGACAGCCATTCAGATGAGTTGCTCGCACGACTGGATGACCTCGACGACGACGAACTCAATTCCATGCTCCGTGACGCTGTCGACGAAGAAAATGATATCAAGGAGACCGTCCAGTGAGTGAAGTCCTCATGCCCTCAGCGGAGTCATCGCGTCAAGAGCGTCTCTTGCGTCTGAAAAAGCTACTGAAGAAGAAGGCGGAGAACGCTCTAAACTTCCCGTTGTCATTTTCACAGCAGCATCTGTGGACGCTCGATCGCCTTGACCCACTCAACGCGGCCTACAACATTCCGATCGCCATCCGATTGCGAGGCGCACTGGAACTGGATGCATTGAACCGGACGCTGTTCGAGTTAATTCAGCGACACGAATCGTTGCGAACCAAGTTCGTGATGGTGGACGATCAGCCCCGACAGATCGTGGAGGCCGTCAAACCACAATCGTTGGTCGTGGTTGACCTCACGCATCTGGAAGAAACCGAGCGTGATGCCGAAGCCACTGCTCGAGCGTCGGTCGAGGCCTCGAGGCCGTTTCGACTGGATCAGTCGCCACTCTTGCGCTTGTCATTGCTACGCTTCTCGACCACCGATCATGTTCTGATCGTGGTGATGCACCATATCATTTCGGATGAGTGGTCACTGTCCGTTCTGTTTCGCGAGATTGCATTACGGTACCAGGCCTTTCGAGCCGGTGAACCGTCGCCGATGGAGCCTCTGCCGATTCAATACGCCGATTATTCCGTCTGGCAGCGGGAGCGTTTGCAAGGCGAAAACCAGCAGCGATTGCTCGATTACTGGAAAGGCCGCATGCAGGATCTGACTCCGTTGGAATTGCCGACGGACATGGCTCGTTCTTCATTTTCAGCCGAATCAGATGGTTCTGTCGAAATTCGTTTAACCAGTGCTCTCGTTGGACAATTGCGATATCTCGGCCGATGTGAAAATTCGACGCTGTATATGACGCTACTCTCCTCACTTTCCGTTTTGCTGAACCGCTACAGTGGGCAGGATGACCTGACGATCGGCTCGCCCATTGCCGGCCGCTTGGGGAAGGAAACGGAGGGGCTGATCGGCTTTTTTGTGAACTCGCTGGTCATGCGTTTAAACCTTGAGGGGAATCCTACATTCCGCGATTTGCTGCAGCAAACGCGTACAAATGTCCTTGATGCATTTGAGCATCAAGAATTACCATTCCAATGTCTGGTGGATGCGATCAATCCTCAACGAGACACGAATCGCAACCCCTTGTTCCAAGTTATGTTTACGCTGCAGAATGTGCAGTGGCCGGATTTGAATGTCGCGGGCCTGTCCTTTACCGTTATCCCACTCGAAAGTGGCCCGTCGAAATTTGACCTCTCCTTCACAATGCGCGAAGATCGAGACGGCCTGACCATCGACGCCAGTTACCGCTCTGCATTGTTTCGGGCTCCGACCATTCAACGGATGCTCAAGCATTTCCGCGTGCTTCTAGAAGCGATTGTTGCCGATCCCGATTTGCCAATCTCGCAACTACCACTGCTGACGGAAGCGGAACGACGTCAGCTGCTGATCGAATGGAACAATACGGCGCACGACTTTCCGATTGACGTTTGTGCGCATGAGCTGTTTGAACAGCAGGTCGAACGGACGCCGGACGCGTGCGCGTTGATCGATGACCAACGAGCCTGGAGCTATCGGGAACTCGATCAGCAGGCCAATCAACTGGCACATGATCTGCAGCGCCGCGGCGTTGGGCCAGACAAACTGGTCGTTGTGCGACTGTCGCGTCGGGGCGAATGGGTGGTGTCTCTTCTGGCAATCTTAAAGGCGGGCGCCGCCTATTTGCCCCTGGAGACCGACCTCCCTTCCGATCGCCTTCAATTTACGCTCAAGGATGCGGGCGTTGAGGTGGTCCTGACCGAACAGGCGTTCTGTGGCGATTTGCCGCCGGATCTGAAACATGTGATCTGCCTGGATTCCGACACAGAGATCTTTTCGGGCGAACCTGTGGAGGCCCCTGCCTGCGAAGCCACAAGCCAAAACCTGGCCTACGTCATCTATACATCGGGTTCGACGGGACTCCCGAAGGGCGTGATGATCGAGCATCGCGCGCTCGTCAGCTATACACACGCCGCAACGGCGCTGTATGGAATTTCCTCGACGGATCGCGTTCTGCAATTCGCAGCAGCAAGTTTTGACGCTCACGTTGAAGAACTGTTTCCATGCCTGACGCACGGCGGAACATTGTTTCTCCGTAATGACGAAATGCTCGATTGCAGGACATTTCTCCAGCGATGCCAAGAATGGAAACTGACATTTGTGACGCTTCCCACCGGGTTCTGGCACGAGCTTGTGCTGGCGATCGCAGACGAGGGTCTTGCGGTGCCCAGCACGCTTCGCGTCCTCGTCATCGGCGGGGAGAAAGCGATTCCCGAACGTGTTTCCGACTGGTTCCAGCATGTCGGAAACCAGGTGCGTCTGATGAACACCTATGGTCCGACGGAAACGACCGTCATCGCCACGGCGGCCGAGTTAAGTCGGGTTGACGGCCGGGAAAAGCGGGTTCCAATCGGTCGACCGCTGGGCAATATGCGGGTTTATGTCCTGGATCGCGGGCTGCAACCGGTTCCGGTTGGCGTTTCCGGCGAGCTGTATATCGGCGGCGAAAGCCTCGCCCGTGGCTATCTCAATCGATCTGAACTGACGGAAAAATGCTTCCTCCCAGATCCCTTCACGACCAACGCTGGCGCGCGGATGTACAAGACCGGCGACATCGTGTCCTGGCGAACGGATGGTCGAATCGAGTTTATCGGCCGAACCGATCACCAGGTGAAGCTTCGAGGTTTTCGAATTGAACCTGGCGAGATTGAACAGGTCTTGCGCCGACACCCGCAATTGGCCGACGTGGCAGTCGTCGTGCGTGAACGATCTCCCGGCGACCTTCAGTTAGTCGCCTACTTGACCGCTCGTCAGGACGAAGCGCCTGCGGTCGGCGAAATTCGCGATTTCCTTCGATCCCAACTTCCCGAATTCATGATTCCGGCCGCGTTCGTCGTCCTTGAATCCATGCCCCTCACAGCCAGCGGAAAACTGAATCGCAAGGCGTTGCCCGACCCCGATCTGAGTGGCGTTGGAACCGTACCGGGTTCCGAATTTGTCGCGCCGCGCACACCGGCGGAGCAGCAGTTGGCCGCAATCTGGTCGGAATTGCTGAATGTTGAGCAGATCGGAGCCTACGACAACTTCTTCGATTTGGGCGGAAACTCGTTGCTCGGGATCCGTTCGATTCCTCGCATTCGCAAAGCATTTTCCATCGATTTGCCGGTGAGTAAGATTTTCATCTCACCGACTCTCAACGAATTGGCAGAGGAAATTGTCGCGATGCAAGCGGCTCCGCGTTTGCCCGAGATGCCGCCGATTGTTTCTGTACCTCGCGACGGAAATTTGCCGGCCTCGTTCGCACAAGAACCGTTCTGGTTCGTTCAGCAGATTAGCCCCAGTTCGAACGACCTCAACATGCATGCCGCGATCAAGCTGACCGGACCGCTCGACGTCGATGCACTTCGCGAGACCGTCAACGAAATCGTCCGTCGGCATGAGACACTTCGAACTCGATTCGCATTATCGGAATCGGGAGATCTGATGCAGGTGATCGTAGCGAAAGTGCAAATCGATCTCCCCGTTGAGGATCTCAGAGAATGGCCCGCGGCGCACCGCAATGAAGAGATCGCACGACGATCACGACATCAGGCGTCTCAACCGTTCGATCTCAGTCAAGCTCCGCTCTTGCGTGTCAGTCTCTTGCGGCATGGCGACGCGGAACACACGCTTCTCGTCACGACTCACCATATTATTTGTGATGGCTGGTCGCTGGATCTGCTGGGCTACGAGGTGTCGAGGATTTACGACGCACGATTGGCCGGTCACCCTTCGCCATTGCCTGAACTGCCTGTTCAATATGTCGACCACGCGGTCTGGCAACGCAATTATCTACAGGGTGACGCCCTTGAATCACTGATGGGCTACTGGCGGCAGAAGCTTGAGGGGCTGACGCCACTGGATCTTCCGACCGACCGTCCGAGAGGCCTATCGGCTCCGTCCAGACAAATGAGATTGGACTTCCAGATTTCCAATCGCATCAAGAACCGACTTGGCCAACTGTGTAGTGACGAAGGAATCACGCCGCACGTGCTGATGCTGGCCACCTTCCAACTCTTGCTGCATCGATACAGCGACTCGGACGATATTGCGGTCGGATCGATTTCCGCGAACCGTCGGCAACCCGAAATCCAAGGGATGATCGGCCTGTTCATCAACAACCTTGTGATGCGGAACGACCTTTCCGGCGATCCCGCGTTCCGAGAACTGCTGGCTCGCGTCGCCAAGACCGCCGTTGAGGCTTACGATCATCAAGAGATGCGGTTTGAACTATTGGCGAAGGAATTGCAGCCCGGACACGATTTGGCAAAACAACCACTTGTCCAGGTCTTATTTGGCTACCAACAGTCGAGTCGAAAAGAAGAGGTCGAGATCTTCGGGGGCCTGACCGCCGAGACTCAGGAAACAGACGCGGCATGGGAAGCCGCCGAAGATTACGATCTGGCACTTTCGGTTGACGACGAGGATCAGGGTTTTCATTGCCAGTTTGCGTATCCAACGAGGTTGTTTAATGACGAGACCATCGCTCGCATGGCCACGCACTTCCAGACGTTGCTGGAATCGATCGCCGCCAACCCGGATCGTCAGATCTCGCAACTTCCATTGCTGACGGAACGGGAACGTGAGCGAGTCCTGATCGACTTCAATAAAACTCGGGTCGATTTTCCCGACCAGGGCTGTGTGCATCAATTGTTTGAAAGACAGGTTCAACGTGCTCCAGAGGCGGTGGCGTTAGTTTTTGAAGGCCAGTCACAGAGCTATCTTCAACTCAATTCCCGAGCCAATCAGATTGCCCGCTATCTCGTTGGTCTGGGTGTTGGGCCGGAAGTGATCGTTGGTATTTGCTTGCGGCCCTCTTTGGAACTGGGTGCGTCAATATTGGGGGTGCTGAAGGCGGGAGGGGCGTACCTTCCGCTCGACCCCGATGATCTTCGAGAGAGGCTTGACTACTTCGTCGCCGATACGCGTCCGGCGGTGATTCTGACAACCGCCAATCTCGCCGATCAATTTTCAGCGCTCGACGCCCGAGTGGTGTGCGTGGATTCCGACAGTCCAATGATCTCGCTGGAAAGCGAAGACGACTTACCGTGCCTTGTCACTGCGGAAAATGCGGTCTGCGTGCTTTACACATCCGGATCCAGTGGAAAGCCGAAAGCCGCTGTCAACTTGCATCGAGGTGTCCGCAACTATCTCCTTTGGAAACAGCGGCAACTGGGTCTTTGCGCCACCGACAACGTCTTGTTTACGACGCCACTCAGCTTTGACGTTTCAGTGGAGGAATTCTTCGATGCGCTCTGTTGCGGTGGCCGCGTCGTCATCGCCAAACCCGGCAGCCAGAGCGAACCGAATTACCTTGTCCAACTGATTCGCCGCGAAGGCGTGACTACGGCTTGTTTTGTTCCTTCCGTTCTCAGATTTCTCCTCGAAGAGCAAGACTTCGCTCAATGCCATTCGTTGAGATCCGTCTTCTGCGGAGGTGAAGCCCTCACACCGGACCTGATGGAAGCGTTTCTCCAACATTCGAAATCTGAACTGTACAACGTTTATGGGCCAACAGAGGCCTCAATGGGTGTTACCGTCTGGAAATGCCACCTCAATTACGAACGAGACGTTATTCCGATCGGCCAGCCAATTTCCAACGTTCGAGTCTATATTCTGGACTCGGAACGGAATCCGGTCCCCATCGGAGTTGCAGGCGAACTTTATATTGGAGGCGTGGCAGTCGCTCGCGGATATCTCAATCGTCCGGAATTGAACGCATTACACTTCATTCCCGATCCATTCAGCGGAATTGCTGGGGACCTCCTCTACAGTACCGGCGACCGCTGCTGTTGGCTGCCCGATGGAAATATCGAATTCATGGGGCGACGCGACGGCCAAGTGAAGATACAAGGCGCTCGAATTGAGCTGGGCGAGGTGGAAGTCGCGATTAATCGCTGTCCAAACGTCGCCCAGGCCGCGGTGACCGTACGGCAGTCGTCGCCGGATTACAAGTACTTGGCAGCCTACGTGGTACCGCGTGGTTGCCGAATCGAGACCGCCGACGCTCGCAAGGATTTCGTCAAGGAATTACGACAATTCCTGAAATCCGTGGTTCCTGATTACATGATTCCGAACGCGTTCGAGATTATGGATGTCCTGCCAAAGCTATCAAGCGGTAAGGTCAACCGCAGAGCATTGCCCGCTGTGGCGTCCCCGGAAAAATCGGTGCGCCGTTATGTCGCCCCTCATGCGGGGTTAGAGCAGCAATTGGCCGCGATCTGGTCGGAAGTCCTGCGATACGATCGTGTGGGTCGCTACGATAACTTCTTCGATCTCGGCGGTCATTCGCTGTTGGCAGTCCGCTTGATCTCCAAAGTTCGTACGGCGTTCTCGATCAACGTTCCTGTCGTAGCCATTTTTGCCAGTCCGACAATTGCCGAGCTCGCAGAAAAAATCACTGCGGCCCAAGCATTAGACGAACAGTCAGTAGCGGCACCGTACACCTCCAACGGCAGTCCGGCCTCCAATGCGGAAGCCCACGACCTATGGTCCAGACAACGCGGCGAATCGATGGATGGCGATGAAAACATTCCGATCGTTGAGGAGTTGATACGGAGTTTGTCGCAGACAGTCCCGCAGGGTGGAAAGTTGTTGGTTCCTCTAGAAGTCAGTAGTCCGGGGACACCCGTCTTTTTGATTCATGGTCTCGGCGGGCATGTGGCAAGTTTCATTCCGCTGGCACGGATCCTCAAGACCCATCATTCCGTCTACGGTCTCATGGGAAAAGGAGTGGGGCCGAGTGAAGAGCCCCACCGCAGTATCGAGGAGATGGCCTCGTGTTACTTGAACGAGATTCTCGCGGTTCAGCCTTACGGTCCGTATCTGCTGGCAGGCTGGTCGATGGGCGGGTTAATTGCCCTGGAGACCGCCAATCAGTTGCGGCGATGTGGTGCAGAAGTTTCTCTGGTCGCCCTATTCGATACTCATCTTTCGTCGGAATCCGAGAGGTTTGAGATCGACGATCAACCGGTCATGAAGTGGCTCGTTCCGCATCTCGATCTGTCAATGAACGCGTTGGAAACGTTGCCTCTGGAGCAACAGTGGGAACGGATCGCGGAACGGGCAAATTTGGCAGACGGTGTCGGTGCCGTGGAAATTCGCCGAATGGCAGAGGTCTGCGGCGCGCACATGAAGGCATACCGCTCCTATCGGCCTCAGCCTTACGAAGGTCCCGTTGTGTTGTTCTCTGCAGATTCGGACGATCACGATCTCGACCCGTCTTGGAGTGCGATTTGCCCGAATTTGCAGGCGGAGTCCGTTCCGGGGAATCACTACAGCATGCTACGCAAACCGAACGTGGAAACCCTCGCCGAACGGCTTGACCGTTACCTCGCCAAAGTCGTACAGCGAGAACGTGGGGGCACTCAGCCATGAACGCGATCTTCTATCTGTTACGAGCGTCTTGGCGAGATACGGTCTTAGCCAGTCTTGCTGGCGGCATCAGTGGCGCCGCCAGCATCGCTCTGATGGCGATGATTCGACGGACACTCGAAGATCCGGCGGGCTCGAACGTCACGGCGATGATTCTATTTGCGTCGTTCTGCGTCGTCGTGCTGGTCACGCGTATTGCCTCTCAGGTACTGGTTTCAAGATTGACGCAGAGATCCCTTCTGAAACTTCAGGTGAATTTATGCCGTCGAATTCTGGACGCGCCCATCAAACGCATCGAGGAAATCGGTTCGGCACGACTCCTGACGGTCCTGACTGGCGATGTCAACACGGTAGCCCACGCCATGAGTCTTCTGCCGGAGATGGGAGTCGACTTCGTGATTCTCCTCAGTGGTGCCATTTATTTGGGGACTCTCTCGCTGAACCTGATGCTTGCTGCCGTGTTTTTTTGCGTTTTCGGCGTTGTCGGTTACTGGTTGTCGGCGCAGTGGGCGGACAAATACATTGAGCGCGCAAGGAGAGAGCAGGATCTGCTTCAACAACGGATTCAGGAATTGATTGAAGGTGTCAAGGAATTGAAGCTTCACACGCAACGGCGGCAAGAATTCGTCGAGGATGTGCTGTTGCAGTCCGCCACAAAGATGCGTCACAGTCAATTCATCGGTGAGTGTCTGCAAAATGCCGCCATCAGCTGGGGGCGATTGGCGTTCTTTATCGCCATCGGGCTCCTATTGTTCGTCTGGCCGAAGTTCATGCAAGAGGACACGCCGACTCTTGTCGGATATGTCCTAACGATCTTATATCTCATGTCACCTCTGGACCAACTGGTGGGTGCGATGCCAACCATGAATTGGGCTGCCGAATCTCTCCGTCAAATCAAAACCCTCGATTTCAGTCTCGATCAAAAAGAGCCGACTCCTGACGTGCCAAGGCCTGTGGAATCGTGGGGACACATTGAACTTGTCGGAGTGACTCACGCTTATCGGGGCCACGGTCGTCCGCGCGGCTTTCTGCTGGGGCCTCTGAATCTGACGATTACGGCAGGCGAAACCGTTTTTGTCATCGGTGGAAATGGCAGTGGGAAGACAACGTTGGCGAAGTTGTTGACCGGACTGTACGTCCCGGAAAGTGGCGAGGTCAGACTGGATGGTCAGCCAATGACGAACAACAGTCGCGACAGCTATCGCCAGTTGTTCTCAGTCGTTTTTGACGATGCGATGGTTTTTGACAGGTTATTAGGGCTGGATCCCGAGAATCTCGATATCCGTGCGCAAGAGTACCTCAGGAGTTTGGAGCTGGATCATGTGGTTTCGATCACCAACGGTCTGTTCTCCACGCGATCGCTGTCGCGCGGTCAAAGGAAGCGACTCGCTTTGCTGACCGCCTATCTCGAAGATCGCCCGATCTATCTGTTTGACGAATGGGCGGCAGACCAAGATCCAACGTTCCGCAAAGTCTTCTATTTGCGTCTGCTTCCGGAACTGAAACGCCGTGGCAAAACGGTCGTGGCCATCACACATGACGACCGTTTCTTCGACTGTGCAGACCGGATCGTCAAGCTAGAGGATGGAAAGATTGTGGAACTGTTACGGGATGAAGCTCAACAAGAACTTGAGATGCAGATGACATCAGCAGATAAATTCAGGAACTGAAAAACAATGTTTAAAATACTTTTGAGTGTGATCGTTGCGGCGACGGTTGGCGTCGTGGCCGCCGCTCATCATTGGCGGGAAGAGTTTGCTGACCGGCCGACATTTCGAACGGTGTCGGTCGCTCGCGGGGATCTCTTCAGCGGTGTCACGGCAACAGGCACCGTGGAACCCATTCAGATTGTCGATGTGGGGGCTCAAATCGTCGGCAGCGTGAAGAGTTTTGGGGCGGATGCCGACAACAGTTCCAAGACAATTGATTACGGTTCGACCGTGAGTGAAGGCACCGTATTGGCAAAGCTGGATGATTTGCCTCACAAAGCGGAATTAGACAAATCTCGAGTCAGCCTGCAGATGGCAGAAGCCGAACTTCGCCTGGCGGCCGCCAAAAAGAAGCAAAAAGAACGCGCCTTCGAGCGCGCCACACAGTTGCGAGAAACGGATCCCGAAGCGGAGTTCGAGAAAGCGGATGCCGAAAACGAGGTCGCTGCGGCCGAACAGGCCATCGCCGAAGCCAAATTGGAACAAGCCAAAATCGCTACGCTACAAGCGAAAAATAATTTTGAGTATACGATTATCCGTTCGCCCATGGAGGGCGTGGTGATCGACCGTCGCGTCAACATCGGCCAGACGGTCGTCGCGGGAATGAATGCTCCGAGCTTGTTCCTGATCGCCAAAGACCTTCGTCAGATGCTGGTTTGGTCCGCGGTGAATGAAGCCGATATCGGTGAAATACATCTCAACCAACCTGTGACATTTACTGTGGACGCCTATCCTTCACGGATATTCTCCGGAACCGTCTCGCAGATTCGTTTGAACGCCAGCCTACAGCAGAATGTGGTGACCTATGGCGTGATCGTCAATGTCAACAACGATGACGGAAAACTTCTTCCCTATATGACGGCCAAACTTCAATTCGAAGTCTCCCGTCGCACAGACGTGATGCTTGTTCCCAATCAATCGTTGCGTTGGCAACCGGCACTTTCGCAGATTTCGCCAGAGTTTCGAACAGGCCTAAAAGTTCACGCGGATTCGAGACACCCGCAACCGAAAACAGCCGATGTGGTTGAGGATTCTGATCACAAGGTGAAGCTGGAATCGCCAACGTTATGGGCTGTTTGTGAAGACGGATTTTTACGGCCAATTCCTGTGCAAGTCGGGATGTCCGATGGGATCTCGACAGAAGTCAGAGGTGGCAAGATCAATCCGTGGGATCGCGTGGTGACCGGCGTCATTCAGAAGGCAGAACGTGACTTTGTGTCCAGTTTTGTCCTCAAAGTCACTAGTCCCAAGAACTAATTACGAGGGCGGCGGTCATGCCTTTGATCGAGTTGAAGCATATTGATAAGTCCTACAAGGTCGGCGACCTCGAATTAGCCGTTCTCAAAAACGTCTCATTGAATATTGAAGCGGGTGAATATGTTGCGTTGACGGGTGCGTCCGGATCCGGAAAGACGTCTCTGATGAATTTGCTGGGATGTCTTGACCGACCGAGCAAAGGCTCATTTACGTTTGGGGGCACGGATGTCCGCCACCTGTCGAATCTGCAACTCGGCCAGTTTCGCAGCAGCCGAATCGGATTTGTCTTTCAGAGCTTCAATTTACTACCACGGGTGACGGCCTTAGAGAACGTCTGCATGCCGTCGGCCTATTCGACGGTCAAACGAACGCAAAGCTGTATCCGGCAGCAGGCGCGGGCGTTGTTGACGATGGTCGGACTCGAAAAACGGATGCATCACTCGCCTGCAAAGCTATCGGGTGGTGAACAGCAACGTGTGGCCATTGCTCGATCACTGATTAACCATCCCACGGTCCTGTTGGCCGACGAACCGACGGGTAATCTTGATTCCCAGACGGGTCTTGAAATTTTGCAGTTGTTCCGTCGGCTGAATCTCGAACAGGGGATCACGATTGTTTTGGTCACACATGATGCGGCTGTGGCGAACAATGCCGACCGAATCATCCGCATTTCGGATGGTCGTATTGCCGAGGATTCACGAACGGGCTATCGAGTGGCGAGCGAAGCGACTCCGTATGTGTTTACAACACCAGCCCGGCGGCAGCGTGCTCGTCACGACTTGGTGATTGCCTGGGGCGCAATGCGGATTGCCGTTCAGGCACTTGGCCGTAATTTAATGCGAACAATGCTCACGATGCTGGGTGTCATCATCGGTGTCGCGGCAGTGATCGCCATGATGGAGATCAGCTACGGAGCGTCAGCGGCGATTACAGTCACGGTCACCAAGATGGGCGCGAACACGCTAGCGATTCTACCCGGTGGTCCTCAGCGAGGTGAGGCCAAGATCCGAGACAAAAATTCGATTGTGACGCCTGACGATGCCGAGGCGATTCGGCGGGAATGTCCTGACGTCGTTTGTGCGGCACCGGTCGTTGAAGCGTGGGGACAACAGGTGGTGTTTGGAAACAAGAGTTGGTCGCCAGAAATCGTGATCGGTAGCACTTCACAGTTTCTGAATGCTCGAAACTGGAATGACCTGGAACTCGGTCGAGAGTTTACGGATCGAGAGATTCGCAGTGCGAGTAAAGTCTGCTTGATCGGGAAGACCGTCGTTCGCGAGTTGTTCAAAACTCAAAATCCGATTGGTGCCGAGATCCGCGTGAAGAACGTCCCTTTTACTGTGATTGGAGTGTTGAAAGAGAAGGGCGCGAACCTCCTCGGTACGGATCAGGATGATCTTCTGGTGGCGCCTTGGACGACGGTCAAGTATCGGGTCAGTGGAGCAAACTCGGATGGCGCCGACGGACCTCTTATTCCAATTCGAGCTCTCCCCGGGCGAAGCCTTTCCGAACGCTTGCCCGGAATCCAGCATGCCATGCGTGCGGAAAGCTTGGATCAGATCCTTGTCAAAGTGTCATCAACAGATGCCATCGCACGAGTGATCGATGAGATCACTCTGCTACTCAGGGATCGACATCATCTCAGCGGTAACGAGGCGGATTTTCAAATTTATGACAATGCGGAAGTTTCCAACATCCTCAAAAAAACGGTCACGATGCTTTCCGGATTGGGAATGTCGATCGCTCTCATTTCGCTGATTGTCGGCGGTGTCGGAATTATGAATATCATGTTGGTTTCCGTCACCGAACGAACTCGGGAAATCGGCTTACGAATGGCGGTCGGAGCGGACGCTCGAGATATCCTGCGGCAGTTTTTGATCGAAGCGGTGGCGTTATGTCTGATGGGTGGAGTCATTGGAATTCTCGCTGGGCGCGGTGGTTCCCTGTTGGCTGGAAAGATTCTGGACTGGCCCACGCAGGCGTCTCCCGCAGCAGCCGCGATCTCCGTCGCGGTATCCGTCATCGTCGGAGTGACCTTCGGATACTACCCCGCTTGGCGGGCCTCTCGATTAAATCCCATTGATGCTCTGCGTTACGAGTAAGAACGGAGAAAACTCAAACTACCATTGCCAGCCGAAAGGCCCCCTGACCAGATTCCGTGTCTTGAGCGTACCCTGTACGTTCAATGGTTTCTTGGTACGGCCAAGTTCAAAAAGCGTATTCACAACTTCGTCCACGGCGACGGAAAAAAACACAGCCGTGAGACACTTGTCTAGGTGATCGATGAGGAGACCTACCATGCTGCAACGGAGTCATACGAATCGTGTTTCACCTCTTGAACACGGTCTTCCACATGATCACGGTTTCCAACGCGACACACTTGATCTCGAACGAACGGGACCAGGAATCGATTCCGCGAACGGCCGGCTGGCAATCACGATGGTTGCCAACCCCACAGACATATCCGTTCGAATTTGCTGAATTCAAGTCAAACTACTCTGGCACACATCGCAATTTTGACACCGTCGGATGCGAGACACTTGTACCCCCTCGGCAACCTTGGAGCAGAACTAGTCCGCCGCGGGCATCGTGTAACGATTGTTGCCCACGAACGGGGCAACTCCAGTGGCAGAATAACTCAGCCTGCCACTGTTTCCGCTGGATGCAGTGGCGATATTAGAACCATCAACCGGTCTTGTTGAGTGGATCGCTTCGCTGTTTTGTGCCGAAGAACCGATCGTCATGCGTGAATGGTTCCGCTGGGAATCTCACGCGATTCTCAAACTGCTGCCTCGAATCCCTAGCGAACTGTCCGTTGACTGTTTGATAACGGGTCCGGTTCTGGCCGCGGGAGGATCGGTCGCCGAAAAACTGGGACGGCCCTATTTGACGGTCTGTACCGCGCCTCCGTTAAACGAGGACATCGGCCTGCCACCGCCGTTCACCTCATGGAACTACGCGGATAGCTCGCTAGCTCGCATTCGTAACCGGATCGAATATGTCGGATGGCGTTGGTTCAGTCGTCCGACCCGAGAGGTGATTAACCGCTATCGGAAAAGATGCGGGCTGCGTCGGCTGGCTCGACTTGAGGACGCGTACTGTCCGTTTACCCAGATCACGCAATTGCTTCCGCAATTTGATTTCCCCGGCTCCCAGATGCCGCCGCCGTTTCATTACGTGGGATCTCTGTCGGCCGATCGAGCGGCACGGCCTCAGGCCTTTCCCTGGGAGCATCTCGGTGGACGACCCGTGATTTTTGCGTCGCTCCGCACAATCGCAGATACACTGAATGGCCCCGTCTATCCGAAGATCGCCGCCGCGTGCGAGGGGCTTGATGCTCAACTCATCCTCGCTCGAGGCAAATGGGACGATGAAGAGTGTGGACGAAAGTCGACCGACCAACTAGCGGGGAATTCGCTTGCCGTTGATTTCTCGCCCCAACGAGCGATTCTCGAATGAACCGCGGTCATTGTCACTCATGCCGAAATAAGCACTACGCTGGAAGTAATCAGGCGCGCAGTTCCGACGGTCGCACTACCACGCGGTGCGGATCAACCTGCGAATGCTGCTCGTATCCTGTATTCCGGCGCGGGGCTTACGGAATCCTTTTATCGCGACTCGCCACACCAGGTACGCAAATGGGTCTCTCAAGTCCTGATGGATGGCTTGTTTCGTGACCGGAGTCAATCTCTCAAACGAGCGATGCAAAGGGCGGGTGGCGCCCGTCGAACCGCTGACAGCACGGAACAAGTCCTGATAACGCATTCACCGGTCACACAAAGCAAGAGCGATTCCGTCATGGATGCCCCCGCACACCCGGGCGCATAGTCCGACTGATTCGGCATCCGCCGTAACGGGGCATCGCATTTCGGCCTCGGATATTTGAACCAGAAAATCCTCAAAAAAGTATTGTTTGAATCTTCGCGACCATTTCTTCTCGACGGTGTGCTACACATCAAGAAGGAATGGTCAATGAGAATCACCGCAGGGACTCGCTCTGGATTTGCATTGAGGATTGCATCGCTGAGTGCCGCGGTGCGCGAAGTCCATCGCAATAACCCGTTCCTGTTTCAACAGGCAATGACTCTGCACGCAGCGGTGTTTGTGAATCACGACGGGGTCATGCCACCAGAGCCGTTCGACCAGATCGCCGGTGATTACTTGTGGTCAGGTTTCACAAACGGATTCGTGTACTCGGTCAGTGGTGTCGGAAAGATCCACCCCGAGGAGAATCTTGTTCAAGTGATTGAACCGCACAAATAGCCCATCGAATCACAATCCAACCGCTAGCCCGTGGTGTTCCACTGTTCGACGAGGGCCTTGAGTCCGAGCCCTTGGCGCTCGCTCAACAGGGCCGGTGCTCGATAGGCGAGCAGGCACGTTGAGGAGTTTTCCTGTCAGCGCCTCAGTGAAATGGGTTGATGTCAACGAAAACACGATGACAGACATCGAAGCTCGCTCAGTTCAGTCATTGTCAACACGTCCGTCAAGGAATTCGCTCGTCTACTAAGACCGAGGACGACTGGTTCGAACATGAAACACGCTCGGTCTCCACTCGGTGACCGTCCGTTACGAGAAGGATGTCTGGCCGAGTCATTGATTCGGAGGCGATTCCGTTGCGTCTCCGCTGATGACGGGGGAGTGATTTTTTTCAGCCTGTTTTTCGCGGACGAGTTCCGTTGCGTCGACGTGGAGAGCTTCACACACTTGAACGGGTATGGCGCGACTCGCCGGCAGAAACGTCTTACCTTTCACTGCGGTAGCCGTTGGTGAGGTGTCAAAATTGTCGTCTTGGGATTCAGCGGTATTCTGAAATGTTGCATCGCTCGAAGACGAATCTGCGACAGAGGTGGTGGTGGGTAAGGAATCAATCGACTCCTTGTTTTGCCAGCCCCCGCCAAGGGCTCGGTAGACCCGAATCAAGCCCTGTGCAATATCCCCGCGGGTTTGCGCAAGGAGATCCTGCTGCTGCACGAGATTCAATTCAATGAGAGCTAAACGAGTGAAGTCAGTGGCTCCCTTCTGATAATCTTTTTCCGCGAGTCCCACCGCTTCCTTCGAATCACTCACACTGTTTTCGAGAAATGTCGCCCGTTCTTGCGACCGCAGAAACATAGCAAGACCGTCCTCCACTTCAGCGTTCGCCCGTAAAACGGTCTGTTGATAAACGGCGACGAGCGCGTCGAAGCGCGCTTCCTGCTGCTTCATGTTATTGCGAATACGGCCGTAGTTAAGGATCTTCCATTGGAATGTTGGCCCGAGCGTTCCGGTCAGTGCACTTGCGGTGAACAGATTGGCGGGCGTCTCCGACAAGTATCCAATGGTTCCATTGATGGCAATCATCGGATACAGGTCAGCTTCGGCAATGCCAATCTGCTCCGCCTGTGCCTCTGCCTGAAGCTGAGCACGTCGAACATCCGGACGCCTTTGTAGGAGTTCTGTTGGCATTCCCGTGGCGATGGAACTCGGAGCCGTAGGAATACTTCCGGCCACCAATTGCTGTTCCAGATCAGATGGCGCCATGCCCATCAAGAGGCACAGACGATTCGTGGTTTGACGCAGCAACATCTTCAATTGGGGAACTTGGGCTTCCGTCTGGTTCATATTGCTACTGGCTTGCTTAAAATCGAGGGTACCTTTGGCGCCGGCTTTGACACGTCGATCGGCGATATCCAAGATTTTGCGTTGGAGTTCAACGTTCGAATTCACATAGGCAATCCGTTGCTCGAGCGTGCGAAATTGCACGTAGTTCGAAGCCACATCGCCAATGAGTGTGACCATCACATCGTCGTAATTGGCGCACGAAGCCCCCAATGTCACCTCCGCAGCATTGATGGCCCGGCGCAGACGGCCCCAAAAGTCAATTTCCCATGCCAAATTGAAACCCATGGTGTACTGGTCGAAAAACTGCGTGGCGAAACCGTCGGTGCTGTTCGCAACGCGACTGTAAGCCTCTCGCTGATAACCACCGAATGCCTCTTGGGTCTGAGGGAACAAGCCACCGGCAGTGATTCCGAGTTGGGCCCGAGCTTCCAAAACCCGGCTGCCTGCTTCACGCAATGTAAGATTCTGCGTTGATGCTGTGGAAATCAACGAATCGAGCGTCTGATCGTTGAGAACCGTCCACCATCCCGTTGTTTCATCGCTAGCGGACTTGATGCGAACATCGGCTGCATCAATCCATTGTGCCGCAGGATTTCCGCTCGGGACGCATAAATTGGGCCCGACCTTGAATCCGTTCCGTAGATAATTACTGGGCGAGGTGCATCCGCCGCTAACGTTGAGAGTCGCTACCGCCAAAAATCCATGAACAACAACACGCGTTAGATGATTCATACAGTGCCTTTACTCCTTAGGCTTCTCGTCCGCTCGTAGGCCTCAGAATTAGCGAAACGACGAATTCACATCCCTGTAAACCAAGCTCAAATTCGGCGGTATGTGCCAGAAATCATTAATCAATAAACGGGGCTTCTGAAAGTAGCAACGCATCCACTGCGTTCTAGTTGGGCTGGGTAATTTAGCTGAGGTAGGAATGAAGTTTCGCAACCCTGTGGAGAGGCATTAGAGCTTTTTGTCGGGCTCAATCACCGCCACGGATGCTCGAATGACTGCCGATCGGACTCAGATGACCCGCTCCAAAGTCGTCCCGGTTCGAGATCGAGTCGATCGGCGTTGACTCTCTGCTAGGGAATGTAAGTGCGCGAGCGTTTCCACAACAATTCCTGCCAAATTTCACCCGTCGTGGTCACCGAGGCATGGCCGTCGCCGCGAAATCTTCGACATTCCGGTGGCGGGGGAGATCCAGAGCATGCTCAGGTCGGCAGAAGTATCGCAATCGCGGAGCATCGGTTCGGCAACGCCACTGCTGCTGAACAGCAGAACCCTAGGCCGCGGGGATCTTGCGACCGCCGATCTTGAAAGACCGACCGAAAAACGTCAGCAACGAACACTCGATTTCGGGCTTGTGGCTGTCCGGCGATGTTGTCAACCGACGGACAGCCATTTGCATGCTCGTGCTCAATAAGTATTATGTCCCGTGTTCCAACACGACAGCGGAAAGCATGGTTTGACGCCTGCTGGAAGTCGTCTGTTCCTCGACAATGGCCGAAATTGACAATTGAGCGACACTGCTGGTCATTGGAAACAGTCGAGTCATTCACCGATGTCCGGTTGAATCACGAATTCCCCTCACGGAAACCCCGCAATGACAATACCCCGCAATGTGTTGAATACACCAATCCAAGTTTGTGCCCTCGAACCGAGAACGGGATTTTACCGCGATGGCTGCTGCAAGACCGGAGCCGATGACCCAGGATTGCATCTGGTCTGTGCCGAGATGTCAGATGAGTTTTTGCAGTTCTCGCTCGAACGGGGCAATGATTTAGTGACGCCTGTGGAGGAATGGGGCTTTCCCGGATTGATGCCGGGCGACCGCTGGTGCATCTGTGTCCAACGTTGGAAAGAGGCCTTGGAAGCGGGTGTCGCACCCAAAGTTTGCCTCGAAGCCACACACATTTCGACGATCGAATTCGTGGATCTCGCTGATCTGAAACACCACGCTGTTGACCCATCTTCCCAACCCTGACGGAGACGGAATTTCCCCAGTCGGACATCGCCTGCAAGTCGACACCCTTCGACACCGCGTCCGGAACGATCACCACTGCCTTGGTGCAACGATGCGGTGTCTCTGCAACAGAATCTCGATCATTCGGCCGAAACGTGTGTCCCTAGGACTTGCGCGTTCTCAGGATATCTGCCGGTCGTCCTGCAGGAGGGCTGGCCACAGTAGCTCAAATCGTGTGCGTGGATGCAAATCCGGACCTGCTGGCAAGGGATTGCCAGCAGCATCGCCGCTTCGGTGACCGTTTTTTCGGATCCATGGGTTCATTCGAAAAAACCGTCACTGTGAGAGGGACAGACTGCATGACCAAGAGAGACAGCATTTGCCTTCCGGATTGCATCAGCTAGCTTTCCAACGGCTTGTGGAAAACTGTCGTTGTCCGCAACCACTGTTGATGATGTCACGTCAAATCCGAGTGCTCCGAAACTGCGTTGTACAACCCCCATGATGATACCCAACCCGAATCTGATTTGTGACGGTAACAATCGAGACTTGACTGATGACACAATCCATGATTTGACGAAACTGTTGGCCGATTTCGGTGTCCCGACTTCCGTGACACAACCCCGCCCACACGCCGTTGTTGATTCAAAACCGCCAGCTGTAACGAGTCCGTCAACACCGGCTGCGCCCGTGGTAGCAGATGACATGGCGTCTTGGATGCTGAAACGTCACTCATTAAATATGGCCCACCGTGACTCTCAACTGGTCGCTCTATTTGATCGCGTGGAGACCTTGTTGGGGGCACATGCGACCACAGAGGATGACGCTTTTACACCTCGAGTTCCTGAAAGTCTTGATGAAACGGGCCTCTCTGCCGATGAGGTAGAGCGACTCATGCTGAAGTTTTTATTGTCCAAGGGGGCCGCAACGGGGCGTGTGATCGGGCAACAGATCCGGTTGCCGTTTGGCGTCATTGACCCACTGTTGAAGGGGCTGAAGTACGATCACTTACTCGCCTTCGTCGGTACCGCCGAAATGGGGGACTATGAGTATACGATCACAGATCTGGGACGTGAACGAGCCCGTCGGTATGTGGAGGAATGTAATTATTTTGGAGCGGCTCCCGTCATTTTACGCGATTATCTGCATGCCATGGAGCGGCAGAGTATTGCCAGACAACCGGTGACCCAACGCGATTTAAAAAAGGCGTTTTCCGATCTTCTCATCAGCGAAGAGCTTCTGGAGAAACTAGGGCCGGCGATTAACTCGGGACGCGGCATGTTTTTGTTTGGGCCAGCAGGTAACGGCAAGACGAGCATTGCCGAACGGATCACTCAATGCTTTGGCTCATCGATCTGGATTCCTCGGGCGTTGGGAATCGATGGTGATATCATCCGACTGTACGACCCGGGTGTTCATCAAGAAGTGAAGAGCGAAGACAATGATGGAATATTTGATTTGTCGGGGATTGACCCGCGGTGGGTTCGAATTGTTCGCCCGACAGTCATCGCAGGCGGCGAGTTGACGATGGACGAATTGGAAGTTTGCCAGAATCAACAGACAAAACTTTGCGAGGCGCCTCTGCAGTTGAAGAGTAACTGCGGGACATTGGTCATTGATGACTTCGGGCGACAACGAATGCCCGTGAATGAACTGTTGAATCGCTGGATCGTTCCACTGGAAAAAAGATATGATTTTCTTAGCCTGCCCAGTGGCAAGAAAATTCAGGTCCCCTTTGATCAACTCATCATCTTTTCCACAAACCTCGAACCGCGAGATTTGATGGACGAGGCCTTCTTGCGTCGCCTTCCGTATAAAATAGAAATCCCGGATCCGACAGAGGCTGAATTTCAGGAAATCCTGCGACGTCTGTCACCGACGCTTGGATTCCAGTACGACAGTCAGGCCGTCGACTATCTCATCGAGCACCATTATCGCCAAATAGGCCGTCCGTTTCGCTCCTGTCAGCCGCGCGATTTGCTACTGCAAGTTCGCAACTTCTGTACCTATAAGCAATGCGCACGCAAACTGACACCCTCTGCGTTTGACTTCGCAGTGGCGAACTACTTTTCGGTTTTGTAATCATTCAGAGGACGGGTGGCGTCACTGGGTGTCGTTCGCACCTGTTGCTGTTGCGACATCCACTCACAGTCGAACCCCGGTTGATGTCGAATTCTTGATTCCGTACGATCGACCACAGCGAGTGATCGAGTTTCCCTGTCGACAGATCATGAGACATTGCGGCCATGCTCTTCTCTGAATCGAGTCTGACTCTTTCACGAAACCGTATCCCTGTTGTCGGGATTGTGGGTGGAATCGGTTCGGGAAAAAGTGCCGTTGCTTCTTGGATCGCGGAGATGGCGAACGTTGCTGTGATTGATGCCGATCGATTTGGCCATGATGTCCTGTTTTCAAAAACGATCATGGAAAAAATCCGAACGGCTTTTGGCAGTCCTGTGTTCGATGATTGTGGGGAAATACAACGGAAAGTTCTTGCCGAACAGGTTTTTGGCAGTGATCACAAACACCGATCAGCACGACGGAAATTGGAGCAGATCGTTCATCCGGAAATTCGTAGACGGATCGCATTGGAAATCGATAGACTAAAAATAAAGCGATACGATGCCATTCTGCTTGATGCGGCCCTGCTGTTTGAAGCGGATTGGCAGGACAGTTGTGACGCGGTCGTTTTTTTCGATGCTCCAACCCCGTTACGATGGACTCGTATTCAACAGCGAAGTGACTGGACTGCCGAGGATCTGAGTCGCCGAGAATCCAGCCAATGGGATTTAGCGCAGAAGAGGAGTCGCTGTCAGTGCGTGATCTCGAACACCCAAGAGATCGCTGCAGCGGGAGAGGAATTGCTCCGTTTTTTGGGGAAACGCTGGTCAATCAGTTGCAAACCGTGCTGAATTTCGTCACAACATCGGTAGTCGCATGCTTTCCGGTATTCCTGCCCGTCCTCAAGTCGTCCTTTCGGTTTCATGATCAACTCCTGAACAGCCTGAGGAATTCCGCAAATCAATTTCTGCGATTCCGTCGAGGAACCACCTCAAGCAGATGTCATTTACCGCCTCGCAAAAGATCGCTGATTCAAAACAAGTCAAGTCAAGCGGTTGGACTGTCATTAGTCGTTCGGCTTAATTGATTTCGTCTGGCTCATTTCTCGATACTCTCCCTGCTGAAGCATGGCGTCAAGCAACGGGTTTCTGTCCAGAACGTTGATTCCGCTGACCCTCCCCATCTCGAGTCTAAGTCCATGAAACCACGCCCTACCATTGGTCGAAGCAGTCCCCCCGTTGTTCCCGGTTGGGACGTCGCGCCGGAATCGGCTCCGCTGGCATTCGCTCGGGAAATTTCCGTTCCGGTAGTGGGCCAACCCGAGTTGCTGACGCAACAGGGAATCGAGGACGATGACGAACCCCACTTCGTTTCGGATGAACGATACGAAGAAATTAAACGCGGCGACTCCGACATTCACATTGCCGAACTGCAGCGTCTGACGATGAAAGAACTGATCGTTCTCGCAAAGCAGGAGAACATTACCGAGTATACAGGACTCAAAAAACAGGATCTCATCTTTAAAATCCTCAAGGAGAGGACAAAGATGAATGGTCTGATGTTTGGTGAGGGGACACTGGAAATACTCCCTGACGGATTCGGATTTTTACGAAGTCCGGACTACCACTATTTACCATGCCCGGATGATATCTATGTCTCACCGAGTCAGATTAGACGTTTTGGCCTGCGCAAAGGGGCAACCGTTGCTGGACAGATTCGTCCTCCCAAAGAAAACGAACGTTATTTTGCGTTGCTGCGTGTGGAAGCCATCAACAATGAAGACCCCAATCGTCTCACAGAAAAGGTTTTCTTCGACGACCTGACTCCACTGCATCCGACGCGTCGCCTGAAGCTTTGCAGCGACTCCACGCAATTAAGTACCCGTGTCGTCGATATCGTGGCACCTATCGGAATGGGGCAACGAGGATTGATCGTCTCACCTCCCAAAGCGGGTAAGACGATTTTACTGCAACAACTGGCCAAGGCGGTGCTGGGGGGAGACCCTGATGTGTATGTTATCGTACTCCTGATTGATGAACGGCCTGAAGAAGTCACGGACATGGAGCGACAGGTCAAAGCGAAAAATTGCGAGGTCATCAGTAGTACCTTCGACGAAGCCCCGAGTCGGCACATTCAAGTGGCAGAAATGGTAATTGAGAAGGCGAAACGGATGGTCGAGTATGGTCAGCATGTCGTGATTTTTCTGGATTCCATCACCCGTCTGGCCAGAGCCTACAATACCGAGTGTCCGAATTCGGGAAAGATTCTGACTGGTGGAGTGGATGCCAGTGCCTTGCAGCATCCGAAACGGTTTTTCGGTGCCGCCCGGAATATTGAAGAAGGGGGAAGCCTGACAATTGTGGCCACGGCTCTTGTGGATACCGGCAGCAAGATGGACGATGTGATCTTCGAAGAGTTCAAAGGGACGGGCAATACCGAATTGCATCTTGACCGCCGGATGGTTGAAAAGCGTGTCTGGCCCGCCATTGACGTCAATCGATCGGGAACACGTCGGGAAGAACTATTGATGACGGAAGAGGAACTTCGGCGAGTTTGGATATTACGTCGAGTGATCAATGACATGAATCCCGTCGAGGCGATGGAAATGCTGACGCATCGCATGAAAAGAACGAAAACCAACGAAGAGTTTTTAATGAGCATGAACTCCATCTAACGGAGCATGAGAACAAAAACTTCGAGCCGCGTATGCGAGTCTGATGTGAGTAATACCTCGAGGAGTGACAGTCGTGTTTGCAAATGTTTTGGAGGGTTCGCTGCTGGCAGGCGACGATCGGGCCGCAATTGTCGTTTCTCGCTTCAACGAACTCATCACAGAACGCCTTCTCCTAGGTGCAGCGGATACTCTTCGTCGTCATGGATTGAGTGAAGAACGCATCACCGTGGTGCGTGTGCCCGGTGCATTCGAATTGCCTTTAGCCGCACAACATCTGGCAAAAAGCAACAAATTTACCATGATCCTCTGCTTGGGAGCGGTCATTCAAGGTGAGACGACTCACCACGAGTACATTAATCACCAGGTCGCTGCTGGCATCCTGCAGGCCTCCCTGACCAGTGGTATTCCGATAAGTTTCGGAGTCTTGACCTGTCAGACGCTCGAGCAGGCTCTGGATCGGGCCGGAGGCAAATCGGGAAACAAGGGAGTTGAGGCCGCTTTGGCGGCGATCGAAATGGCGGGATTGCTCCGAACGTTGAGTTCGAAGGGGATCTAAGCGGAGTCTTTTGACGGTCTTCGACGCGAAAGTGCTTCCGCAATTTAATTGCTCGCAGGTGCGAATTTCAAGAAGGTGAAATCTGAATGACAAGTCGTCGCCACAAGGCACGCGAAGTGACGCTGCAAATGCTCTACCAAAAAGATTTGAATCCCGATGTCACTTCTGATGAGATTAAAGAGCAAATTCAATCGTCACTGGCCGATGAACAACTCGGCCAGTTTGCTTGGGTCTTGTTCACCGGAGTGACCGAAAGCCGCAATATGATCGACGAGCAGTTGGAAGCGATCGCCTCCAATTGGTCGGTCAGTCGTATGCCGGCAACCGATCGAAATATCATTCGACTGGGCGTATTTGAGTTATTCTCGACGGACACCCCCGCAGGCGTCGTCATTGATGAGGCGTTGGAACTGGCCAAGACTTTCGGTGGCCAGAATTCCGTGGCGTTTGTCAACGGAATTCTCGACCGCCTTATTCCCGCCGAAAAGCGCGTCGTCCGACTCGAAATCGCTGCAATGAATTCCTCCATGGCAATCGATCAAAACCCTAGTCTGGGTCAGACTTCCTAAACGATTTCTGCAACGCAGTGACCGAAGAGGTCTTACAACAGTCGCAGTGTTCTTCCTGTCTGACGGCACATCTTAGGTGTGGAACTTGGCGACAGTTTTGAGACGATTCAAGGGAGATAGGCGGCATTTCTATGATTTCACTGGCCACTCGCTGTTGAATGATCTGTTTCCGCATTTTTCGAGGGCTGGCGGTTTGATACTCGACAATTCCCATGGCAAATAATTCAAACTCCGCAAGCCCCCTATTGGCGATTGATGCTGGAAATAGCCGGATCAAGTTCGGTCTCTTTGAGCCCGGCAGGTCTCCGCTGTCGGATGGTATTTGGCCGGAATGCCGACAGTTTCAGGCAGTCCCGGTGGACGATGTCGTTCGGTGGGATGTCCTCTCCTCGTGGGGTGACATCAAGGATCGGCAGTCTGTGATTTCAGGATCGAACCCACGAGCGATAGAACGACTACTCGGGGAATGGAAGTCGCACAATTGGCCAACGCCGTTTGTGGTGCAAGACTACTCCACGATCCCTGTGGCCATCAATGTCGAGTTCCCCGCGAAGGTTGGCCTAGATCGGTTGTTGAATGCCGTCGCGGCGAATGCTCTTCGTCCGTTCGGTCGTGCGGCGATCGTGATCAATTCGGGGACAGCGACGACGGTGGACTACGTTTCTGCGGCGGGAGAATTTTGCGGTGGCGCGATCCTTCCGGGTTTGAAAATGTCTGCTGAGGCGTTGCATCACTATACGGCTCTTCTGCCGCTCCTTCCGGTGCAAGAGCTGGGCGGTGAGCAACCCGTGGCACCCGGACGCAATACCCGAGAGGCGATTCGTAATGGTCTTTTTTGGGGACAAGTGGGAGCCGTTCGTGAATTGATTTATCAACTTTGTCTGCATCGAGGACATGACTTGCCCTCATTCCAACAGCCCGACCAGGCGCGGGGGGCCTCGTCATCTTCCGATTCGCCTTGGCTCGTATTAACCGGCGGCGGGGCCCCTGTCATGAGCCCGCAGTTTTCCGGTGTCTATTTCCTGCCCTCACTGGGAATGCATGGCTTGGTACTCACGGCTTGGGCGACCGCGTCACGGCCTGTATCGACATTCCCCGATGTCCCGTGAGGCAGGGAGTCCGTCACCGCGCCTGAAGTGAATCGTGAGGCGGCTCGTTCCTGAAACGATTCCCGTAGGTTGCGCCCAGTGAGCGGCCGGTTAAAACATTCCGGTTTCAGCAGGGATATTCCGCCGCGACAGCAGGCACCGCGAGAACACGTGGGATGCCTTTAAGGCAGAAACGAAGTCCGGCAGGATCGGCGAGCATGAGCAAGCCCCGTGAGGCTCTGATTCGTCCTGCTGTAGGTCTCTCGCACGGTCCACGGAAGACCGATGGCGATGTTGCATCAAGCTCGAAGCGGGGCCGCAGAATGTCAGGATTTCAGTCGTGTGATCTTTATCAAAACATCAGGAATCGGGGTTTCAATCAAGATCCCGTTGCAATGACAGGACCAACCGTCTTTTTCCCCCACGCCGTTGCCACGGCGCACGCTCTTGGCGAGCACAGATTTCGCCAAGAGCGGCGTCCTTCGATCCCCAAGGAAAAACTATTTTTTGATCTTGGCCGCGAAATCAAACATCGGCAGGCTGACAACGCTACCCACAACGACACCGACGAAAAGCGATGCCGGAGCGGTGAACAAAAATGCCTTTCCACCCCACAGAACAAAGGCAAATTCCACGGCCACGGTGACGCTGGCCAGGGTGGCTGCGATGGCACCTCGTGGCTTGGCCCACGGAACGAAAAGAGCCAGAAAGAAAAGTACAAACAAGGGCGCGGTCAGCAGGTTGACGACTTTCATGCACAGATCCAACAGACTGTCTTTCAGGTAACCGTGTTTCACGAGAGACGCGATCAACAGGCTCAATAGAAGCACGAAAATGCCGATCACAATCGAGGCCCAACGCGCCACGTGCATGCTTTGCAGTTGTGTATATTTTGACTGACGAAATCGTCCCAAGAAGTCGGTGGTGATCACGGCGCTGGCCGCGTTCATTCCGGACGACAAACTGGACATGGCCGCCGAGAGCATCGCCGCGATGACCAATCCGGAGAGGCCGCTCGGAAGGACGGTCACAACGAAATGAGGTAGCAGTTCGTCCGCCTGATCGACCAAAGCTTTTCCAGGAATCAGCCCTTCAGGATGCGATGTGAAGTAGCCCAAGACGGCGAGACCCACAGTCGCCAGCAGCATCGTCATCAACACTTCCGTCACCAAATGGACTGAAAACGAACGGCGAGCGGCTTGGACATCACGAGTGGACAGGTAACGCTGAATCGCCATCTGATCCGAACCGCAGGTACAAGTCATCCAAACCAGCATGTTGAAGAACGCTCCCACAAACGTGGAGCGGACATCCGTACTAAATCCAAAAACCGGTTTTTCCCAGTGTGCCGCCCAGACATGCGGCCACCACGCGACAACTCCTCCCAAATCAACGGAGACGACGGCAACCACAACGAGGGCACCGATAAACATGATCAGCGATTGCATGGCATCCGTGACTACGACGGCTTGCATTCCTCCCTCAGCAGCATAAATCAGTGTGATCAGGCCCATGGCTGCAGAAATGTAAGGTGCCCAATACGGATCAAGTCCCAATAGCGGAATCAGGACTTTGTTGGTCGTTGCATACAGGATGGATGCCATCCAGGCGACGCGCAGCGTCATGAACATTGTAGCCCCAAGAACTCGGCCGGAAAGACCCAGTCGAAGCTCCAGCAGTTCATACCCACTGGTCACATCCTGCTTCATGATTCTGGGGATAAGAATCCAGCCGACAAGATACATCACGACAGGAAAAGCGGCCAACATCGAAAACATCATCGGCCCAAACTTGATCATCTCACCGGGATACGCCAGATAAGAAAGCGTACTCGTCAGCGTGGCAAAGAGTGATAGTCCGATCATAATCGGATTCATGTTGCGCCCACCGAGCAGGTAGGCGTCTGCCGTCTGGGTTCTTGATTTGTAGTATCGTCCCACCGCAAGCATGGCGATCGCATAAAGTCCAATGACAGCCATGTCCAGACTTCGTATATGCGATTGGGTTTCTGGCTCGACTTGCGAAACACTCGAGGCCAACAGGGTCGTCAATGCCACGTCCAGACCACACATGTCGGAGATACCTTAATTTCGAATAAAAAACTGGAAAAGGAACGGACATTGGTTTCCATAGGACCGACGACCCTCCGCCATCGCCACCCTTGAAACCTGCATTTAACTCAACGATTTCACAAAACTGAAATTTGCGGAGGTTTTATGCGATTGAAAATTCGCTAAATTCCATAACCGAGGCTGAACATCCGTGCCGATCATTGATCGCAATTGCCAATATTACTCCTTGAAGACGTTGCATTCGGGGACCGCTTTTTGAAACTCCCGAATTCCCGAATCACTGGTCTTCGTTCGCACAATTCGCAACGTTTTCAATCTCTTCAGCCGTTGCAGTTTTTTCAGTCCCTCGTCACTGAGTTTAGCTCCGGTCAGATCGAGTGTGCTTAGGCTTGATAGGGGGAGAAGCGAGTCCACCATGTCGTCCGATAATATGGGCCCTGAAAATCCTTCGGAAAACGTCAGGTCCAACCGTTCCAAGCCGCGAAGTGGCTTCAAATACTCTAGACCTGCGTCGCTAATTGCCAGCAAACTTAAATTCAGTGTGTGCAGTTTTTGGAACGCTTGCAAGTACTCCAGTCCGACGTTCGTCAGTCTATTTCCGTAGAGATTCAGCAGTTCGAGGTTGTCTAATCGTTGCAGGTTTTTCAGCCCCTTGTCCGAAATACGATCTCGTTCGAATCCCGTTTTTTTCAAAGATAGGAACTTGAGCTGCGTCAATTCACCCAGCGGATCAGTGGCCTCGTCGGTAACCCCATCGCACAACTCCAGATCCAGTGCGACAAGATTGGACTTGATTGCCAGGCCCTTGAGACCGTGAGAGGTGATTCCGGTACCGGTGAGTACGAGTGCCCGAAGTGAGTCACTGTGGTTTTCGTGTTTCAAGCTGACATCAGTAATCCGACTGCAAAGCTCCAAATTCAGGCCGCAGATTTTGAACGGCTGGAGCTGACGGAGTCCCGTATCGGAGACCAGCGTTCCAGCCAAGCTAACAATCAGTGGATCCTTCAGGTCAGCTAATAACTGAAGCACGGCGTCGGACAGTGTTCCCTGTGGAGTCAAGTCGGCATTTGTCAGACTGACCAATACGGCAGCTTCTGCATGATTTTCCCGCTTGGAGGCCAAAGAATATTCGAGACAACCGCGTAGCGTGTGCGACGACACCGCCGCTGTCGACGTTGCAGCAGGTATGACAGCGACAGCAACCCCAATCCCTTGTCGTGCCGTCAACGCAGAGTTCGCGTTCGGAGAGTGCTTCGAGGGAGTGGCGTCGTTCGTCACGGGATGAGGCCGAAGATTATAAGCCCAAAGGAGCTCCTGTTCCCGCAAATAGAGGCGACCATTCGCCACAACAGGGTGCGACCAACTGTCGGCACCTGCTCCGGGAATATCGAAAGTTCCCTTCAAGACCAATCCGTGATCGGTGGCTTCGATCAATGCCATTACCCCATTTTGGAACCGGAAATAGAGGTGTCCATCGGCGTACACAACGGCGGCTGAACCGACTCCAGGCCCACGCCGCCGCCAAACGATGCGCCCCGTTTTGAGTTCGAGGCATGTTGGTAATCCATTGTTGTTTCCATGGCCACCATAGACAAACTCACCCAGTCGAACGAGACCACCGTGGTGATTCTGGAACTGACTGCCGGAGAGTGAATAAATCACTTCGACCGTCACTCCCGGATGATCATTTGCATCGGGGCTCGACACCAATTTGAGCAGAACACTGCCGGCCGTATAGCCATTCGCCGCAAAAACAAAATCGTCATAGACAATCGGGGTTGGAATATTGGCGATTCCGTTGGCGATGTCGTTGTAACTCCAGAGCAACCGACCGTCACGCGCGTCGATACCGATCAGCCCTCGTCCCACGAGTTGAACGTACTGACGTATCCCTGCAGCCTCTGAGATAACAATGGAGGAAAAACCGGCCCCGTCTTTTCCAGACGGACCGGACACGTTCTCTGGAAGCGACGCCTTCCAGAGAACGTGTCCGGTCCGCTTCTCGAATGCGACCATCACGGCATCGGGACCACCCGGCGTACAGATCAATCGATCACCATCGACAAGCGGAGACTCGCCATACCCTCGTCCCGACATCATTCGTCCGCCGAAGTCATCCACAAAACTTGACTGCCAAACGAAGTCGCCGTTTGACGATTTGAGGCAAACCAACTCACCATCAGGATCCAATACGAAAAGGTAGTCGCCATCCAGAGTGGGTGTCGAAGTGGGGTGACGCGACGTCTTGCCGATTGTTTTCTCCCACAATTTTTCGCCGGTCTCCACATGCATCGCCGTGACGACGAGATCCGATTCCTTTCGCCCCATGGTGAACAAACGAGTTTCACCCAAAACAATACTGGAATATCCGATTCCCAATGCGGATTGATTCCAGAGCACTTTCGGACTGTCGGTGGTCCATGACTGGAGCAATCCCGTCTCTGTGGAAACCGCATCTCGCTGGGGTCCGCGCCACTGCGGCCAATCGTGGGCTTCAGAGCGTTGGTGACAAGACGACAACACGGCCGACATGGTGACCAATAAAATCACGAACCTCTGTCGAAATATTCCCGTTGACATGCCTATGTTTTCTGTTGTGTGTTCACGGATCACTGCGGCGGAACATTCCTTAAACATGAGGCCAATCGTCATTCCAACGAGGGCATTAGACTCCGAACACACTAGCCCCGTGCTCTGCACGGCACCTCAGCACTCCAGGAGCGGTTCCTGCTCCGAGGGGGCGATGCGCGGGCAACGTCAGTCGAACGCGATCATGCGATTTTTGGCGAGAAGCTTGAGCACCTTGGAATAGTGGTTGACACTGATTCCTGGAGCAATCGGCGTGGGGACGTTCATGATTAGTTCCGTGCAACCCAGCGTGTTATGAGCCATGTAAGCTAAACGCAAGGTAGAAATGGCGTGAGTGCCATTATACGCAGAAACATCATGGACCAACACGGGGCCTGTATCGATCTGATAGAACATTTCACGCTCGCTGGCATTGACCAGCTTGACCGGGTACTCGAGATGAATCCGAACGCCATCCGAAGTCACGAATTCGGATTGTGAAACAAGCGGACGATTGTCGAGCACGGCAGCGACGATCTCTTCGGTCGTTGTCAATATTCGTCCGGGTGACTGATGTCGATCGATTTGAAGTTTTGTGAATGCGTCCGCGACCATCCCTGAATGGCGTTCAGGCTGCTTCCCCATCGTTGGAGGGCTGAGCATCACGCCTCGATCGTTGCGATCCCAACACTTGATGACCAAAAACTCTTCGGTGGACGCGATCAGACACATGTCTGCCGCCGGATCATGCCAAACGTTCTCGTGAACGTGAACCTGCTCGGCTTTGCACGACGCCGTAAGAACATAATCGACGGAATGAGCATCGGCTCCTTCACCGCGAGTGACTCGACAACAGCATTCCAGCTGAAATCTCGAGTTATTCAATGTAAACGGTGGTGGCTGACTGATCGTTTTTGGAAGTGTTTGATTCAAATCCAATCGAAATCGGAGAAACGACCGATTGAAATCGGTCACAAGAATACGGTTTTCGGCGTCGCTCGGATTTGCGTTTGTCACGTTTTCAATTTCCTTAGGCTTTGAGTCAAGAGTAGACGTCGGCACTACCCGTCGGTCGCCAGTCCAGTACGTCTTTGGTCCGGTCGGTCGATCGCCATCGGTATTTGTTTTCCGAAATCGCGTTCAAAACCTCGAACGTTACCGAATCCGGGGCGCTCAGGCATTTGTCAATCAATTGCACACAGTCGGCCTGCGACAAGAATCCCGGAAAGTGTCGACGAAGCATGGGGCGATCTTCGCGAAGAACAGCCCCCAAACGAATGGCAATCGTCGAGATTCCGTACTTGTCCGAATAGTATCTCGCCAAATTTTCTCCGAAAAGTTTTCCGACGGCATACGGGGAATCTGGACGGACCGACCAGTCTAGTTCCACCATCGGCCACGTTTCAGGAATCTCATTGTCTGGGCCGTTGGCGATGATTCCGTAGGGATGGTTTGAGTCCCATTCCCACGCGAGTTGACAGCAGCCACTGCTAAAAAAAACGACTCGTTGAACGCCAGCTTCTCGAGCCGCTTCATAGACATTCAAAGTTCCTTGAATGGTTGTTGCCATGGTCGGAGCCCATTCGCAGACTTGATCAGCGGCGGTGGCCGCCGCCAAATGGAGCACGGTATGGATTCCGTCAAAGGCAGGTTTGATGGTCACCGCATCCGTGATATCCGCCGACACATGCGGAATACCCTTCACCGGACGCCGACTCAGACCGGTCAACTCATACTTGTGACCAAGGTGCTGGATTGTCAGACCACCGATTAGCCCACTTGCTCCGGTGATGAGAACTTTTCGGCGATTCATGATTTAACTCTCTCGAAAATGGCATTGGCCACGTCATTTTGACAAGCGTTCATCGGAATCGCAAGTTGCTTTCCTCAGGCCAATCGATTGCCCTTGGGCGTCGAGTTTTCTGTGGCGTCGATTGATTTCTTCCACCGCCGCCACGCAATGACCTGGACGAGCATCATCGCCAGCAGAACCACTGCGGCAAGCAGATACGGCATTCGGTGATTCAGAAGTGAACCCAATGCCCCACCCACCAGTGTCCCCGCGGCCATACCCGTGGCGAGCGTGGCTTCGTGTATTCCGGCAGCCAATGCCCGCCCCTCAGGCACGCTTCCGACGGTGCTGTAGAACAGTCCAGAAAAGTAGTTGTATCCCACAAGTTGTCCAAGGAGAGCGAGGCCGATCAAGAGAGTGAATGTTGTTCCCGACTGGGCAATAACGATCAATCCCACGGCGGCAAGCCCCTGTGATGCCAGTGATATATCAATCCGATATTGCCAGAACGTCAGAGAGTGCATGATCCCGTAGGTGGCGATGATTACGGCTCGCCAACTCGCGAGAAGCATTCCGTGATCATTGGCTGAGACACCGATGTCAACGGCTAAATCTGGCAGCAGGTGAATCACCATGCTACCACCGAACATCCCTCCAAGATTGGCGATCCAGCTCAGTTTTTTGAAGACGAATGCCACTTTTTCCGTCTGATGGTCTTGCAACGTCCTATGATTGGACATTTCGCACACCGTGGCTGCGGCCAGCGGGACAACTCTTCTGACGACCACAACCGATAGCAAGAGGTTCAACAGCGACAGGCAAAACGCCGTTCCAAAAGTCCAATTCGCTCCGAAAGAAAACAAGGAACCTGCCGTCAATTGGCCGCCCATCATCCCGACATTCCATGCCACGCAATACAAAATTAAGGTGCGACTGACACCGAGACGATTGGCGTGAGGATCCACACCCTGATTCAGCCAGCCCACAAGTGGAGGATAAAGACACCCCAAACCGAGGCCCAGAAGCCAGTACCCAGGTAAAAACCAAACGCTGGAAGGATCACCCACGGCACACGCTGCAATACTCGCACCGATGAACGCCGCGCCCGCAACAAACACAACTCGACCGTCGAATCGGTGGGCGAGCCAGCCACCCAAAATGCTGCCCACTCCGGCCGTGAGCGACAGGCCCGCACCCACGGCACCGAGATACCACGGCTCGGCGTTGCCCTCGGCCAAGCCGCGAGACACCGCAAAAATCACCACGAACGCTGAAAAGTCCGTCAATACACAAATCGAGTACAGCAGAAGTTTGAATCGCGAGTCCATTAATCCCCTTCTCTCCATCGATCATTCAACAACGATTGCCACAGGAGACGTTCCAGATAATCAACAAAAATGCGGTCGTATCTGCAATCTGCCGCCAAAGAGGAGCGTCCAAGATGCTGACCGTGAGTTCACCCGCGAGGACTCAGACACCGTAAAATGTTGCCGCGTTATCGTGGAAAAGTTTCTTTTGGAAAGTGATTGAGCGATCGCTCACAATGTGTTTGAGCGCCTCGACCCATTGCGAGAATGTCGCACGCAATGTGCAAACGGGCCAATCGCCTGCGAACATGACACGGTCATCGCCAAAAGCATTAATCGTGTCGTTGATGTTTGGTGCGAGATCGTCCGCTGTCCAGACTTTGTTCGCACTTGCAACAATTCCCGAAACCTTACAGACGGTGTTCTTGCGAGCAGCCATCGCGGTCATCCCCTCAAGCCATCGAGCGCGTGCCGCCCGATCAGTTGACGTGACTTTCATGTTTCCGCAATGGTCAATGACAAAACGCGTCTTGGGACATTGGTCCACTAATCCAACCGCTCCGAGAATATCTTCGGAACGCAGGCACAGATCAAAACAGAGACCTAAATCACCGAGAAGCTGAATGCTCTCCACAAATTTCGGTTGGAGACAGAAACCGGACGGGGTGGCGTCGCCGTGCAGAACCTGCCGAACGCCCTTCACGAACGTGTTCTTCGCCAGATGTCGGATGTATGGCTCAAACGCTGGCGTTCCTAATCGTCCGGAGATCACGGCAGCCTTCATCAGACTGTCACCACGTTCGCAAATCTGGATGACCTGATTGGCCTCGGCCAATTGTTGATCCGGCGCCACGTCAACCTCCATGTAAATGGTCTTAACGACGTTCTGTCCCTGCGTCGCTTCCAGATAGTCTGACATCAAAAAAGATCGGCGTAGTCCCTTCAAATCTTCGCTCGCCTGCCACGGCAGGCGGAATTTCGTGGTGTCCCACAGGTGCTGGTGTGTGTCGAAAATTGGCAGGGACTGAGCGGCTGGCGAGGGCTGACCATACGTCTTTTCCAACGCCATTCCACTTGCGGCGATTGCCCCTCCGCTGATTTGCAAAAACTTGCGTCGAGTGATCCCCAAACGAGTCATGGGCACTGTTCCTAAAAAAGACCAATCGAAGTCCAAGATCCAAGCCCGCTGGATGTTTCCAAACTGACAGAGATTGCCGTGAAATACAGAGTCGGTCAAGCGACCTAATCTTGACATCGGCCGACAGATCATGCGATCTAGGCCAGCTTGATCGTGTTCGGAGGGAAGTCAGGGTGCTCACCTTGCGTGACGGGACGCACTCGGCCGATCGGCAACGCTCACCCCGCCAAGGATGACTCATTTTCACCAAACGCCAATCTTTTCTTCAGCCATCGTCACGGAACAAAAAAGACACATCAACTCAGGGAGGGAAGGAGCCCGAGTTGATGCGTCATGCGATCGGTGGTTCCCGTGCGAGGGATCTCTACGGAACCGTGGTCTGTTTTTTTTCTCCGATACCGTAGAGGTATTTTTCCGAACGAAGATAAATGGTATCTTTGCAAGACGTCGGCGTGGCCATCACGCCCGGCTCAATTTGGTTTTCACTCAACACGTCAAACGGCGGAGAGGCCCGCAACACCCACGCCGTTCCCATTTGATTAATCACGATCAATTTTCCGTTAATGATCATCGGCGATGCTGAAAATTTTCCGACCAGCCGCTTCGCGAAGAGTTGTCGCCCGTTCCGTTCATCGAAGCCGGTCAGTATTCCGTCGTCATTCAAATTGTAGAGCCGCCCGTCGTGGGACAGTAATGACGGGACATAACAAGTGCATGACGGACGGCCGTCTTGCCAGACAAGTCGTGCGGACGGGTCATCGCCCTCTGCATCCGCATTAAAACAGGCGGTTTCTTTGGAGGGCATTCCGCCACTGGCAAAAACAAATGACTTGTTGAAGGCCATTGAATTGCAACAGGTTCTTGCCGGACTGGGATGCGACCACAGCGGTTCTCCCGTTGCCGGATCGTAACTCGATACGGTGCGTGCACCATTGAGCAACAACTGCCACCGGCCCGCGACATGCGCCACGACCGGTGTCGCGAATGTGCCACCGGCGGCTTCTGCGCGTCGGATCCGCCAGAGGACCTGACCGGTCCTCCTGTGCAGTGCGGAGATTGAGCCACAGGTGGGGTCCTCCGCGGCAACGATGACCGTCGATTCAAAAATGATCGGCGATGCACCGAAGCCATAGACCGTCTGAAACGGGCCCACATTTGTTTCCCAAACCTTTTCACCGTCCAGCGTCAATGCGGTCACCACGATCGATCTGTTGTGCAAAAACGTCGCGAATACACGTTCACCATCGCTGGCTAATGTGGCATCTGCATACGTCGCAGCCGCATTCATCGTTGACGTAAATCCGCCCGTATGAATCGTCGTCTGCCAGATTAAGCGACCGCTGGTCCGGTCGATGGACAGGGCGTATTGTTCTTGGCGAGCGACGTTGCAGCTGGTCAAATACACGTGAGATTTAACCACAATCGGGCTCGAGTTTCCGCGACCGACGAGGGGGACTTTCCAGAGAACATTGTTGGAGTCGTTGTTCGAGTCATTCCATTGCTCTGGTGGAGTCCCACTCTTGCTGATGCCATCTCGGTCGATTCCCCGCCACCAGGGCCAGTCGTCCTCTTGGAACACCAATGCTGGCAAAGGGTCAACCGGATGCTGCAGACGAATCTCAACCACAGGGGAAGTGGCTGCTCCAGCAGCGGGTGCCGTTTCTCGGGAGGACTGAGCGTTAGGAGAGCAACCCATCCCCAGAGTAAAAAGACATGCGGTAATACTAGGGATGAAGACCGAGTGTCTTGGCACCGAAATCTGTGGGTTCCACATTTGATACCACTCAAGTTTCTGTTTCACGAACACGTTGCGACTCTTGTACACGGCCTTCTGTGTGCCATCACAACCTGTCAATGATTGAGTTGTTGGATCCATTCGTAAATCAATTGAGCCCCCAAATGATCCACTTCCGAGGAACCCGCCTTTGGCATGCGTCCTGCGTTGAGCGTCGTCATTCGGTGATAGAGCATCGACCGTTCGGGATCTCCGGGTTTGATAACGAACGCATCATCGACTCCAAGAGTGCCATGAACGGGACGTTCCTCGAGTGCATTCATTTCAGAGGAGGACGCATGGAAACGCAAATCCAGTTTTCCATTGCCACCACCATAGGGCCGATGGCAATGCGCGCAATTGGCATGTAAATAGGATCGAGCTCGAAGTTCCACAGGCAAATGTGTGTCCGCGGGATCGGGCAGCATCGGATGTGTTGGTGGCGCCGCGGAGGCGTTCCTGTCAATCAATCGCGCGCGGTCCAGAAAGTCTAACTGGTTCAAACCGCCGTGACCCAACAGGCCGAACCGATTCAATTGAGCGGTCGACACTCCGAGAACGAAACCGGCCGACCGGGTGTGACACATCATGCATTCGAAGCGACTAGGAAAATGCCAGACCTGCTTGTGTCGTTTCGATGATGTTGCATCACGAATTTCAAATTCTTGATCTAAGCCTTCGGCGTCGACCAACTCGGCATCCGTTTGATCCTCGCTCCACACATACGAATAACCATGCCAGAGCTTATTGGATGCCTTGTAGCGATGATTGGGATCTTCAGGAAGGTTCTCGACGATCATGACACGCGTTTCCACGCGACGACGCGTGTGGGGGTTGCCTCGTTCCGTTTCTAGGGAAAATGTCTTCACAAGAGCGGTGCCATCGGGAAACCCCCAGTTGTCCCAGCCGGGAACGCTGTTTTCGTATGGGACTCCTTCAAAATCGATGGATGCTCCCTCCGGAACGGCTAAGAAGCGGTCTTTGTCAGCGCCATCAGCCCACAGTGGACTGTTGACAGAGTAGGGCAAGACACCTGCTTGGGGTCGATGTTCTGCCGTCGACGCGAACAATCCTGTCTGACTGAGTTTTCGCGGAAACTGATGATCATATTTCAGTTCTTCCGGGGTGGATTCCGTCAACTCGAAAATTTGACCGCCGATGTGATCGACAATAAGCACTTCGCCACTTTTGTCGATGGTGAAGCTCGAGATCCGTAGCGGAGTGTCGGCAATCAGCTGATTTGCAATTGTCTGGCCACGGTCCCTCTGAATGCTCCAAACCGTCCCCGTGTCGTAATCGCCATACAAATAGAGTCCCTGCAGCAGGGGTAACTTTGAGCCCCGATAGACATGGCCTCCGGTGATACTGCGCATCACAGAGTGCGATTGTTCCACCACGGGAGGGATAATCGGTGTCGGGCCTTTTTTGCGATCTGGAAACAGTGGGTGAGCCCCCTCGAATATGCTCCATCCACAATTGCCTCCCCGGCGTATCAAATGAATTGATTCCCACAAATCTTGCCCGACATCGCCGGCCCAGAGTTCACCAGTGACGCGGTCAAACGACATCTTCCAAACCTGGCGAAGGCCATAGCTCCAAACTTCCGGACGAGCCCCCTCCATTCCCACAAAAGGGTTGTCCGAGGGAACAGAGTAACCGTTATTGGCTGTCGGATGATCCACGTCCAATCGCAAAATTGAACCGTAAAGGTCACTGATGTCTTGACCTGTTTCCCCGGAGTCATAGGCACCGCTGTCACCGACCGAGACATACAGGCAGCCGTCGAGACCGAAATCTAAACAGCCCCCCTCATGCCCCAATTGAGGCCATTCAATGACCGCTGACTGACTCTCGGGATCCAGCATTCCCGTGGTTTTGTTCGTCGTGAATCGAACGACCCGCATCGTCCCCGCATCCATGTAGGAGACGAAAAGATAGCCATTCAAGTGAAATTGGGGATGGACAGCCATACCCCAAATCACTCGCTTCAGATCAAGAATTTGCAACAACTGATCGGTGTTGCGCGCATCGCTGAAAGAGACAATCCGACCTTGTTCTTCAGCTAAAACCCATCGTTCAACAATTGGTATCCAAGACATCGCGATCGGATGATGAAAATTCAGTTTGGAAAACGCCAGTTGTGATTTCAACGCGGGTGGCGGCTCGGGCGTACCATGAAATTGCGATGTCGTCCATCGGGGGCTGGCAATGGGCCAAAGCTCGCGTTTGATGCGGCGTTCAAATCGTTGACATTGTACGAGAAAATGTTCTGTCAATGATTGCTCGGAAACCTTATGGAAAACCATCGAACACACGATGATCAGCGAGCACGTAAACAGGATCGAAACGTTCCCAGAGAACGGCGACCAACGGCCGCGCCTGATTCGGGGGAGAATCAGGTACGCCGCCCAGCCCAGCAACCACACCAAGGCGACAAGAAGCAGGATCCGGCGGCATCCGATCGGACCGAACGGATACCGCGCGTAACTACTCACAAATGCGAGGACTCCGGCCACCACCCAGCGCCACCGTCGAGGTGTTTTTTTGGGGGGTGAATTGTCGTTCATCGTTGATGCTTCCCAAGACCGAGGCGAACGAACGAAAACATCAGCGTTGTCCACAGGTTCCACAGATGCGCCAAGTCAGCTCGATTGTCAAACCCACCGGCTAATTCACTTCCGCCAGCGTTCAATCGTGATTCTTCAGGAGGCCTAAATCTGCCTCAAAAAAACGAGTCAAAACCCACAATTGTTTGTGACAATCCGTTAAAATTTCCACAAAATTGCTCATCCAAATCGGTAGACACCGAAAATTCTAGTCTTCGTCGATTGGAGGGGCTATCCCTAGAAAAGAAAATCTTCCGAGTTCGATGACAACCGTGACCATTCCTTGGCCCGTATTTGGGGGAGGGAAGCGGGGAATGGAGGCGGCGATGATCGACAATCGACCCTGTGTGTTTGTTCATTCCCCAAATAAACGAAGGCCGTCGCCGACCGGTTGTCTGCCAACGAAAGTGACCAATTTCCTGATGGCTCCTTATGTTTCAGCCGAGATTTGTTTCCGCAGAGAACCGTATCGTTCCAGATGGCGCATAGGCCGGCGACCTGTCCACACGAGATTTACGATTGGATCTCGGTCGGCTCATGCGATCCGAGGTAATAGACGTCACCACTCGTTACCGACAATTCAACGTTCCGTGCCTATCAGGCGTGCTCCACACGTCCTTCCGTGGTCGATAACGCGGTTGTGTTTCGAAGATCGTTTTCAACTTCCCCGCCCGTTGAGGCTATTTTAATCGATGTTCCGTTGGCACAATATGTTGAGGAATCAAAGACACCTGCGAAGATGTATCTGAACGCACTCACCGTGACCTCATATCACAGGAACAAGACGCCATGAGACAACGATCGATCGTGCTCGCGTTTGTATTGGGATTCGTTGCTCACGCCGTCGCACAGGATGAGCCAAAACCGCCTTCAAAAGTTTCCGCCGCGCAGGCCAATCTGCCTGCGTTAACAGCCGCGTCGGTGACTGAAAATGCGACGCAGACAGCGGCCGAACTCGCGACGACTATCGACCAAGATCCTCGAGCAAAAACAGCCGCATCGAGTATTCTTCAACCGATCTACATTGTCGCGGAACAACTAGCATTCCCGGCGTTTCACTGGCTCGCATTTGGTCTGATGACTGCTGGAGTTGTCAGCTTTACTCTTCAACTCGTGTTAGGCAAGTTAGCTGCTCTGCTGCGAATGGGGTTTAGCTGGGGCGCAATCTTATCTGACGCATTCGGGTTCGTAATCAGTGTGTTCGGGCTTGTCTTGACAACACAGGCCGCAACCGAAAATTCGACGTTCACTCACAGCGCAGCAGCGGTTCTTTCCGCAACCATAGCGGGTGCTTTTGTGGGGATCATTCTTTACCGCTGGGGTCAGGCTCAAGAACTTCAGGCAGCCCAAGGGCGTGCTCAGTCGACACCCTGAGATTTGCCCTGAAAACCCGCCCGTGCTGAATTTGCTGTTCTCTTGGATTTGAGCGGATATCGAATGATTGCGGCCACCCAAAATTTGGCGTCAATGACTAACCGGACCGATTTAATTTTGGTCGGGACGACGGCGCAGACTTGATCCACGGATTCCGCAAAATGTGGATTCCGCGGCTAGATCATGGAGCTGCCTCAGCGGTGTCACAGACGAGAATGACGAAAAACAGAAGGCCGCCGAGAGTCAAAAGGGGGGTTGCGGAGCGTCCCCGAGTGATCCGCTTGGCCACGTCGTATTCCAACGCAATCAACCTTCCAAGCCGGGAAAAGCACGGAACCAACACGGATATCCGTTGAACAGTGAGTTTCTCCTATTTCGGGACATTTGATCATTCGATTCAAGCGGGTTTCGTTGTGGCCAGAGTCGCAACGGAATGGCTGCTCCGTCGCGTTACCGGCTCACGTCATCCGCATGGACACCCGCCTCGGATTGCTTGTCCAGACGCTTTTATGCTGCGTTCACATGCATGACAATTCTAAGAGAAATCTGTTGTTTTGAGTTCAGTCAACGAACGCAAACTCGTTTAAGTTGAAGAGTGCTCGGCAAGTGAGTGGTAGTCCATGTTCCGCAGCGAAAAGAACGAGGGCTTGCTCCTCTTCGGCTGTGGGAAAGCGTCCCACGGCGAGGCGAAAAGCTCGGTTGACGTGTTGCGTCAACGTCGATCCGCTAGACAGCAGCGTGACTTCGGCTTTCACGCGTTCGGCGAGATGAGCCGACATCGAAAAAACGAATTTGTTGTTTAACATTGCCAAGGCTTGTAGTGCCGTGACCGTTTCGTTCCGTTTCTCAACGATCATCGAAGGGTCGGCACAATCGAGTGCCGCCATGAACGGTTGCGTTTGCGAGCGGACCAAAAAACGATAGATCGACCGTCGACAGGATCGAGGGTCCTCCGGATCATGCCGTTGGTATTCATAGTGTGGCGAGTGCTCCGGATGCTCGATGACAAAATCTTGGAACCCCGGTCCTCCCATCCGATCGTCAATTCTGCCGGCGATCATCAGCATACTATCTCGCAAGGATTCGGCATCGAGTTTCCGACGGTTGAATCGCCAGAGCAGCGAGTTGTTGGAGTCAATCGATGAGGGATCTGGAATGATTGGAACGGAGGGAGACGCCACGGATTGGTCTGTGATCGCCGAGGGACCGCCATTCAACGTTTCGACCGTCGATCGTTGCTTGTATGTACTGCTGGTGACGATCAGTCTGTGTAGGCGTTTCAGTCTCCGATCCCCACTTCTGAACTCACTCGCCAGCCAGTCCAACAACTCCGGATGTGACGGAAGTTGGCCCATACGACCAAAGTCGTTGGGAGAATCCACGAGACCACGACCAAAGTGATGTTGCCAGACGCGATTGACGATGGAACGCCATGTGAGCGGATTTTGATCGTTCACAATCCATCGCGCGAAGGCCACACGCCTGTCCCCTTCGGAATGTTCTTGGGGCAGGATAAAGACACCACTTTCCCCCGGAGAAAGCGGCACGAAACCTGGTCCCACTTCGGCTTCTGGAGAAGTCACATCCCCACGCCTCAGAATATTGATCACACGCGGTTTGCCCGCGACTGAACCGGTGCCGCTAAAGTTGCCTTCTCCGGTGTAAACCATTCCGGCAAACACATGCTGCAATGGCGGCAATCCCGCAATCTCTTGGACCAGTGTCTCAACGCCAGCGTTGACATCATCCAAGGAATCACGGAGGGCCTGTGGAACTTGATTCTCAAAAACTGAGGTCCGGCGTTGCGTCAGTTGTTTGATGTCTTCATCGAATTGATTTGCGTCCGTCGAAAAGATTCCATCCGTCAGGTTTTTGATACTCCATCGAACAGGCGATTCGATGGAATCGAGGGCGGAGAGACTTGCTCCGATCGCGACGTTTTTTCCCTCTCCGTCGAAGAGACTGATTTCGGCTAAGGCGAAGACATAGTCCTTTTTCCGGAGTGCCAGTTTGGTAGCGGTGAAGCGAACGTAACGTGCTGTGACGGACGCGAAAGTTTCTTTTTGAGAGACGGTCTTGGGGTTTGGGAAGTCCGCCCGCGTGTGGTCGACCAGCGAGATGACTTCCGTGGTGAACGCGGGATCATTTGACGCTTCAATTTTGAATCTGACTGGAAATCCAAATCCTGCCCCAATGTCGTTGAAATTGTCCCAGCAGCCGACATAGACGAGCCCTTTCAGGAGAACGGGTTGCAACAGGTCGAGTTGCACCCATTTCACCACATCGGGCGTTATCGCCACCTCACTGTGAAACCCGAATTCAGGTTTTCTGGATTCCACCTGAGAACTTTTGACCGCAGCGATTTCCCGATCGAGATCAATTAACTCGGTACCGCACAAGCGTTGAACTTCTGTTGCGAGTCGCAGTTGCTCAGTCGTCAATCGCTTGTGTTCCTCATGTAAGACGCGCCGAGGCCGGTCGATTTCAGGAACAGCATCGTATAGCCGATCGGCTCGATCAAGCGCCGAAAAATTGGCCTGCAGACGGTAGTAGTCGGCCTGTGTCACCGGATCAAATTTGTGGTCATGACAGCGAGCACATTGGACCGTCATGCTGCAAAAAGTGTTCATTGCCGTCGTGACCATATCGTCGCGATCGAGATTTCTTGCTATTTTTCCGTCGATCTTCGACTCCGGAACTTCGGCGTGGCCAATATAATCCCAAGGCCCGGCCGCGATGAATCCGGTCGCGGTGTTTCCATCGACACTGTCGGGCCATAGCACATCACCGGCCAACTGCTCAACTACGAAGCGGTCATACGGTTTGTCGTCGTTGAACGCGCGGATGACATAGTCACGATAGGGCCACGCATTCGGACGGGTCTTGTCCTTATCGTATCCATGTGTGTCTCCGTAGTGCACCGCATCCAGCCAATGACGTGACCAACGCTCGCCAAATCGCGGTGAAGCCAGCAGGGCATCGACCCGTCGTTCATAGGCGAAGGGGTCGTCGTCCTCTGCGAACGCATCAAGCTCCTCGCTAGCGGGGGGCGATCCCAAGAGATCAAACGACAGACGGCGCAGGAGTGTCCGGCGATCCGCTTCGGGAGAGGGGGATATTTTTACAGAGGCAAGTTTGGCTTGAATGAACGCATCCAGTGGAGAAAGAGGTGCGGAGATCTTGGTCTCCGTAACTTGGTGGGGGGGAGCAGCGAGTTGCTCAGGGCCCCCCGCTGGATTTGGCACCGTGTCTAGCCGTGGGGGGAGATTGGGCCGCACAAGAGGCACCAAGGACCACCACGAATGATCGTCGGAACGTTTTGTTTTTAAGAGTGCCCTTTGAGGCCATATGGCTCCGGAATCAACCCACTCACGAAGTGTTTCGACCTGTTGCTTGGAAAGTGGCGGAGCATTCTTGGGCATCTCAGGCCTGTCACCAACCACAGCCAGTAGCAGAGGGTTTTCATGACTTGTCACGGCAATAAAGCTTTGACCACTTTCCCCTCCTTTCAATGCCGCTTCTTGAGTTGAAAATGACAGCCCCCCTTTTTTGTCTTCGTCGTTGTGGCAACGCAGGCAGTGTTTTTCCAAGATCGGTGCCACGCGGTCACGGAAAGATGAATCCTCTGCAGACGCATTTGCCAAGACACAAACCACAAGGAGCAGTTCCCGTGACAGCGTTCGAAACACTATCGAGCACGTGAAATAGCACGTTTTCATGGAAAGGCTTTCAATCCCACGGAAAAACAATCAAAGGCACAGGGCCAGAGTGTCAGTCAGAGCTCACGCTCTCGAACATAAATTAAAGATATCAATCCATTTTTCCAAGATCATAGCCGTTACGTAGGGCCTCGTCGCGGACCTCCCTCTGAATGATCGTTCTCTAAAGTCAACGTTCTCAGCGTCCGTCTCTCTGCAAGAGTTCAAGGACTACACTGGTAAAACGTTTATTTCCTGCCGACCCTTGGTCAAGGAACGGAGATCTCCCCGGAGGCGATGGCGGGGGACCTGAATAATTCTCGGACCGATGGAGTGACTGTTGCTGCTACTCGTTCAGGAATCGGAGCATTGGAGAGGAGTCGGACTGACACGTCATCTCTGAAATCCGGTGCGATTTTCGAAGACCGGGTGTGCCTGTTTTGGGGAGATCAGAGATCAACAACGCGCGTGGTGTCAATAGATTTCTTCCGACGACATCTTGCGGTTCTTTCGTTCCAAAGTTACACAGGGACTTGCCCGCAATGCAGAATGGTTGACACCGATGTGAAAACAGAAACATGAAAACAGCATGAAAATCAAAATTTTTGGGGATAATGTTGATGCGACGTGTGAAATCTTGCGGAGTGATTTTATTTCGAAGAGTCCCCGAATTGAGTTTTTTGCTCATGAAACACACGCATCGTTTTGATCTACCGAAGGGCCATGTCGAAACTGGCGAGAACGAGGTGGAATGTGCCTTGCGTGAAACGTGGGAAGAGACGGGGATCGATCCTCAACGTGTGACACTAGATTTCACCTTTCGATTCGAGGAGACGTATTATCCCATGGAGCCGCGATTCGGAAAGGAACGCGTCGAAAAGACATTAATTATCTTTTTGGGGTGGACCGAGGGGTCTCAACCGATTCAAGTCACCGAACATGTGGGATTCGAATGGCATCGTTGGAGCCCGCCCCACGACATTCAAAAATTCACACTCAATCCCTTATTGGCGAGGCTGAATGAGCATTTTGGTAAGGAAACGTGCTAGTCAAACAACTTCGCCTTTGGGCAACATGAGCGGTGTTGAGTCGCAGACGTCTCGGTGATTGTTTCTGCTTTTACGGAGGACAGAGCTTTCACCGACGCCGTCGAAGATTCCGAATTAAAGCAGCAACGTGTCGAGTCTCTTTTCAGCATCAACTCCTGCCTCCCCCCAAAAAAAGATTGCTCTGAGGGAAATATAACGGATTCTCATGGCCAAACCACCTGAATCACAGCCGGAATACTCTCTGTCTCGCGTCATCTGCCGCAATCGGAAGGCAAGGCACGAATACGAACTTTTACAACAATTGGAGTGCGGTCTGATTTTGCGTGGGAGCGAGGTGAAAAGTGTTCGCAACAATAAGATCTCGATCGAGGAAGCTTATGTCCGGGTTGAAAATGCCGAGGTGTGGCTGATCGGTTGTGATATTGCCGAGTATCCTCAGGCGACCTATCTGAACCACGATCCGAAACGGCAGCGCAAGCTGCTGATGCACAAACGGGAACGAGAAAAATTTGCCGCTTCCGCTCAGCAGAAGGGATTAACTCTGATACCACTGGATGTCCATCTTACCCGGGGACTCGTGAAGGTGACCATCGCGGTGGCTCGTGGTCAGAAGGAATTCGACAAACGGCAGAGAATCAGAAAAGAAACAGACCAACGCGAGATCCAACAGGCTTTGCGTCGCGAAAAACGATAGGTCGGTTCCCTGATCATGAACGCTGGTTGACGGGATCAGAAATGCGTCTGCTGACTTCGAATCGGGTGTGCGAACCGCTCCGGCAAATCGTCTTGCCTGTTCCAGAAGAACGACGGCTTTTTTGGTCCGCGTAAACCCGGTGTGAGGCTGAGGGCACCTGCACTGAGTGGCCAACAAGTTTTCGGTGATGTCGTCAGGATTTAAGATCCGGTGGAATCGAGGGTGTCGGGGGAGCAGACGAAGTTCATTCTGCTGAGGAAAGAAGTCATGTCGATACTCGATTTGTCCAAGCAGGGCCTGACGGTGAAAACGGTTTTGCACAATGCGGCGCCGTCCTGTTTGTATGAAGAGGCCATCCGATTCGAGCCGGGCACCACGATTGCCGACTCGGGAGCACTAATCGCTTATTCAGGCGAAAAGACGGGACGTTCTCCACTCGATAAGCGACTCGTCAGGAACCCTGCCTCCGAACCGGACATCTGGTGGGGCCCTGTCAATTTTCCGATCGATGAGGTTTCTTTTGCAATCAATCGCGAGCGGGCCAAGGACTATCTCAACACTCGCGATCGACTCTACGTTGTGGATGCGTTCGCAGGTTGGGATCCTCAATATCGGATTAAAGTGAGAATCATCTGTTCGCGGCCGTACCATGCACTTTTTATCTATCAAATGTTGATTCGTCCGACAGATCAGGAGTTGATTGACTTTGGCACACCCGATTTCGTGATCTACAACGCCGGTCGCTTTCCGGCAAGTCGTTTAACCCCCGGCATGACCTCAAATACTAGCGTTGACGTGAACTTCGAAAGAGGTGAAGTCGTGATTCTGGGTACGGAATATGCCGGTGAAATGAAAAAGGGCATTTTCACGATCATGAACTATCTGATGCCCAAGCAGGGCGTACTTTCCATGCATTGCTCGGCGACTGCAGATCGTGTGACAGGTCGATCGTCAATTCTGTTTGGGCTTTCGGGTACCGGAAAAACCACACTGTCGGCCGATCCCAACCGACTCCTGATCGGAGATGACGAACATGGTTGGTCCGATGACGGTATTTTCAACATCGAAGGGGGATGCTATGCCAAGGCGATTTATTTATCCCGCGAGTCGGAGCCCGAGATTTTTCAAGCCTTGCGGTTCGGCTCCGTGCTTGAAAATGTGGTTTATGACAATGCCCATCACCACGTCGATTTCAATAACTCGACGATCACACAAAATACGCGGGGTGCTTATCCCGTGGAGTATATGACCAATGCACGAATTCCGTGTTTGGCGAATCATCCGACCGATGTCATTTTTCTGACGTGTGATGCGTTTGGCGTCATTCCTCCGGTCAGTCGTTTGACATCGGATCAGGCGATGTACCATTTCATCAATGGCTATACGGCCAAAGTGGCTGGGACAGAAGTGGGCATTCAAGAACCGCAAGCAACGTTTTCCCCCTGTTTCGGTGGCCCGTTTCTCGTGTGGCATCCTAAAAAGTATGCCGATCTCCTCGCGGAGCGGATCCGGACTCATCACGCCAGCGTCTGGCTCGTCAATACGGGTTGGTGTGGTGGACCGTATGGAGTTGGATCACGAATGGAACTGCGTCAAACGCGTGCCATCATCGACGCGATTCATTCGGGGGAATTGAAAAACATCCCGACTCAAGCCGACCCGATTTTTGGTTTCAATAGGGTTACCTCTTGTCCCAACGTTCCGGCGGAAATTTTGAATCCACGTCAATACTGGCGTGATCCAGCCGCCTACGACACCGCCGCCCAGAAACTGGAGGGCCTGTTCCGTGACAACTACGCGCAATTTGAGGAAGGTGCCATCTTCCGAGGAACGATGGACGGATGAAAAGGCTTCAGCGATTGTTGTCCAGCCGAATAATTCTTCCGGATGCAAAACCGCAGACGATCCAATCTCCCAGAGGCGACATGAGGACTCGACTAATGTCTTCTGGCGCCGTCACCTGCCAAAGCGAATTTCCTTTGTCATTGATCACAATCAATTGGCGTTCGAGAGTAGCCGCAACGAGATGCTTCGTGAAGTAACCGCAGGAGACGAGTCCAACCGTTCCCTCGGTTACAAATGTTCCCTGTGAGGCACCGGACTCGCCGGCGAAGCACTGAATGCCATGAGAAAACCCCGCTAAAAAAATGTGTTTTCCATCGCCCGTGGCGGCTAAGTCGCCGACACCTGACCACAGTGATTCCGTCCACCGGGGATCACCTTTTAGAGAATATCGGCCGAGGAGACCATGGTCGGCGGCGGCCAAAAATTCGGCTGATGTTGCTAGACATTGGAGATATTTTAGTGGTCGAACGGTTTCGAACCGGCTGGTCTTCTTGTTCTCGGACGTGAGAACCGTACTGAAGCCGTCCTCCATCGACACCGCAACGTGTGTCCCGTAAGGATCGATCGAGAGGGACAAAACATCGGCGGGCATTTCCCGAGTCCAGCGGAATTGCAGCCGGCGGTCTAAACTCGCGACGATTCCATCATCAAAAACGGCCGCACCGACCGTGCCATTATCGCACCACACCACGCGTTGCAATCGTTGGCGGGTGCGATTGACTTCCAGAACTTGACCGCGCCGATCCAACAGGTAGAGGCCGCCGGAGGCGTCTGCGGCAATGACCTCGCCGGTTTCGCGACCCAATCGAACGTCTACCACAGCGGTGTCAAGTGAAAACGACCACGCTAATGTCGGGGCAACGCCACGTCCGGAGTAAATCCAGTCGTCGCCAGGCCGACCACTCATCGTCGGGCCATTTGCTTTCGGAGGACTTCCAATCCTGCTTCAACGTCACGATCGTCCTCGAGTGAATCGGTTCTCCGAACGCCACGCAGACCCAGCTTTGACGTGTCCTCAGCGACGACGATGTCCGGCTTGATCCCAATCTTGCCGTATGTTTCACCGTGCGGGGAATAAAATTTGGCTGTCGTCAAACGGAATCCGGATTCTGCATGGCCTGGCAATATGGTTTGCACAGACCATTTTCCGTACGTTTTTCGACCGACGATTGTGCCACGTCGATGATCGTGAATCGCACCCGCCACGATTTCACTGGCGCTGGCGCTGTCCCCGTCGGTCAGCAGCACAATGGCGACTTTCCACGTTCCTTTAGATTGAGCCGCGTAGGTCGAATTTTGATCAGATGTTCGTCCCTTTGTGGACACTAGCACCCCGTCGTCGATAAAGCGATCGAGGGCTTCGACTGCCGCATTCAATAACCCCCCCGGATTGCCTCTCACGTCCCAGATCAGAGCACGCATTCCCTCACGATTCAGCCGCACCAAAGCGGTGTCCAGCTCTTCGATGGTATTCTTCTGGAATCCGGTCATTTGCAGGTAGGCAATCCCGTTTGCATGATCGATGATCTTGGCAACTGGAATACTTTTGATTTTTACCGCCCGACGAGTCAAATTCGCAAATCGCTCTTTTCCCGTTTCGCCATCAGCCAAGGTTAAACGTAGATGACTGCCTTGCTTTCCCTGCAACAATTGAGCAGCGTCCTCCGTCGAAATTTTGCGAGCGTCCGTTCCATCAATTTCCACAATTAAATCACCGGCAACGACACCCCCTTCTTCCGCGGGGCTTTCCGGCAAGACATTAACGAGCAGCAGGCCGCTTCCCGATTCGGCCTTCATTTCGATGCCGATACCAACGAACTCTCCGTCGATGTTGCTGTACAGATCGTCCAATTTTCCGGGCGTCAGATAGCTGCTGTAATCATCCAGAGAATTGCACGCACCAAACACAAACTCCATCACCACGGGACCCGCGGGCAGACTGAGTTCTCGTTGCAGTAGATCGCACAACTCCACCACTGTTCGCCGAGCGTGGTCTTGACTGGTGATCGGTTTATTCCAATACACATCGCGAAGCTTGCGCCGAATCAGAGACACCCGCTCGCGATCGATTGTCGGTAGATTTCGACTCAAATACTTCTCATTGTTTAACGCGAAGTAGAGACTTTCCGTTCCATGAGCGAGCAGGATCGTCGGACCAATATTTTCCACGTAATACCGTCGCACCTTTTCATAAAGGTCGTCGAGGTAAGCCATCGATTCAGCACGCGATAACGGTAACATCCGATTCAGGAACGAATTGTCGGAGTACCGGCGATCAATTGAAAACTGAATTTTCGACTGCCGCAGGCCTTGAGTTAGTGGCTCGCTGACCGGCCAGACTTTCAATGATTTTTCGTAGAGTTCGATTGCTTTGGCCCATTGACGGGATTTCCGCAGATCGTTTCCCTCAGTGATGGCCTGCTGTTCGTTGACAGCATCGGATTGCTCCGCAGGCCGTGAAGATTCTGTCTGCGAGAGCAACAGTCTCGGATTGCTTAGGCCAATGTTGGCGGCAATCGACAGAAAAATGAAAGTCAGCCGAAGAAGAGCTGTAAACGACATGGATTACCCCTTGGGATTCGGTGGGAAAAGCAGGCACATCGACCCCGTTCACTCCCCCTCGAAGTGAACGCAGATGTGACAATGAGGCCCCGAATCCATGTGGCAGGTCGTCACCAAATTTCTATTTGCGACGACAGCCGCGTTGTCGAAATTGAATATAGGCCGGGTTTTGGCTGTGGTCAAACTTCACCAATAATTATCGATGCAAAGTAAACATCACAATCGGACAAGCATTCAAAGTCGCTATGGCTAGGTCAATGTGAAGCAGTTTTGACAGCCGTTCCACGCATAATCGATGCAGTCTGACCAAATTACATATGCCTCAACAATTACGGAGCAGGAGCGATTGTTTGGTAGGTGTCCCGTTGTGGCGGATATCGTGAAGGGAGGATCTGCGGCTGATGACGGCAAGACCGTTGACGGTGTTTGTGCGGCGACGAGTCGTCGACAGGTCTTCGGTGGAAGCGTGTCTCGATTCTGTCAGCGAAACCGACTCCGCGGAAGGAGTTCCCGTTTTGTTGCAATCTTCTCCACTTGGGCGAGGATCCCAATGAAAGGCGGGTGAATGCTTCTCGCCGGTGATTGATCTCTTGGAACCGGTCCCTTAGATCTCGATGATTCTCCGGACACGATACCGGTGGATCAAACTCGTGGAGTTCCACGGTTCAGAGAACGACCACAGAATCCGGTCCGGCGATCGTCAGCGGTTAGATTCAAGGCGTCTTGCAAGCGTCTTTTCTGCGAAGACCCTCCCCGTTTCATTGGAGAGTTACGAGAAAACCGCGATGCGGGAATTCTTCCGTGTTCTGAGATCGACGAGGCGCATCCGGTTCACTTTTGATAACGCCGCGTCCGTGGTACAAAAGACGTCTTATGACGCCCCCATCGACCGCTCTTCCATACACCGACCAGCAGGCTGCCGCGATTGAGACTCAAGGGGTTTCGATCGCGCTCTCTGCCGGAGCGGGCTGCGGTAAAACCTTCGTCCTGACGCAGCGATTTCTTAAAGGATTAGAGCCGGGAGACGTCTCTACGGAGTTGCATTCACTCGTAGCGATCACGTTCACCGACAAGGCGGCGCGTGAGATGCGTGATCGAATCCGATTCGCTTGCAATCAACGCTTGCAGCAGTGTCCTAACGCTGACGTCGAGTACTGGCTCGACGTCCTGCGAGGTCTTGATTCTGCTCGAGTGAGTACGATCCATTCTTTTTGTACAAGTTTGCTGAGATCACAGGCCATTGAAGCGGGCCTCGACCCCCGTTTTTCTATCCTCAAACCATCCATGGCCGATACCCTGTTACGTCAGACGGCAACGAACACTCTGTATGGACTTTTAGAAGCGGACGATGCAGATGCCCATGCCTTCGTGCTGACGTTCGGACTGGAACGGGCTCGCGAACTGATTCGGGACCTATCGAGGCAACACTTCCAAGTTGACTTTACAAAGTTCAAATGTCAGTCACCCGAGACAATTGTCACCGAATGGTCTTCCCGTTGGGAATCTGATTTTGTGCCAGAACTGGTATCGGAATTCCGCAATGATCCGCGAACACGGCAGACCTACGATTTGTTGCGGGAGAACGAACCAACGCACGCCGTGATGCAACAACGCCGTTCGACATTACTCGAATTACTGGATCCCTCCGCGTCATGGAAAGACCCCCTTTCCGCGTTGCAGAGCATTCATGAGCATGCCCGTGTTCAAGGTGGCGGAACGCTTAAGCACTGGCCCCAAGCGGACATCTTCGACTTGATCAAGAGTGGTCTGACCGAACTTCGTAAGGCGGCGGACGAAACAAAAAAAACCCTGTCGGTTAATGCCGAGGACCTCAAGCAAGCAACGGAGTTTTCCGGCCGCGGATTGCGTCTGGCGAGATTGACGAGCGAGAGGTTCCGTCAGGCAAAAGACTCTCAAGGTCTACTGGACTTTGACGATCTGTTACTGCTGGCCCGTAATTTATTGCGAGATAACGTTGACGTTCGACAACGTCAGGCGGCCGGCATTCGACTGCTCATGGTTGACGAATTTCAAGATACGGATCCCATTCAGGCCGACATTGTCAGAATGCTTTGTGGTTCGGAATTGACACGAGGACGGTTGTTTCTTGTTGGCGATACAAAACAATCCATTTACCGATTTCGTCGTGCTGATCCCGGTGTTTTCGACAGATTGACACGTGAAATTCCCCAACGGGGGCGACTGCCGTTGAGTGTGAATTTTCGCAGCCAGCCCGCGATTCTTAATTTCGTCAATCACGTGTTCGCGGAGGCGATGGGCGACTCTTACGAACCCCTCACTCCCTTTGATTCCGTTCAGTACTCACCGACACCCGTCATTGAATTCCTGTTGGCGGAGAGTGACCGCGACAGGGACGAATTGAATCCGTCGGTCGGCGAAGGCTCTCCAGCCGTCAAATCCTCAGAAGACTCTGTGGTCGAATTGATTCCTACGGACAGCCGAGGAGACGACCCCCTCGACGAGGAAACGGATCACAAATCATCGAAGATCCTAGCCGACGCATTGCGTGCGCGCGAGGCTGACTGGATTGCCGGACGTTGCGCGGAACTCCTTTCTGATCCGATTTGCCGCATTCGCCAGAAAGACAAAAGCGGTCAGATGACGCTTCGACGAATTGCCGCGAGCGACATCGTGATTCTCTTCCGTGCGTTGTCCAACGTGCAGGAGTACGAAGAGGCGTTGCGACGCGGTGGGATCGATTATTATCTTGTCGGTGGAAAGTCCTACTTTGCTCAACAAGAAGTATTCGATCTGTTGAACCTCTGTCGCTACCTCAATGACCCGGACGACAAAATCGGCCTTGTCGGGACTCTCCGTTCACCACTCTTCAATTTGAGCGACGATGCGATTCAGTCACTTTGGCCAAGCATCGTGCTGTGGAGTCAAGGAGAGGCGCAGACCATTAATTCAGCAACTCTGTCCCCGTTGGCAATCGAACCTCCGCAGCCCTCCGCTGCGGTTAATGACAATCATTTCGAGCAGGATCGCGATCAAGAACAGCATCGACGTTTCCATTTTGCCTGTCAGGTATTGAGCGAGTTGCGATTGGCCAAAGATCGAATTCCGCTGTCGAAACTCCTGACTATGGCCGTGGAACGCACCGGATACGACGCCGCATTGCTGACAGAACATCTTGGTCCCCGCAAAGTCGCAAATCTTCGAAAACTGATCGAGATGGCAAGCGAGTTTGACCAAGGAGAAACGTTTACACTGAAGGACTTCGTCGAGCGACTGCAAACATCCGTCTTGGAAGAGATCGCGGAAGAGTTCGCAACGACTCTTCCTGAAACAGGGAATGTCATTCGCTTGATGTCCATCCACCAATCAAAGGGATTGGAGTTCCCGGTGGTGATCATCGCCGACATGGATCGACAGGGGCCACCAACTGGCAAGTCGGCGGTGTTACATCCAGACTTGGGTGCCTTAGTGAAACTCCCGAAGATGTTTGGTGTGTCTCACGAAAATCTCGGACTGAAAATGTTCAAGATCCGGGAGAGTGAGGCCGATGCTGCGGAAACGATTCGTCTTCTTTACGTTGCCTGCACGCGGGCCGCAGATCACCTGATCCTTTCGGCGGGAATTGATCCGAACCACCGTCCAAAGAATCCTTGGTTAGAGTTGGTGGCATCTCGCTTTAATCTCCAAACGGGGTTGCCCAAAACGGATCCTCTGCTCGGATCCTCTTCAGGAGGGACGGCCGGACGCACGTTGATCCCGGATATCTTTGTCCACAAAATTCCGCCGCGTTTTCCACGCTCAACACGCGATGCGGAACGCCAGATCCCGCTGACGGAGTTACACGATCTGATCGTTTTCTCCGAACCGACCGAACCGCCCGTGTCGTCTCGTCAATGGGAGCGAGACCGCAGTGATCTCCCGCCAGTCAGCGTATCACAACTCGAAAGACACGAGTTGGAATTCCTGCAAACGGGGCCGGAGACGTGTCATCGATTGGCCGCGTGGAAGCTGAACTCCGGCCACGACGATGAAACCACATTCGTCGATTTGGACAAAGCGACAGATTTGGGAACCTTCGTCCACGCTGTTCTCGAACAAACCGATTTCACCAACCCCCGTGATTGGAAACGACGATTCGACGTTCTTGCTGGAAATCACAAAGATCGCTTAGGGCCCGACGCTCTTACTTCTGCTCATTTCATGCTGGAATCGCTCTTCGCATCACAAATCGCGAATGACTTAGCCTCAGCGAAAACTCAACACCGTGAAGTCGAATTTGCCTTTCGATTTCCCCCCTCTTCGGCGGTGAGCGAACAGCAGAGGATTATCGTTGGAACAATGGATCTGGTCTACGAAGATATTCAAGGGGGATGGCATATTCTGGATTACAAAACGACGAACATCGCTCCAGAGACGCCGGATGAAGAATTGCTCCTTCCGTACGAATTACAACTGGGAATCTATGCTTACGCTCTGGAGCAATGGTGTGGTACGTCCCCCTGCGAAGTGTCACTGATTCTGCTGCGCCCTTCTATGCGCTGCGCGACGTTCCGATGGTCGGCGGAGATGCGTGAACGAATGCATCGCCGAGTGGTTCGGATTCTCGATTCATTTCAACAGCATACTCTGAAAACACCGTGACACCGCGGTTTGAGGATGTGCGGATTAGGAACGTACGGCGACTTCGTGAAAATACGAAAACAATCTATTTGCGTGATCCGCAACGAATCTGAGACTTGCTGACGATTTCTGGGCAAACTCATTGTGAATCATCCACGCGCTCGTCCCGCAACAATCCGATCGGAAAGCGAACGATCGCCGCCACTCCGACTGACCTCGTCAAGAACGATTCATCGCAGCAAACTTTTCTCCATTGATTGTGACGCGTCACAATCAACGTTAGCATTCTGAGCCTGCTTGAGAAGAGTTGAGAGACTCCTTTATGATTGGCCGGATCCCGCCGTTTTCAAACCGTAATCATTCAGAAAGACCGTTATGCCGTTATCAAATTCCGTTCGTTGCTCCACGACGGTTGTCACGTTCGGGGTCCTCGGATTCGCAGCGTTGATTTCGGTGACGCATGCGGGAAATCCTCAGAAAACCAATTCTTTACCGGATGATAATCGTTCGTTCGGTACAATTTTTAATAATGATACCAACAACGTTCTCTACGCATTAGACGCCGGCAAATCACCAAAAAGCATCATCTCCGATTATCGTCACGTGATGGCCCAAATCGCGGAGGCACATCCTGGTATCATGGCACAGAATGTCGGCAACCCTGACCCAGTAATCTACCGCAGCAACGAAGCGACGGCATGGAGCAAGTACATCGGTGGTGACGAATCCGATGTGATGAACAAGATGATTGAAGCGGGAACAGATCCCTTTCAAATCACGATTGATGTGTGTCGCGAACACGGTGTTCCCGTTGTAGCAAGCTATCGCATGAATGCGGAAGATTTCTACGAAAAGGGATTAGAAATCCAGGATTTCGGGCGCATGCATAAGCACCTCGCCATTCCTGGGGCATTCTGTCTCGATCCTGCTCATCCAATCGTCTATGCACACCGCATGGCTATCTTTCGCGAGGTTGCGGAAAAATATGACATTGACGGTATCGAATTTGATTTTCGACGCTGGGCGCACATGATTTCGGATCCGCTCAAAAATCACACCATTCTGACTCGCATGGTGCGAGAAACTCGACAGCTTTTGGATGAGATTGCCAAACGGAAGGGGAAAAAACGGCTGATTCTTGGAGTACGGGTCGGACCCTCGATAGAGACCCCGCAGAACGTTGCCAACTACGCGGGATCGATGTCTAAACACCGTGATGTCGACTCTTCGTGCAAGGAACTCGGCCTCGATGTCAAAACATGGGTCCAAGACGACCTCGTAGACTACATCTGCCCGAGTTTGTTCTGGCCGGATTGGCCGGGTCTTCCATTCACTCGCGAATTTTCGGATCTGGCGAAAGGGCACAATGTCGGAATCTATCCGACGATTTTTCCGCGAATTTCATGGCTGAACGATTCCGGAGACGTTGTCAACCGAGGACCGATTCAGCCTGGTGAAACGGACAAACTTCAAGAATACAAAGACGGATTTTGCAAACTGGCTTTGGATTCTTATGCGGAGGGGGCCGATGGGTTGAGCATGTTTAACTGGTATTTTCATTTGCATTTAGCGAGGGCTCCACGCCAATGGCAGGCTTACTATGGATACGGGATGGGCGGTTCTGCAATTCAGAAACATTTTCTGTCTATTTGCGGTAGCCCTCGGGCGATTCGAGACTATCGAAGCCAACTCTGGTTCTGGCCGACTGAATACGAATCATTACTAAACGACTTTCGACCTGTGGAAACATCTCTAAGCGTTCAACACACGAAAACTCTGCCCGCTCAAATTCCGGCAAAACGAGTGCCGATTGGAATTGCGAATGATGCCAATCCTAGCTTGGGTGTGATGCCCAATGGTCACGTGATTTTGATCCTGCTCCATACTTACGATGATGCGGAGCCCGGCAAAGTGCAGGACCAACAGTACCTTTGCCGTTCTACGGATGAGGGCCGGAGTTGGAGTCCACGGGAGTTGCTTCCATTATTGGGCCGAGATCCGTATCTAACCGTGATTTCTGATGGGACTCTGCTGGTTACGTCTTATCTTCTCACAAACGATACCGGAAATACGACAGGACAATCTACCGGCTATCTTCACCGATCGAAGGACGGCGGGAAGCGTTGGAGTTCCAAACGAATTAACTCGGCAAAGATCACAGACGCTTGGCCTGTCTCCGAAACACGCACCAGCCGCAATATTTTGGAATTGCGAGATGGATCTCTGATTTTGGGCGTCACTGATGCCCACGGCGGGAACGCCTTATGGCAGTCACGTGACAACGGTGAGAGCTGGATCGAATCTAATACGTCAGCAGTGGACCCATCGAATAAGCCGTCACAAACTCCTCGGTTTGGTGAGGCGGTCTTTTGGGAGACTGGCGATGGAAATCTGCAGTGTCTTTCTCAATCTATCGCGAAGGGACCTGTTTCACTTCTGAAAAATGGGGTGGCACCATCCGCCGATCTCTCGGCGACCAGCGGTTTCGGATTTTTCCGATCGGAAGACGGAGGTCTGAACTGGCAGTCGAATGGGAATTTGGCCCTATCGGATGTTGATGGAGAACGATCTCCATCACTCCTCCGGCTTCAAGATGCGAGATACCTTCTCACCTTCGCTGGCAAGACGCATCCGACTCAAAGTTTTATTTATGGAGCTGTTAGCGAAACGACACCGACCGGTCACAACGTGGATTTTACGCAGGATCGAATTATCCTGAGTCAACGCATGCACGACGGTCAATCGTTCGGCAGTGGGTTTGGCAGTTCGGTCCAACTCTCCGACGGACATGTTCTGTCGGGATGTTCCTATCGCGACGCAAAAGGGACCAACCAAGTGGATGTCGTACGTTGGAAATTGCCCTAGAGCCCTTTGGGGACCGGGCCCTCTAGCAATTCCCTTGGGTTGAAGACCGAGGTCGGTCTGTTTCCTTGGTTTCGGCACCAAACGCCGGGAGCGCGAGGCGGTCCCGTCACACCGTTCCAAGACACAGACACTGCAAAAAAACGCCGAGGTTGATCGTCGTCGGTCGCCTCCACGACACACGCGTTCGACCGTTGTCGTGACAATCTTGAAACGAACGATGAACCCCTTTGGTGAGTAACGGTCAATTCAAATCGGACGGAAAGTTTGTCCTGAGCCGTTGAATTGTCGCGTGGATCGCGACGATGACGACGGTTGCAAATCCGAAAACACTGGCTTTCAACACGAGCCACCAAATCGTGCCCAACAAAAGCCATGCGAGATCACGTCTGAGACCAAGCCTTTGGAGACAGCTCAATCGAATTAAGCCTCGGAGTAGGAGACTGGCGGTCAGACTTAGAAGCAGACCAATCGCAAGCACCAAGCACTGCCGATCAAGAAGCCAAAAACTGATCCACGGCTCTTCGACTGTGATCGTGGCACGCCATGCATCCGGAGGATCGACAAAATGATTTGTCATGAGAGAAAGTGGCGAGACGTTGACGACAGGGTTTTCGTCCGGATCTGGTCGTTGCAGTCCGTTGAGAGGAGTAACGATGGGATTTGCTGGCGGATGTTGAGCGGCTGAGATTGTCGTAGAACGCGAAATCTGGCGAGGCAAACGTTCGATCAGACGCGTCCGTATCTCGTCCATTTGCGTGCGGTTGGTTTCGGTACCCTGGGTATCGACTGGAAACAATTTATGGTGTTCGAGAAGGATTTGAATGCGGTCAAATGCGGCATCCATCCCCCGCGTTTGATCCGGTCCACCGAGACCCAGAACTAGACAACTCTTGTCGGGTAATACCGTTACGGTCGAATGCAGGACCTTCACCTGGGTCGGCCATGGAAGCAGATCACGTTCGACTCTGGAAATCAGACTGAATTGAGGTTCCAGCTGTTCCCAAATCAACAGCAGGACGGACTCCTGCCCTTCTCCGGCGAAGGAAATAGGAATCTGACCTTGTGTCGTCAAGGGAACAGCCAACGGTCGGCCATTCAGGAAGAGCCCCCGCAATCGCAGACTTTGAGGGATGTTGAATTCGATGGATTCTTGGACGTGAGACAGAAAACATTGACTTGACCCATGTCGTCCGCCGCCCGATGTGAGCCACAGCAGATGGCTCAACAAACGGATCGCGGGATCGTCGATCGTTTCCGTGGTAATCGATTGACGCTGGAGTGCTGCCCCAGCAGATTCTAGCCGATAGGCGGTCGCGTTCTTGGGAGTTGAATGTTCTTCAAAAAACAGATCCGCCCATTCTGGTATTTCATCCCGTGTGAGTCCTGTTCCAATGATCGGCTTCCAGAGTTCGGACGGAACAATAATCAGACAGCGTTCATCGGAGGAGGCTTGTAACGCGATCGGCCAAGGCAACTCCCACGGGCCGTTTGTTGGTTCTTCGATCACCATCTCGAATGACACCGTGACTTCCGCTGGATCCGGTGAAAGAGCCAAATCCAGACGCCGCCATCCCTCGACCGGTTCTTGCCACGTTCCGTTGGCATTCTCCACTGATACACGAGACGAATCCGTAAACTTTGCCGGGAAGTGCATTCCCAATCGCCGCGGCGATTGACCCAAGGGAGTCAACCAGAAACGTCCTGTCATTCTCCAGACACGATCGCTTTGTTGGGATAACACAATCGCTGTCCGCGACAGACAGGGTGCGTGACGCGAAGAGACTCGTATCGAGGACTTTGGATCAGGATCGAATGTGTGGTAACGCGTCACGAGTAACGGACGGTCTTGAATTGAAGATTCTCTGGCAGATTCAACGAGCGGAATGCCCGGAGCCAGAAGGAGGTCCACATCCACATCCGGTTCACGAAACAGTTCCCAAGCAGAATCAACGACCTCAGCCGCCTCTTCAAAACGCACATAGGGCAAAGGAACAATGTAACCTTGATTCACGGGAAGACTGGCCTTTAACCGCAGTTCCTGCAAGCCGGTGGCGAGATCACTTAAAAGCAGCACAACACGAGCCGGTGATGTCCCCTGAATTGTTTTTGACCAGCGGACTAAACGCTCGGCACCATTTTCCCGTACAGAAATGGACTCGATTTCTAGACGCCTGTCGAGAAGCAAAACATGTTGGTAGACAGGAGTCTGAGAGACCTCGATGCGAGCCTCAAGCGTCCAGTCCAAGTGATGCGCACCGATTGTCCCGGTCTGCGTCCATTGAATGACTCGGCGGCGTGGTATCGTGGGGGAAATTGCAAATTGCGGAGTTTCACCTTCACGCGGTTGGAAAATTACATGTGGTCCACCGGTCGGGGGTAATTCGCCCCAGGCGTTTAGAAAGTCATTCGAAGTGATTCCGCTCACCAATTCGGAATCTAAATTTTGCGTGTCCAAATGAAATTCTGCCGGTGTTTTGAGCCACCACCAATTTTTGTGCATCGTCAAACGCGAGCCTGGGATTTTGGCCATTCGGAAATGCGGCAAGGGGACAGAAGAGCTGGAATCGGATGTGGGAACCGAAAACAGACCCTTGATGGTAAATGCCTTCTCTTGAGGTTTTGTAAATAGTACCCTCAATTTTGTGGCCCCATCAGACGCAACAAACACTGTCGCGTGTAGCAGGTCGTCTGCCTGGATGTCACTTTCACGGATCAGGCATCCGCGAGGCAGATCAAACTCGACAAAGTCGAATTGGCCCTTCATCGGCTGGCATTTCGCTCGAAATCGCAACTCGGCAAGTGATGATCGAATGTCGAGTACTTGCAAGAGGGAGACATCCATGACCGACGGAACGGATTCCGGAGGAGTCTCTGACCATCGCACCTCGATTTGCGAGACCGCACCACAATGAGATTCAATTTCACGTCGATCCGGCGTCAACAACGAAGATCCTCTGGAACCATTCAATTCCATAAACTCAGTCGGCGCAGGCAGGATCGTGGTCCAGATCGTATCGGAGACCTCCGGTAAAGTTGCCGAAAAACTTCCTCCCAAGGACGTCCGATTCACAATCTGTTTCAGATCAAGCTCAACATCGAGTGCGATTGTCTGAGACGAGATCGGTTGATTTCCGAGATCCGACGGTGAACAGGTCACGACGATTCCCTGACTGTCGGGGGTCATTTCCGCGGAGCGGGCTTGCCCGTTGACCCGACAAGCACCTTCCCCAGCAAGCACAGCACCGGCAATTTTAAAGACAATACGTTTTTCACCAAACTCGTTGAGGAGGTGGACTCGAAACTTGGCCTGAATATTGACCACCCCACGGTCCGTAACGGTTCCGCGAAGCCGCGCTGATTCGATCAACCAATCAGGAGTCGGCTGAGTCGTTTTCGCGTTGATCTGCAACATGGCAATTGTGCTTGGTGCTACGTACACCACCGGTTGACCGGTTGAGGGGAGACCCGCCTGATCGACAAGAACGTAGACTTTGGCTCGTGGCCATTCAGCAGGCCCCGTCGCGTTCAATGCCTCCCGAACGGAATCGGCCTCGAATAAAGGTTTCGCTGGGTTGCTGACGTTTGCCGCTGGTGATTCAGGCGACTGACGGGGGACGCGAGGCGATTCCTGAGCCAAACCACCCACCGTACGGCTGATCGCAAGTGCCGCGACCACAAACAGAACGGCCGCTCCCGTAGGAACACCAATCTCATAACTTTGAGTGCTACCCACTGGAGTCATCACTGACGAGACGGGAGAGATTCTAAAAAGGGATCGTCTGGGGAGCAGCCAGGAAAGCAGGATTCCGCTGATGACGCTTCCACCGAACTCGGCATAAGGTGAAGGTCCACACACCACCAATCCGCACAGCATGGCGACGCCGTATACCAACAGCCGCGTGCGGCAATTCCACCCGCTCATACGGATCATCATGCCGACAAATAAAGAAACCCCCGTCGTGCACCACCACAACAGACGGATCTGCGTCAACTGCCACAGCTCCATGCTCAATTCATCGGGAGCGATCGGCGACAATCCGTGGTACACATTCCGGTGCGTCGAGGACATCCACTCGCTCTTGACGTCGTCGAGAGATACCTGAGGAATTGTATTCGGCTTGAGCAGTTGCCGCCACGAATCTAACGCCATCGGATGGAACACTTTTTCATCGTCTGCGCGTCCGAGGGGGCCGAAGAGTCGTTCTGTCCAAGAGGAGCTTGCCAACCGGTGTGTCAGGCGAATTCCTTTCGGTTCAGAATAGAGTCTGACATTGGAAGGCAGTGAAACTTCCCATTCAAATTGAAGTACTGTGGCGTCGATATGTGGAATGATGATCTGTCGACAACCACGAACAAATGTCGCCTTTGATGGAACGCGATACAACAATTCGACGACGTCACGACGTACCCCGTTTAATTCCGGAATGGTCAACTCGCCGCCTCGGTCGCTCAGCGTGATCAGTTCCCCCGCAACAAGGACCTCCAGCAACTGGGCCGGCAACGGGAGTCGAACGTGTAATGTTTCCTCCACGGAACCGTTTTCAAGGCGAATCGAGGCACGATAATAGTCGAATCCTTGAACATCCGCGGAGATCAATGAACGGACGCTAAGCGATGCCATTGGCGCACAATCGAGCGACCGAATCTTGTGATCGAGGCGGAGGATCAGTTCGTCGTCAAACGCACCAAACGCCCACGTCTTCATCTCCACTGGTGAGACCGCATCGGTCGCCTGACCAGACGTATCAACCACGTCCGACTGAGGTGTGAGGTTTCGAGTATCGATGAGGATTTCCATCGACTCAAGCTTGCGCAACTGAATCCGTCCGCTGTGGCCCGATGACTGTGGTACGAAAATTAGTGCCGGTTTCGATGATTCTGACCAACGACTTGTTCGCTCACCTTCGATTTTTATTTGTGCGGATTTGAATGGAGGCAAACGCAACTCCCACATCTCGCCGGTTGTGGGATATCCCCAAAAAGCGTGTTGAGTCACCGGAAGGCGAATAGCGACCACGTCCGCTCGTTGAGGCATCAAGACAGACCAGCGAATCTCGGAGCCCGGCTGTGTGAGATAGACGATCAATCGGTCAAGAGGGGTCTCACCCAAATCACAGTGAATCTGAAATCGTTCCCGGTATTCCGAAAGAGACGCGTCCACGATTATCTGGATGCCCGCAGAAACGGATCGACGTTTGGAAATAAATCGGAGAGTCCCGTGCGACTCAGGCTGATCGCTTCGATACCAGAACTCATGGTGATCTGCCATCTGTTGCTGGCGAGTTTCATCGCCGGCAACAGATGACGCTTCGAGAGCCGAGATTTGCTCCAGACGGAGTTCGTCAGCGACGACAGGACTTAAGTCTCGGGGAATGACTAGACCGAGTGTCGAAGTGGCTGAGTCGCAGTCACGAGGAAACGGTAAGGGGACCGCAATTGGTTGCCCTTCTGGCACCGGCCGACGCGTTGCAAAAACCCTCACGGAATGGGCACGCCCGGGTTCAATGGCTTCGAGGAACTCCATTGTCAGCAGTGTCCGACCCTCTGAATCGGGCTGCGCATCCCACCCCGCGAGTGTTGCGGACTCTGATTGAGAAATTAGCCTGACGTTCGAGATTTCCCAATCTGGCGGAAAATTAACGGCGGTCTGAAATACATTGCCACTCAATGATGTCCAGTCGAAATCGGTCGTCAGCATCCACGAGTCCTCACTCATTTCAAGCCGTGCCGTGACTTGGACATTCAACGATGCCCGTGGGCGACGGACATCGAGAATTAATTGCGCATCGGGAAGGATTTGCTTATAGGAAAAGGATTCTGCCTGAGCCGTCAGTTTCACGCCCTCGATTTGACGAAAGCCGGTCATTCGGGCTCTCTGGAGTTGCAGCGGTGAAAGCATCGTGAAGAGTTGGCGGCCTGCCGAAAAGACGCCATTTTTTAAAGTGATCTGTGGCGACTGTCTCGTATGTTGACCGGGATTATTGGCAACAAGTCCGTCAATACAGATCTTCCGACTGCGGCCCAACAAAGCACTCGGAAGTTGGACTGTCAGTTCCGTTTTGCTGATACGTGACCACGACAACGGCGTTTCAATGCCGTAAGTCACGGCATACACCTCCGCGCTCGATGGTACGAGGAAGACCACCTCGGACACCGGCGCATCAAAAATGTCGAGTTCGAATCGAGACTGAAATCGCAAATCTTCCTCTCCCACCGTCGCTTCGAGTTCGTGGTCGAAGAGCACTGTGGATTGACGCACGGGAGAGTCCTGCCGCGCAACGATTGTCAGCCGACAACGGTGGTCGCCACCCAGTTGAATCTGCCACAGATTCCAGTCCGAATCTTTTTCAACGTTGATCTGTCGTGCTTCTGGAGTCGCACGAATCAAGCGGTCCCGCGGAAGTTTCAATTCGATGACGGACGTGACTGCGTTAGGAAGGACTAATTCGAAGCCGATTTCATCTGGTAGACTGCGACCGACAGCAGTCCACGAGGCATTCAAGACACCCGCAGAGGCATCCGCCAAGACCCATGATTGTCCTTCGGCATCCGCTCCCCAGACAGCGGGGCGATCCGGCCAACACAGGTCCTCAAGGGCAAGATTGAATGCGCCGAGCGGATGTCGTACGGGCTCCGAGCCGATGCGTTGGACAGAAAGTGTTGCACGACCTTCCCGCAAGGAGTTCCCCACTAGCGTTGCGGAATAGTGCGCAGAAGTTATTGAAACACTCTCCGGACCATTTTCAGGGTTCAACGCGGCATGTAGCAGGCGTTCGAATTCATCGCGTGGCATTGCTGTGAATTGGGAGATTTCTTCAGGCCAATCCGAAATCCGATCCTCTGGAATGTCAATTCTCAGGAGCTTCGTGAGTGGTGAATCCAACGGCTCAGCCGATGCCTCCCAAACGGTCAAAGACATCACACCGAGTTGAAAAACAAGCAGCACTGCCATTGATGGGCCAACCCCGCAACGCAGTCCCCGATTCCGCAGTCGGCCATGAATCATGACACGCCACTCCCGGAATCAATACGGAGATGATCCTCCGTCTCCAGAGTCGGGTTGCGGGGAGGAATGCGATCCTCTAAGGCTGACGTGAGCAACACTTCTCCTCGGATGCCGTGAGCCGCAGATAATTCCGCAGAACTCGGAAACGTCAGTAAACCACCTGCATGGCGACGCTGAAAAAAGTTCTCGATGACGATGGCGATGATCGGAAACAACAGTCCAACAACCAACGGCTGAAGTAATATTTCCAATGGGCCGGAATACCACAGGCCGACGAAAGCCAGTAGTACTACCGCGATCAGAATCGTCAGCATGTGACGCAAGACTGAAACACGCAGCACCAAGAAACCGGTGAGCAGTGACAATCCCGCGCCAAAGAAAACGAGCATTGACCGACTCATCGATTGAAATGACAGACTCCGTGGCGCGCCGAACTGACTGAACGTATAGCGATTCCCAAATGACGTGGCGGTGTTCTCATTTTCTGGCGTGAGTGGGGCGGGGCTCGAATCCGCGCCCATCCACCGCCGTAATGCGATCGCATCAGGATCGGAATGTCGATACCAGAACAGGGAACGCCGTTGCCAGACAAACATCGGCGTCGCCGACGAGGGATAGGTAAAGAGGTGGCGGTCGGCCGGTAATACGACCTGCCAAAAAACTCGCGCTTTCCAAAAGCACTGTGGTAATTGAGGCGCGTTCAGCTGCAAGGATTCCGTAAACGTCAGTGGATCGACACAGGACAACTGATAATCAATGGTCAATAGATGATCGATTTCCTGTTTCGTCGATTCTGGAATGTGAATGGCGAATTTGCCCGATCGTACGGGCTGTTCAACGGCATCAATTCCGATTGTCAAAGGCGTACGATTGAGAGCGATCTGCAACGACTCCGCCTGGGGCGGCAGACTTATCAACAGCGTCGATGACTGCGTGGCGATGCGAAACTGCGCGCGAATCCGTCCGCTTCCGGAATCATCAATCACTGCGGTGATCAAACCACGTTCAATACTACCAGCACCGCGAGATCTACCGCGGGCGACGGTGATCTTCAAATCACATTGGGACTCAGGAGTCTCTGAGACCCAGTTCCAAGACTCCGAATGAAGCGGAAGCAACTTCCAACGTTCTGAGACCGCAGCGGCCTCCAACCGATCGGCAGTCGCTAACGACATTTTCGCCTGCTTAAATGCACCTTCCGTGCATTGTAGAATCGGGATGGGGACCGTAGTGCCTTCAACCGTTGACAAATCATCAGAAACCGGTACGGAGAATTGAGCTTGGATCTCAAAATGGCCACTTTTGGGCTCGGGAAGTGTCAGCCGAACAATCCGAAATGAGGAGTTTTCCTCGTCTGTCCAATCCGCTTTCAACTCACTGTCTGGCCCCATCAAAAAACGAATTCGCTCGGTTAAAAGATTACGGGGAACTCGAAATTTGATCTGAGAAATTCGCTCGTAGTCCACGTCGCAGCCGATACGTTGCCTGACTTCTAAGCGATCATTCCACAGCGTCGCTTGACTCATCGAGTCTGTCTGAATCCGTTTTTGCTTGGCGACCACCTGCAACTGAAAAGATTGTCCGCCATCATCGAACCTGTAGAACGTCGATTTCAGTCCGCGCAATGACTCCGGCATCGAACTTTGATCTGTCGCTTTAGCGTGCATCGTTGAGGGCAAGGATTCACCACGAACGCTCAGTTTTGTTTCCACGTTTTCGTCATCGGCCAAGACCAGCAATGTGGATTGAGGGCTGGAGGCTTCCGCATGAGGCAGCGTAAATTCCACGTCGTCTCGCCCTTTAATCATGCGATGCGCACGCAAGCGGACTTGGAACGATCCGTTTTGTGGTTTAACGAGTTTCAGGCGAAGCGAATTCGCGCTTTCATCCGTCGCGCCGGCTTGTATGACGTCCCGTGGATCGATGCCGTCAATCGTCCATCCCTCTGCTTTCCAGTCTCGCCAATGAACCGTCACGTGAGACAAACTTTCGCGATGGATCGTGTATTGACACACGAGTTCCAAATGGAGTTGTTGTTTCGAGGCCAATAGATTTGCTCTCGACTCGACAAGATAGTAAGGTTCGATCGGCTCAATGCCGATTGAGAGATTGAACGGTTGTGACATGAATCGGAACGCTCGAGTCACCTGTGTTGATCCTGCCGTGATAGGAAACAACGCAGCATCGATTCTGACCATGTTTGCCTGATTCGTTTGCTGTGTCGAGGAAAGTCTCATGCCTTCGTAAGGCGCGAGTCCAATTTCGCCACTTTGCTTGCGCGCCCCTTCAACAGCGAATCCATCGAGTGAAAGACGCCGCCGTTCGGCGAGCGGAATCCGGACGATCCAATGCAACCTTACGATTCCAGTCGTCGCCTTTTTCAAGGAGACGACGACCCGATTCTTACTGTCGGAAAGGAATCGATGAGAGTGATAATCATCCCCCTCAATTTTCAAGATATCACCTCCGACTGGGAGCGTGACATGATACGAATCAAACGTTCCCTGAATGGCATGAATTCTCTGCTTCGCATCAAGCAGCACAGCGTTGGAATCCATCTGAGCCAAGATCGTTGTGCTGACTTCCAGTGTCGGTTCGTTGGGTGAGGCTGGAGAAATCGGCTGCCAATTCAGATCGATACGGTCGCCTAACCCATAAACCTCAATCTGACTCTTGTCCCCTTCAATCGGCGAGATTTCGACAGGAGAGAGGTTAGCCGCCTTGGCACTGCCGGTCCGATAGGGAACCGTCAATTTCAATTTGGAAATTGGAGATCTGGGGAGTGACAATTGCAATCGCCGCGTTGGTAACTGCTTTCGAATTGGAACACTCAGGGAGAGTTCCAATTGATGAGGCCCCTCGCCGCGAAACCACCACACATATCCACGGTCGGGCTCCAATTGGCCGGGGATTTCCTGACCCTCGCCCGTGTATTGATGAGGGTCTGTCAAAACCGCTTCATTGAGTTGCAGGGGCACCGGAACCCATTCCTTTTCTGAACGCAGTCGAACGACGAAACGAACGCTCAGTTTGGCTCGATCATCATCCGCGATCCCGCTGATGTCGATTAACGAAACCATGAACGACGGTGCCGCTTCCGGCTTTTTTTCTAGGCGTTTGGCCACATATTCGTAATACTCCTCGAGCGTCGCATTCGACGGAACCTCGACTAGTTTTCCTTGCTTGTTCGGTAACCACCGAACGGCAGGAATGAGATCAAGACTCGGACGATTCCGGAGACCATGCGCCGATGATTCCGGGCTGGAATCAGCCGATTTCGCCTCGACCTCGTTCGATTCCTTTCGTGGTGACGACGTTGCGGCGGCGGGAGGTACCGAGTTCTGCCCCGATCCGATCACACACGAGTACAGCACAATGGTCGCGGCGTACCCTGCAACACGGTTCAACCGACTTTGAAATCCAAACACCATACTAGACATCGTTGATGCCACTCCTACTCGTCATCGACTCGCGAGCCCTTATTTCATTGAAAAGGGGGTCCGCTCTACCGACTTTCCTGGTCTGCGACCGCGTTCAGATTCCGCTTCGATCCGTTTATTTCCACGCGAATCAAATCGGCCAAGACCATCAGGCCAGCCTGTCGCAATCCAGTTGCCTAAAGTTTACTCAGAGTCGTGATTGCGTGGTAGTCGGCATCCCTAAGACGGAACCGAAGACGATCCGCAGGCCGTCCGCAAAATACAACGCGAGAAGCGGTCTAAAGAATTTGGTGTATGTGGTTATCTTAGAGGAAAATGAGGTCCGGAACGATCGACATTGGACAACGGTCATTCGGGCCGAGGAAATGGGTTACTCGTCGCCTTCTTTCCCGAGACAGACACGATCGACCGCAGTCACGGCAGAGGGACTTCGATGGCACGGACTTTGGCTGGGGAGGTATCACCAAAGTCACACCATATCTTCTTCGAGACTCACCGGCGTCTTTGATACCTTTCCGAATTCCGCAAAAAACGTTCAATACAAGTTTGGGATTTCAACACAGGCGATCGCGATCCGAGTTTTGACAGAACAGACCGTGAGACGAGTTTTATTTTTGAAATACAAATTCATTGCATCCTCGCCCCCCACCGCATGTCTTCAGCGTTTCAAGTTTGAATCCTCGTTTTTTGTAAAATTCAAAAATCCCTTCCGGTGAGGCCACCTCAAAAGGAAGTCCGCCCACCCAATCAACGACGTCTCGCCAAGCGGACATTCCTCGCAAGCTTCCTTGAGAGTAGTTGTTCCAAGTCGAAAACGGCCGCCCAGAGATGAAATCCCGGATCGTCGTTGGCCCCCAAAGCCGAATCAATGCGGGCCACAAAACAACCCAGCGGAATCTAGCAGGAAGCCGGTTGTAGGCGGTCTTGATCAGCCACCAGACTCGACTTGTTCGCCCCTGGTCATTGTAAATAGCGATGAACAGTTTTCCACCATCACAGACACGATCACCGGCGTTTTCCATCGCTTGCCGCATCTCACCAGTGTGGTGCAGTACTCCCCACGAATAGACGACATCCGCTTGACCAAGAGAGACCATAAACTCGGCATCGAGGACGGAACCTTGCTCGATGCTCCATTGCGAATCGTTCGGAAAGTAACGCTGACGTAGCTCAACAGTACACGCGACCGAATCGGGGTCATAATCAAAGGATTGAATTTTTGCGCCAAGACGGCGAGCGGCTAAACTAAAAAGCCCACTTCCTGAACCAATGTCCAAAAACCGTTTTCCTTGTAGGTCGTCCACCTGCAGGTATTCACGAAGTGACTTCTCTGCCTGCTGAATTCGGTCTTCGTTTAACTCACGCAAAAAATGTGACCAGTTTTTTCCAAACTCAAATCGCCTTCCTGCCCGGAGATCTTCTGTCTGTTGAGAAGCCATATGCGTTCCCCGAATGACCCGTCACTTCTTTAAAATGGACGATCGCAAATGATGTCGCTGACTCGCGATCGTCGGATTGCGAGTCAGCGACACGAGGTGAATATATTCAGAGAATCACAATCAATTTTTGAATGCGGCTGGACAATTCCTCGGGCGGTTGGATCGCCCGCACGTGATGACCACGAGCGATTGCGACGCCCCGTTATCCCCGACAGTGCGCCGTTTCTCGAGAGTCCTCCCATTCCTCTAGTGACATGACGACTTCACGAGCCTGACTACCGTTGTAGGTTCCGACGATGCCATCCTCAGCCATCCAATCGATCATTCTGGCACCACGTCCGTAGCCGACACCCAGTGCCCGTTGCAGTAAAGAGACGCTTCCCCGGCCCTCGCGAATCACCGTTTCAACCGCTTGGTCGTAGAGCTCGTCTCGATCGCGTGGCTCACTGGGGCTCTTGCCTCCCTTGTTGGAGGAGACATTCAACTGCATCAGTTCCTTGTCATACTCGGGTTGCTGATCTGTGAAAAATTCAATCACACGATTGACCTCGTCGTCACTGACGAACGTTCCCTGAGCGCGTTGCAGAGTACTTGTGCCCGGCGCCATGTACAACATGTCACCATTGCCCAGCAATTTATCGGCTCCCATTTCATCGAGTACAACGCGGCTGTCCATTCGGCTGGCGACTTGGAAGGAGATCCGGGCTGGAAGATTCGATTTGATCAAGCCTGTGATGACATCCACCGTCGGCTTTTGAGTTGCCAGCACAAGATGAATTCCGACCGCCCGAGATTTCTGTGCCAGACGTATGATGTGCCCTTCGACGTCCTTTCCCGAAGTCATCATCATGTCGGCCATTTCATCGGCAATGATCACAATGTAGGGCATTCTTTCAGGGATCAATTCGGCTTCATCAGAATCAGAATCGATATCCAATTTACGAAGGATTTTGTCCTTGCCCAGTTTGTTGTAACTATCGAGATGCCGCACGCCAACACGAGCCAGCAGCTCGTAACGTTCCTCCATTTTATCGACGGCCCAACCGAGTACGGCTTCCGCTTTTTTCATATCCGTGATGACAGGGTGCATGAGGTGTGGAATGCGGCTGTAGGGTGACAATTCGACCATCTTCGGATCGATCATCAACATCTTGACCTGATCCGGACTGCGGCTGAGTAAAATCGACAGGATGAGGGTGTTGAGACAGACACTTTTTCCGGTTCCCGTTCGGCCAGCAATGAGCAAATGTGGCATTTTACACATGTCGATCACCATGGGCTTACCGCTGACATCTTTGCCAAGGAACAGCGGAATTCCTTTATTCTCGAAATCGGACTGGCAAGTTTGCAGAAGTTCCTTCAGTCGGACCATCACTCGAATGTCGTTCGGAACTTCGACACCGACTGTATTCTTCCCAGGTATCGGAGCGACGACACGGACCGACGGAACGCGTAAGGCGATCGCCAAGTCATCCGCCAATGCCGTCACCTTCGATAATCTCAACCCCTTTTCAAGTTCGAGTTCAAACTGTGTAATCACCGGTCCCGTGTCGATCTCGACCACTTTGATATTCAGATTGAAATCCAAAAACGTTCGTTCGAGCGTTGCTGCGGCAATCTGCGCTTTCGCTGCCAGCAAGTCATACGGAAAGTCTTCCGCCTCCTCAAGCAAACTATCGTCCGGGAACCGAAATGGCGATTTCTCGACCGAGATGGTTTTCGGAAGAGGCTGTGAAGCAGACGCGGATTTTATACCGCCAGGAGGGTTTACTCGAATCGGAGCACGATCTGCGGCCAATGTGAAACAGAGACTCCCGTCCGACGCCTCGTCATTCATGCCGGGTGTTAAGCTATTACACTCCTCGGACTCGGTTTCGACGGCGTCTTGGTCCATGACTGTACTCTCCATCACCGGTAACGGAGTCGGAACGTCAGCCAAGCTCAACACAAAATCCGGTTCAGCGGCGGACTCATCAAAAAAATCTCTCCGTTCGAAGACGGGGTAGACTTCTCCGGGGAGCGTTGCTTCAGAACGAGCGGCAGGCTGTTCCGCTGGTGTTCGTTCCGCAAGGCGTTCAACACCCTGTCCGAACGCCAACCGGCTCCAGATGGTGACCGGCAAGAGCATGAGGCTGAAGGCCGTCCTCACGAAATGTTGTTCACCCGACAGGAGCAATCCGCCGACAAACATCGAGGTCAGTAATATGACGCTGCCAATCCGCGTGAAACTTTGATCCATCAAAATCCCGAGAGAAGCCCCCAAATATCCACCGCTGCCCGTCAGTGATCCTCGGATGGGGATGGGCAACCACTGAGAACTAACGCAGATCGAAGCCAGCATCAACGTTACTCCGGCTAGACGCCAAACCGGATCTCCGTTGTGATCGCGAGCAAGCAGTCGAATATCCGCAATGGCGATGGCAATGAGAACGAAATAGGCACCGAAACCGAGACCGAGAATCAATTCATGGGCCACCACAGCACCGGCAAGACCACCTAAGTTCGTCACACTGTCTCGGACGGGAAACAGACTGTACGTCGGGGGATCCAGCGGATCATAGCTGACGAGGCTCAGTCCGAGAAAGACCGCCATCGCTAGGACCGCGAGTGCCATCAAATCGGTTTTTAATCGTGCGTAGTCGAACATGACCAGCCCGTCTGAGTGCGCACCAACAGACCGAAGGAGTCGATCATCGATTCCTTCTTTAATGCCTGCCAATACACCTGCCGTCAAAAAAAGTTCCCACCAAGACGCACGTCGGTACGTCTGATGACGCGTGAAACCTAGCACTGATTTTTCTGAATGTTGAGGAAAGTCAACGCGCCGTGATGCGAATTGGCCTCAGTCGGTTCCGATTGTGCCACTCGTGCCGTATGGATGATTGAAATTCGACAGGATCAACAATCAACAATGCAAACAACCGCTACAGACGCTCAGTTCAATCTCTCGCCTCAGAATGCCCTCCGTTGCTTCTGTGGAGATCGAGGACCACTGCGCCGCCTGCCAGATCCCCAAGACGACGGCGGGAGTTTCAAATAACACGATACGCCTGGGAGCCAAATAGTCTGTCGAGCGGCGGCGAGACGACCGTTGCGGCAAGGCCTGGATCCAGCGGGAAACACCCTCAACCGGTGAGACCTCATCATAATCCGCTGGTCGTTGCTTTTTCGGCCAGACAGAACCGTGACCGTTGGACAACGACCGCCGCGATGGCCGATGCGCTCCGCGCGTGCCGCAAAATTTCTTGAGGACGATATCAAAGATCACTACCAACACGTTTTCTAAAGAGGCGGAAAGAGTGACTCGGCCACAAGCGGCTGTCTGGTCGAGTCACTCTCCACGTCCCAGCGTTCATGAATTTAACCGACGTGACTCGCGTCGTATAAAGCAGTCACACCGTCGCACAGGGGGACCATTTGCGAATCTCTCGACCTATGGTCACCAACTCATGAATCGCTGTCGTCTGCCCTATCACGCTTTCCACACTGTCACGGCTGAGTTAACTGTCAAAATAAGACGTCGCATATTTTGTCGCTGGCCTTGACCACTCTGGAACGGGATCTCAAGATAGCAGGGCCAAGTTGGATGTCGAGATAACTCTATGCAAGGGTGACAAACAATGGCGATTTCGATTCGTCAACTCGCGGTGATGGGACTGGTGGTCGGTTGTGGTTTGGCTGTTGTCGGGTGTGAAGCGAAGGTGACAAAGTCCAGTTCTGGCAAAACGGGCTCCAAAACTGTCGGACCTGCCGCCCACATCACAACACAAGCTGAAATTCAGGACGAACCGATGACGACTGTGCAACGCGAGCCATTCGGACAAACTGTCGCCGGTGAGGAAGTTGTCCAGTACAGTCTGCGGAATCGATCTGGCATGAAAGTAAGCCTGATCAACTTGGGAGCCACCATAACTTCCGTCGAGGTTCCCGATCGCGACGGGATTTCGGCAAACGTGACGTTACGATTTCCCGATTGCGATGGCTATTCGGCGAATGCTCCGTACTTCGGTGGAGCCTGCGGTCGGTACGCCAATCGCATCGCCAATGGAAAATTTCAGCTTGATGGCAATGATTATTCATTGGTCATCAATAACGCGCCCAATCATTTGCACGGAGGGACAGTCGGCTTTAACAAGAAACTCTGGAAGGGAGAAACTTTCCAAGGAGACAACTTTACTGGAGTTAAATTCACCTACGTCAGCCCGGACAACGAAGAGGGCTATCCGGGGACCCTGAAAACGATCGTGACGTACTCCTTGACGGACAACAACGAGTTGGCAATTGACTATGCCGCAACGACCGACAAACCGACCGTGTTGAATTTGACCAATCACGCGTATTGGAACCTCACTGGAACATCCGGAGAAACAATTCTCGATCACGAGTTAACTCTGTTCTGTGACAAATACCTACCAGTCGATCAAGGGTCGATTCCCACGGGTGAACTACTCGCCGTGACGGCAACCTGTATGGACTTTACACATGCCGAACCGATCGGGTCGCGGATCGATCAACCCGTCAATGGATCGGGTGGCTATGATCATTGCTACATTGTCAATGGATCACCGGGAACACTTCGTCCGGCCGCAAAGATCGTCGATAAGAAGTCGGGCCGAGTGATGGAAATCGCAACGACGGAGCCTGCCATTCAGTTTTATACGGGCAACTATTTGAACGGCACCCCAGAGACTGGGAATGCATTAATGCATGGCGCATTTTGTTTGGAATCTCAGCATTACCCCGACTCGCCCAATCGGCCAGAGTTCCCCACAACACGATTGAACCCAGGGGAAACGTACCATCAGACGACCGTACATAAGTTCTCTGTAATACCGTAGCCATGCCCGCATCATTCAAGCCCCCCCGCACTTTCGAAAATTTGACTCTGACAAAGTCTCCGACATGCCTGGTGCAGAGCAATATTTGAAACCGTCTGTCATTCGTAATGTCGCGCGTCTGGATCTGCGAGCGAGATTTATCGTAGAGGGTTTTTTGGCGGGACTTCATGCAAGTCCATTTCAGGGATTCAGCGTCGAGTTCAGCGAGCATCGGCGATACGCGCAAGGAGATGATCCCCAAGATATTGACTGGCTGGTTTACGCAAAAACGGACCGGTTTTATGTCAAAAAATATCAGGCGGAAACAAATATCTCAGGGTACATCCTGATGGATCTGTCGGCGAGTATGGGCTACACGTATCGCCAGGAATTGACCAAGTTTGACTACTGCACCTGTTTGGCTGCCGCGTTGGCCTATCTGATGATTCACCAACAGGATCCGGTGGGGCTGATGACTTTTGACAAGCAACTCCGAGCCTGTTTGCCCGCACGAAGTCGGCGCAGTCACCTCGGAAACATGCTGGCATTGTTGTCAAAGGCCCAACCGAATGGGGAAACCGATGTCGCGGGTAATCTGAAACGCATTTCGTCAATGATTCGACATCGGGGCTTGATCCTTCTCTTTTCGGATCTGCTGTGCGAACCACAACCGGTCATCGACAGTCTTCACCAGTTGAGACACGCCGGTCATGATGTCATCGTGTTTCATGTTCTTGATGAAGCAGAAGTAAACTTTCCATTTGAAGGCCTGTCCGATTTCGAAGATCCAGAAACCGGTGGACGACTCATTGTAGATTCGAACGAAATGCGTGGCGATTATCTCGGAGCCGTTGCTGAATTACGTGAGTTCTATAAGATTGCATGCGTCCGGATGGGTGCCGACTACGTTCCGCTCGACACGAGCCTGCCCTTTGATCGTGCGCTCGTGCAGTATCTCTCACAACGCCGTGCCAAATTCTAAAAAGCGTCATTTTCGTTGCTACGGTCGCCTCGCGAAGTCGTGCGTACTTTGCATTAGAGACTTTCGATCCTTAGGTCCATGAACGCTGCAACTAACGAGTCGGCGGTAGTGGCATTCGTCAGCAATGTGTTGGCTGCGAACTCGTTCAATGGTGTTCAGTCAATAAAAAGGGGGCGGTATGTTTCCAATGCGGTTTCCATTCAGCGTGGTGATTCTCGTTGTCTTGGCGTCACTGACGTTCAGTGTGGCAGCCGATCAAACTCTCGGAACCGATGGTTTAAAAATCACCAAGTCTCGTGAATTGGCGGTCAACTTTCTCCAAACCAGCCAAGCCGAAGGGGGGCACTGGAGTTCTGCGGAGGCCCCTGGGATTACGGGGCTTGCTATTTATGCACTGCTTGTGAATGGAGTTCCGACCACAGATGCTGCCGTTGAAAAAGGACTTCGGCTCCTCTCCTCGTACCTGCAACCAGACGGCGGAATTTACTTCCCGAGAAGCTATCACAGTAACTACGAAACTGCGATCTGTCTTTTGGCATTTCATGCGGCCAACAAGAACGGGCAGTATTCCGCGATGATAAAAAACGCTGACGAATTCTTGCGGAAACGGCAATGGGATGACAGCGAAATGACGGATGTTTCGGATCCAAAATACGGTGGTGCCGGCTATGGTCGAGGAGGTGACCGGCCAGATTTGTCGAACACCGTTTTTTTTCTGGAGGCTCTACTGGCCGGCGGGGCGAAACAGGACGATCCCGCAGTGCAGAAGGCACTCCTGTTTTTGTCTCGCTGTCAGAACTTGGAAACGGAACACAACACCACCGTTCATGCCTCCAAAGTGAATGATGGCGGTTTTTTCTATACCCCTGCGGCCGGTGGAAATTCGCAAGCAGGAAACACTCCCAATGGCGGACTGCGTTCCTACGGAAGTATGACCTACGCCGGTCTCAAGAGCATGATTCATGCAGGACTGACCGCCGACGACCCGCGAGTCATGGCGGCGGTCGGTTGGATCACGCAGTTTTATTCCGTCCGAGAAAATCCGGGACTCGATCAACAAGGGCTCTATTACTACTATCAGATGTTTGCCAAGGCACTGTCTGCAATGGGCACGGATGTTGTCATCGACGCGTCTGGCAAGTCCCACAATTGGCGAAGCGAACTCGCCGAGCAATTAATGTCGCGGCAGCAAGAAAACGGCGCCTGGGTCAACAAGACGGACCGTTGGTATGAGGGAAATCCAGACCTAGCCACCGCGTACGCACTAATTGCCTTGCACTATTGTTCCGAGAAACTGCCACATTGAAAATTGGCGAATCCTTTTAGCAGCGGGCGGATCACTTTTGTTTTCAGGTCACGCCTATCTTGGCCGGAAACGCGTGAGACAATGTGAACAGCGGTCCCTTGATGTGCGCCATCAACACCGATGCGTGGCGATACTTCACGGGACCAGATCTGCCGCGGCACTGAAAATCCCGATGTTGCAGACGGTTACGTTCGGCCCCACGAGAACCTCTGGCGATTATTAACTCTTGGAGTCAATGGCGTTTCGAATCGCTAACGTCGCGGCTTCAATCGTCGTTTCCAAGCAGCCTTTGGCTAAAATAGAAGCGTCCTCTTGATAGAGGCCCTTGCCAAACGATTCGGAATCGGGCAGGTACCAGACGTTTGAACCATTGGCCAGCGTTCCGATGATGAGGATCACGTCGGGAAATCGCTCACGCAAAATACGCTGCAACAGATTGTAATGTTCGCCATCGAGTGCGATCCACACGGCGTCACCAATCTTCCAGACGACAAGCGGAAACGGATAGGCTTTTCCCTCAGGAAGTTGACCGACACGAATCAGCCCGCGCGTCGCTCTCTCGACCATCGCTCGAGCATCTCGGATCCCTGTGCAATTTCCTTCCGCGATTGATTTTTGTTCTGCCGCTCGAGCGGCGATCAGATCATTTTCCAAATCGAGCCGGTTTGGCAGGTCGGTTCGATAGTCGAGAGGAACAAGTGTTCGGCTTTCCGTCCAGTGTTCGCACTGCCGTTTTTGCGTCGCCGTCAGCGGAACATACTTCCACGTTCCCAAAGTGGCCCCAGAAACAACCGGTCCGGCATACTCGAATTGCTGGGTTGGAGGTGACAGAGATTCCAATGCCGAAAGAGCCGCATAACCTAACTGCCTGCCGTTGCGATCGGCAACAGCCACATCACCCACGTACCCCTCACGGGGGCTGATGTCCCCGGAAGCACCTTGAATGAAGAAGCAGGGGCATCCCGTTTGTGTTTCTAAAACCTCTCGTAACGCGCCCACGTAGTCGGGACTGATGAGAGTATTTTCCCAAGCCAACGTTGTTGGATGGCAGGCGTAGTTTACAATCGTCGCCAGACGAGTCCCCGCGTCGCTGGTGATCAGGCCAACAATCACCGTATCGTCCGTCGCGCCTTCCGGATTGAAGCCGCAGACGTATTGACCTCGAGATTCGTCCAAAAAGTCCCGATTGACGGCTAGGCTGCAACGTCCGACGGCGTATACCGTAGTTGCCGCAGTCATGTTCCGCCGCGCGTCTTCGATCGATTCGGTAAGAATTTTCGCAAGGTTCACAAGATATTCAGGGATCCAATTTCCTCCGGGCAACTCTTGACGTTCAAGCCCCATTAACCCAGCTCCGTGTGTGTGTGTGAAAAACACGGTCAGCGATTCACGTTCGATGTTTGCGTGAGCACTCAACTTGTCGAGAAGCTGATTCATCTCCTCGGTCCAAAGCAGACAATGATCGACGGCAATCGAGACATGTCGCAAGGACGGTCTTTCAGCAAAGCTTTGCTGGAACAGCACCGTTGCGGTGAGTGGTCGATGAAGGCCCGTGGATTGGTCATGGGTCGCAGCCCCCCACATGCGATGATAGATCCCCGTAGGAGGGGTAATGTCACATCGAGCGATCCCGACCATACTGCGACTTTGAAACGATTTAAAAACGTTCATTGAATTTCATGACCCCATTTAGATCCTATTCCACAAAACCGGTGGCGATTCGCAGGGATTGCTCGTCAGTCGCCTTAAGCAACACAAGAGCAACGTGCGTTCGTGCCAATACCGCAGTTCAAGCGTCCCAAAACGATGGACTATTTTTTGATTCCATCGCCTTGCCCGATTTAATGAAACGCCCCTGATCTGGTCTGACAAAGCAGGCAAATTCGCCGATCAGACGTCGTCCCGACTCAGACAACGATTACCGATTTGCTGTCCGCCAATTCCACCATGAATCGCAGTGACCTTGCGGCGGCGTCATCAAAATCCGGAAGCATACCGTCAAGAATTAGTGTGTTGGCGTACAGTTGGCGACCACATTCGCGAATGAACTCATCGTTATCGGAGTTGACCGTCAATTCACAGAGTCGAGAAATCAGCGCCGCCTGCGGATTGATCTCCATTACTCTCTTGGTTTGTTCAAAGTCCTGAACTGTCTGGCCAACAATTTGTTGCAAGCGGCTGCTCATTTGACTGCGTGGATTGACCAAGCAGCAGGGACTGTCCGTGAGTCTTGATGATTCCTTGACGTCCGCCACGTGTGGGTCGAGAGCACCCCGAAAGAGTTCTAACACACGAGTAAAATGTTTCGGGGCAACTTTTGGTGTTTCGCTTTCAGCGGCCTCGCTCGATTCCGGAAATTTGATGTCTGCCGCGTCGATCGACATCAGTTCCTTGCCACTGTACATCCGCAGTTGAGTCAGGGCATACTCGTCAATCGGATCATCGAGAAAAAGAACCTCCAAATGACGCTTCGTAAATGCCTCGAGATGCGGGTGACGCGCCATGGACGTTGAGGTTTGCCCACTTAAGTAGTAAATTTGTGCTTGGCCTTCCGGCGCGCGTTTCAGATAGTCGTCAAGCGAAACAGTCGGTTTTGTAGACTTGGTTTGAGGCACTCCGACCAGCAGTGATGTCTCCACGCAGGAGAAGGTCGAGTGATATCGAAGCAACTTTGCGATCTTGTCGCGATTTTCAAAATCGCTGGCTATTCCCGTTCTCAGGATCGCGCCGAATTGTTGAATGAACGTCGCATATGTTTCCGGCTGTTCATCGGACAAACTTGCCAAGTAATCAAGAACCTTCTTCGTAAGAACACGTTTCAACTTGGGAAGCAGCTTGTGATCTTGAAGCGTCTCCCGAGAAACATTCAGCGGGAGATCGGCCGAGTCGACAACACCGAACAGGAATCTCAAGTATTCAGGGAGAAGGTCTCGCGAATCATCTTGGACCAGTATTCGTTTTGCACAGAGGTTGATGCCGTGCTGAATCGCCCCAAACCCCATCAATTCAAAGTTAGATGGGGGACAGTAAAGAATCGCGTGAAACTGGATCGGCGAATCGCTCGTCAAATGCAAATACCACAATGGCTTTTGTTCCGTTCCGTGAGCCAGCCACTGATAAAATCCTTCATGTTGTTCAGTGGTCACTTGGTTCTTCGGTTCCACCCAAATTGGTTTTTGCTCGTTGAGAATCTTCTCGCCCATGTGGATGGGATGAGGGACAAATGTGGAATACTTGTGCACCACGTATTCCAATCGAGTTGGTTCCGTGAATTCTTCCATCTCAGGCTTGAGATGCAGAATAATTTGTGCTCCGCGTGGAACGTCTCCTTCGACAGCGGTAATCGTGAATTGACCTGATCCGTCAGACTCCCATCGCCAGCCCGACGTTTCTTTATAGCTACGGGTGACGACAACGACCTTTTCAGCCAGCATGAAGGCGGAATAAAATCCCACCCCAAATTGGCCAATTAACGCCAGATCGGGTTTGTCGCCGCTGCTCTCCTGAGTCGCGGCAAGATTTCGGATAAACTCCTTGGAACCGCTGTGAGCGATGGTTCCGAGATTCTGTACCAACTCCTCGTGAGACAGGCCGATGCCGTTGTCGCGAATTGTGAGAATGCTCCCTTCCTTGTCTGGTTCCAGAGAAATCTGCAATGGCGACTCATCGCGATACTGCTCGCCAGCGAGCTGAATATGTCGCAGCTTATTCAACGAATCCGAAGCATTTGAAATCAATTCGCGAAGAGCGATCTCCTTGTTTTGATAGAGTGAGTGCGACAGGATGTGAAGGAGTTGTTTGATTTCTGTTTGAAACGTGAACTCTTGCTTATCAGACACAGTCGGCTCCAGCGGTGATAAATGAATTGGAAAGTTAAATTTCAACGACGTGGTACGATTTTGCATTGCGAGAGGTCGCAACGCAAGTGGCGCGCCGGAACAGGTAACTCGCCTGCCGCAGTTACGAGCTGCTTCTTGAATGCGCCAGCAAATCTGACCGATGAAAGTCGACTTTGGCAGTCACTCCGGCTGGCTCCCTGCCAGAGTGACTGCAAGAACACAAAAACATCAAGTTACAGGTGACTTGATAGCCGGACGATGAAATAGCGGAATCGTCACTGCAACTGTTGAGGCTCGAATCGTATTGCAAACAATCCGTGGTCAGCAGGTTGCGCCCCTTTTTGACGTTCTATTGAGGGCCGATGGTTCGCGTTCCTTTGCCGTGTCTCGCTTTCATATCAAACAAACCGAAAATCTCGGAGGCATTTAGGCTGAGGGCTTTGTTGGTGTTGTCCCCATCTCCCAAAATTGCGGCAAAGAGTTGCCGCTTTTCCGTCAAGATCTTGTCGATTCGTTCTTCAATCGTGTCATTGGAAATGAACCGCGTGACAATCACTTGGCTCTTACATCCAATCCGGTGGGCACGATTGATGGCCTGATCTTCAATCGCGGGATTCCACCAACGATCGAACAGAAATACATATCCGGCGAATTGAAGATTCAGACCCACAGCTCCTGTTCCGTAACTCATCAGAATAATGTGCGAGTTCGGATCTTCCTTGAATTGTTGAAGAATGGGTTCGCGTTTCTTGTTAGGAATTCCACCGTGATAGCTGAGGGCCCCATACTTCGCCATCGGTTTTGCAAGCCAATCCAAAACCTTGGTCCATTGACTGAACAGAATCGCCTTACCACCGCTAGCGGCGATTTCTTCCATATCAGCGTCGAGACGATCGAGCTTTGCGCTTTCACCGGTCAGTGGGTCGAAATTCGTGATCTGTTTGAGTCGCAGCACGAGTTCAAAGACATGCTGTACCGTGATTTGATCCCCTAATTCATTCAAATGAATGACGCCGTCTTTCTCGGCGGTTTCGTAGGCAATTCTTTGAGCAGGAAGTAGATCCAAATGCGCATCGCGGTCCAATCGCGGAGGCATGTCCTTCATCACAAGGTCTTTGGTGCGTCTTAAAATGCACTGCTTGGCGAGGTATTGCAATTGCCTCAAGTCGGGCGTTGCATTCGGTGGAACGACACCCAAATACTCGTAGAGAGCAGCAAGTTCCTCAGGGCGATTCTCAATCGGAGTCCCGGTCAGTGCCCAACTGCGCCGCCTCGGTAAAGCACGCGCTGTGACGGCCGTTCTTGACTCGCGATTTTTTATTCGCTGTGCTTCATCCAAAACCACAAGATCAAATTTCGGGAACTCGCCGTCCTTGAATGAGGCAAAATCACGGACAAGTGACTCGTAATTGGCAATCAGCACTGGAACACCCGGCATCGTCCATGTCAACCGGCGTCGGTCCGTGTCCCCCTCAACAACAACAAACGGAATTTCTTCGGCCCAGGCGTGAAATTCTCGCTGCCAATTGGGGAGTAGTGGCTTGGGGCAGACGAGCAGAACTCGACGAAGCTGACCGCTGCGAAGCAATAGTCGGATAGCCGTAATCGTCTGCATCGTCTTCCCGAGCCCCATCTCGTCCGCCAACAAAGCCGCAGATTTTGAGAACAGCCAGCCGATGCCCTCATATTGGTAGGGGAATGGTTCGAACGGCATGATCAGTTCCTGCCCTGCCAGCCACGATTGAAGCGGCGGCTGAAGCAGATAGAACAGGCGATCCTCGATGGACAATGCATCCGCCGGCGGCTTGATCCGTGTGATTTTTTTCTTCGCCGCCGCGAGAGACTCGACATCCATCAGGGATACCGGACAGATCGTCACCAGCGAGGACAATTCCTCACCTTCAGCCACGGAACCGACTTCGGCCGAGACATTTCCGGCTGCATTTTTTACGGGAAGAAAGGAGGCTCCCTCAGGAAACGTAATTCCAAACGTGGTGACTTTGGGGCGAGTCGGCTTCCATGCCGGGAGCAACGTCGGTGGCTTTGGTGCGGAGACTGTATTGGTCTCCATGGATGGCCAACGTCGAAGAGCAACATTCATTCCCGAGGAATAGATCTGTGCCGTCAGAGAAATTGGGACCTGCAACGTCGGTACGTCATCCAACAGTGAGGCAAGCGAAACGCATTCGCTGTCTTGAGTCCAGTGAGGCCCGGGGACGACACCATCGGTCAAGCGTGAATTCGATCGCGTCGCCATCTCGTCTAGAATTCGGAGCGAACCGTCAGTCATCGGATCGACTCCGTCGGGCAAGTGTTTTCCAGTCACGCAATTCTGACAGCACCGAGTCTCAATGTTTCGTCCAACGCCTCGCGGACACGATCAAATGGCTCAATCAGATTGGCTTCCGCAGGAATGGATTTTGAAAACTTCTCGATCTCCGTTCGGTCTTCAGGATATTCCAAATTCGTTTCGATCCAAAATTTACCGATACAAACGGCTCCTGCTGCCGCTGTCTCCTCAACAAGACAGCCAACCGGAATCGGCACATGCTGCCGTAGCCCGAGAATTTCACCAAACTCAAGCAATACCAAATGGGGCTTCACGCCAATCTTGTCAATCAGAGTTCGACCGATCAATTCACTGAGCACGAACGGACGCAACGTCGGACCGTAAAGAATGGTCTGTGCACGATTGGGCTTCACGGGTGCTGTACAGTGAAATTCGAGGGGTCTGCCAAACCGGTTCGTCACCAGTAGGCCGCCCACGAATCCCCGTTCGGCATCTTCGATCGAGGTTAAAAAACCCATTCGAAGCTGTTCGTTCTGACCGTACGACATCCAGCCACCCCCGCCGCCATCGTCATTGTTGAGTTTTGGGTCTCGGACGAGGCCACTCGTCGAAACAAACTACTGTTGCTCACTGAAGCATTTGATCGGAGGAACAGCTAGTGTGACTTGAACACAAGCGCCGTGACATCCCTCCTGAGCGCGCAGAGGCACTTGATCGATTACGGATGACTCAAACTCCGCAAAAAAACAAGCCAATTCCGCCGCGTATTGCCCATCAAAGGAGGAGCTAACGAATGTTTTGGCCGACCGCTGTACACGGGCGGAGAACCTCAAGGAAATGCTGTCTCTCTAATTCAGCTCGACTAACGATACAAGCGGATGACACCAATCCCCTGAATTCTCCTCGTGTTTCCGCAGCAATGATGCGTGGCAGACGGTGTGGATCAGATTCGGGACGGGGCCAGTATTTCGCCCCGCGTTTTAGGCTGCATCGAATAGGTCATCGACGGTACCATAACGGTGATACCGATGATAACTGCGCAGGTCACGGCCCAAGTACTCCACCAGATTGCGTTGTGGCAAGTCCGGTGTCAGGCTGACACGCGTGATGTTGGGTCGGCAGATCAAGCCCCGTGAACGATGGTAACCAGCAGCAGCACCGCTTGGCCATGTCGACTGGCGTGTCGCCGGCAAATGGACCAGAAACAGGTTGTCGATGGTCGTGTCGCACTGCGATCAGGAAGCGTGTCTCATCCGTAACGTCGGTTTTTCGAGAGTCACCACCGTGTTCGCCGGAATGCTCTCGTAGACCGATGCACCCGCACCAATCACCGCATTCCGCCCGATTGTTGTGGCTCCACCCAATACGGTTGCATTGGCATAGATTACTACGTTTTCCTCGATGGTCGGATGCCGTTTCGAATTGCGCACCAAATTTCCTTCTTCATCCTTCATAAAGCTGAGCGCCCCCAGTGTGACACCCTGATAGAGTTTCACGCCGGCAGCGATCTCGCATGTCGCTCCGATGACTACTCCCGTGCCGTGATCGATGAAGAAAGAGCGATCGATGGAGGCACCCGGATGAATGTCGATTCCCGTGCGGCCATGAGCCCATTCGGACATCATTCGAGGAATCAGCGGAACGTGGAGTTTGAACAGTTCGTGCGCCACGCGATAGACCGTGATGGCCGCCAGTCCCGGATAGCAGAAAATGATTTCATCAAGATTACCAGCCGCCGGATCACCATCGAAGGCGGCCTGAACGTCGGTCGCAAGAGTCCGGCGAAGAGCGGGAATCGTTTGCAAAAACTGAAATGTCTTTTCCTGACCAATAGCTTCGAAGTCGGTTTGGTTCTCTCCCGATTCCGATTGGTGTTTGCGGCGGTAATCATGACGTAGCGCACGGGCGATTTGTTGCGTCAGACGATCATGCAGACCGTCAATCAGGTCGCCTACATAAAACGTCACGTTGCCAAAGTGAAGATTCTGCCGCTTGCGATATCCGGGAAATAAAATTTCGTTCAAGTCTTCAACGATTTCGATGATTGCATCAACGCTCGGTAACGGACAGTGCCCGAGGTGATTGGTGGTTTCGATTTCCTGATACGTATCGACGATGCGATCCGTCAGTTCCGGAAGCCTGTCTTTGAGACGGATATCGGTAGCCATGTTCAACCTTCTGCTTAAAGCCAAAACTCCTGAACAGCAACTGCCCTAGGATACCGACGAACAATCACCGATTGCTCACTTTTTTGCCTCAATCGTTTTATCCCAAACCGTTCGAATTTTTTTGGTTACTGCCGGGCGTCCCAGTCTCACTGAACCTCACGTTCCGATCACCAGCTTTTCGCAAATTTCGACACATTCAGTCCGGTCAACACTCTGTCAATAAACAGACACTCATCCCGCCAGGGAACCTGTGACAGGAACGTGGCTAAACGACGTTGATTGGTGTCGATTAATCCGGTCTGAGATAGAGAACTTCGTACAGAGACACATACGGAGACTGCAGTCGCCATTTCTACCCCTTGATGGGATCGGCGGCTTTTTCGGTTTCACTGCATTAAAAGTCCGTCTGGGACCCACAAGTTTGTCCGTTGACGGTGAAGCAGTTTTCCCAATCGACAGGGTTTACCATCGTCGCCAAGACGTGATCGTACAGAAGCAGAAACTTTACCGCTGCACGAAATATTTTTGGAGCCTTGTGGCTCAAGATGTCGATCGCCTCGAAGCGGCATGTGTTTGTCTAATGCGGGTCACGACGAGGGACGGTCGGTGAGCATGAAGCCGCTTAACAGTTTGCTCAATAACCTCTTTTTCGCCGAGAATCCACGTCCAGATTATTGGTTGGAAACTCGAAGGCCCTTCTGCAATCTTGCCTTTTTGCTTCCCTTATTGCTCGCCTATGAAGTGGGAGTCTGGCTGATCAGCGATTCTGTGGGCGATTCCGCTCGCAACGGTGCCGATGCGTGGATGCGACTCGGACTACAACAGTTGGGGCTCGACCTGTTGTGGCTTCTACCCGCATTACTGGTCGGCGCCCTTGTCGGTTGGCATTGCATCAGTCGGCAACCGTGGCACATGAGCCTAGATACGCTCGGTGGCATGCTTGCCGAAAGTCTCTTGTTTGCGTTCGTCTTGATTTTGTTGGGGCAGTTGACGGATTGTTGTTTTCGCCAAACGGCAGCGTTGAACCTTCCGCTCGGGGTCCCCGTCTGGAATCCGGCATTGCTCACAAAGTTAGTCGCTTTCATGGGCGCCGGCATTTACGAAGAATTCTTTTTTCGACTCTGCTTGATTCCGATGACGTACGTCCTGCTTCGCGCGATCTTGGTTCCGCACGTGTGGTCGGTCGGCATCACTATCGTGCTCACCAGCCTGCTGTTCTCATTAGCTCATTACATCAGCCAGACAGCCGAGGGACAATCATTAACGCTGTTGATTGAGACGATCGCCCGCGTGAAATCCGACAGAACACTCTGGTTCAGTTTTGTGTTTCGGACACTGGCGGGGATGTTCTTCGCATCGCTGTTTTTTTTGCGCGGATTCGGGATCACCGTCGGAACTCACGCTGTTTATGATGTGTTCGTCGGTGTCGTCTTGATTACCGAAGTATGACCGTCGGCCGCCAATATCGTCGCCGTACAGTTTTGTGGCTCAGTCGTTGCGAAGCGAGTTCAAGGACATTCGCGTGATAATCGGTTAGGATCTGGCCCGTTTCAAGACGGTTGCTTTTAGATTGGTGTCAGTCCGCGAAATCTGTTTGGGACGGTGAAATTGACCATTGATGGCAATCGATTGAATGACGCGCTCGCCCGTGGGATCGCGGACGGCGGAAATTTACGGGATGAACTGCGCCTCTTGGGAGGTTATGTCCTGACATCCTACTCCGACGCCGCGGTGTTCTTGGAATTTTTAGAACAGTATCTCGATCGTCCGCTTCCAATAACCGAGAAGGAGGATCAAGCCTATCGTGAACTGGTCGGGCTGTTTCAGTCCGTGTTGGACAGCGACGCCTTCCTGCTTTTAGCAAGACGGGGGATCCCGCTCCTTTTTAAAGGCTATGATTCAAGACTGACTGTGGCCGAGGACCGCGAAGGCGACTTGCTGTTGACCCTCAAAATTTTTGCCCGATACGGAACGGAAGAGGGGTTAGATCGAGTTGTGGCTGGCACAACCCATCCCACGCTGGTCGATGGATATCATTGGCCCGGCATCTTTCAGCAACTGCGGGACAACGACCCCATTTTGCCGAATCTGATACGTCGCCTGAGTCGGCCCCTGCCGAACGGATTTGCACGCGTCGCTTTTCTCGACTGGGCCAATCGGCTGGCGCGGACCGGCGTAATTACAAAACATCCCTTCAATTCTGTGGTCGGGATAGCTCAGCTTGGTGTGTGGCTCGCCAGCCAGCAGGAAGATGACTACAGCTTTGCTCACAGTGCCGCAGCAGCGATCCCGTTTGTTGCTGAACCAACGCAAACGGAGTTGTTGCAACGGGCCATGTCCCATGCTGAGATCAGTGTCCAGATGGAGGGGGCATGGGCCTCAATTCGCCTCGGGAACGACAGAGGACGGGCATGCCTCATCCAACATTGCTTGGATTACAATTGGTCGGTGGCAGCATGCCGTTATCTGGAAGAACTCGGTCTGCCTGAAGTCATTCCTCATCAGGCTTTAGATCCCGATTTTCGGGCCATGTCCAAGATCTGCGAATGGCTCGGTCAGTCACCTCGATTTGGCCGGCCTCCGGATCACATTGAATTGCTTGAAACGCGTGAACTTCATTGGCCTCCCACTAAAGACTGGCGACGGGTTTGGCTGTATCGGTATTCCTATCACGAGGACGAGGACATGGACAGCGATACCGAGGCTCCGATGGCAGAGGGCATCGGTATGTCCGGTACCGTGACAAACTGCTTGTTCGACGAAACTGAAGTCGGTATGTCGCCTGGGGATGTCTACGCACTTCACTGTTGTTGGGAATTGACGATGAAACAGGACCCACGTGCGCCACGTGAACCCTCCATCGCATTCGGACGCCAATTACTCAACTCTGCACCACAAGAGCCCCCGGATGTGCTTGAGGATTTTCCATTCGACAGTTTTGCTTGGGAGAGCCCTCCGCCAGAAGACGTCCCGAGCGATGATGTGAGTCAGGGGGAGATTCATCCGGATCACGCCTAACAGGCCGAGGCCGATTAAACTTTTAAGCGTGGAGACGTCGCTTGAAGACCTGTTAGAGTTTGCCGTTTTGGCCCTTTCAAAGTCGATGACGGGAGCCACCACGTGAGGCCGACAAAGTCCAGCTCGCGTTCTTTTTCTCGTTCAGAAAATCAATCACCATGTCTTTTCGGCGTTACGTTCTTGCATCTCGATCAACGCATCGACTGGAACTTCTGCGGCAGATTGTTCACCCGGAATTAATTGTGGTCAAGCCACCAGAATCCGCCGATGAACAAGGATTTCGCGACTGTCACACCATCGCCGAAATCCATTCTCGATTGTCTGCCATTGCCGGTTTCAAGGCAGAACAAGTGCAAGCCGCGCTGAACAAAGAGGAAATATCGCTCTACGAAAGACCGCGAACGCTGATTATTGCTGCCGACACGACATTAATCGCCGAGGTTGACGGTGGCACACCCGTCGTTCTCGGCCAACCTCCAGATGTCGCCGACTGGAGGGAGGTGGTGAGCGAGTGGTTCCGCCGATATTACGCCGGCAGAACTCATGTGGCTGCGACAGTGGTTTGCGTGGTCACTCCGGAGGGCCGCTCGACCGCCAAATTGGTGGAAACGCAGGTGACGTTTCGGAAAGACGTTGATCGTTGGCTGAATTGGTACCTCCTCACCGGTGAGTCTCGCGGCAAGGCGGGGGGGTACGCTTTGCAAGGCGCCGGAAGCATTTTTATCGATAAAGTCGAAGGAAGTCTGAGCAATGTCATCGGACTTCCCTTGGAAGCACTTCTGGAATTGTTTGCTGATGTTGACCTCGATCAGCCTGCTACTCGATCACATGACGAGCCCCTGTGATCGACGACACTCGCACAGAAAAAAACCGTTAATCCATCACTATTCCTCGACGACTCATCTGCTGTATTAAGCGGGCCGTGTCAGTGAAGATCTCCGCATCAAGCCCGTATTGTCGTCCCGCTTCAACGTATGCGGGAATATCATCTGTATAAAAACAGTCGCGGGGATGACAGTCGATCACTTTGAGGGCCGCTTCAAAAATCGTCGGGTCGGGCTTCATGGCACCGGCCCGGTACGATAAAACAAAGTCGTCAAACAATTGCAACACGTCATACCGTTCCTGAATATGATCAAAATGCCACACGGATGTATTCGACAACAGGACGAGGCGGTGGCCACCGGTTTTAAGTCGAGCGAGAATAGGTGGAATGGATTCGTTCAACGTAAAAATATCTGATGCGGCGATAGCCAAATGATTTTGATCAAGTGTCACATCGACCGCCTGTTCAAAGCGGCAATGAAATTCTTCTGGAGTGACCTGTCCTCTCTCGAATTCCCACTGCAATCCCGAATCGATGATCCGCGTTTTGACCTCTGATCCACTGAGTCCGCAGAGCGCCCCCATCTGGCGACACATCCGGTCATGGCAAAACGAAACCAACACATTGCCCATATCAAACAAAAATGTCTGAATCACATTGTTCCCTCTTAAAAAACAAATTCGTGATTAGAATACCTATTTCAGGACTCGTATTACAGGTTCGAACACCACGTCGCCGTTTGAAACGCGTCGGACAGATCTGATTGTCTTCTGCTCGTCACTCATGCTAAGAGACACCGTTCAAATACAGCCTCGCACATCGTGAACCTCGCGTTCGATGATGACCACAACAACCGGAGTACCACGAATGACTCAGCCCCTCGACCCGCTTCTCGATTCTGCCGATGCCACCTTGTGGGAAGTCATCTCCAAAGCCGAAGGACCGGTGGGAGCGTTACCTCTGACGGAGGAAATGTTGCTCAATGCTCCCTCGGGGGATTTATTTGGTCTGACGCAGAACGCGGGGATGGGGTGGAACCCCTCACAACTGTTGAGAAAGCAATTTTTGATCTTAAGCACGCAGGGAGGGATACGCGGCGAAGACGGCAAGCCGATCGCTCTGGGGTATCACACCGGTCATTACGAAGTCGGACTGCTGATGCGTGCGGCGGCCGAGGAGTTAGATCGATTACAGGCACTGCCGTTTGCCGGGTACGTCAGCGACCCCTGCGACGGACGGACTCAGGGGACTGTCGGAATGATGGACAGCCTCGCCTTTCGAAACGATGCGGCGATCGTTTTCAAGCGACTCATTCGGTCATTGCCGACACGGCGTGGAGTCATCGGTGTGGCGACGTGCGACAAGGGATTACCCGCGATGATGATGGCCTTGGCGGCCCAGCATGACCTGCCATGCGTGATCGTTCCGGGGGGAGTCACGCTTCCGCCCGCGACAGGTGAAGACGCAGGAAAGGTACAGACGATCGGTGCAAGATTCTCGCATGGAGAGATCACGCTGGAAGAGGCCGCCGAGGCAGGATGCCGCGCATGCGCCTCACCCGGTGGGGGCTGCCAGTTCCTTGGGACCGCGGCGACTTCGCAGGTGGTTGCCGAAGCGTTAGGGATGGCTTTACCACACTCCGCCTTAGCACCATCCGGACAGCCAATCTGGCTGGATTCCGCGCGACGTTCCGCGCGGGCTGTCGTCGAGATGGAGCGACTCGGTACGACGATGCGAGACATCCTGACCCTCGACGCTTTCCACAACGCAATGGCGGTTCACGCCGCATGTGGCGGTTCGACAAATCTGCTGCTACATATTCCTGCCGTTGCGTTTGAAGCGCAGGTGACTCGTCCGACCGTCGAGGACTGGAGCCGCATCAATCGTCAGGTACCAAGGCTGGTTGACTGCTTGCCAAACGGTCCGGTCGGCCATCCGACGGTCCGGTTTTTTCTCGCCGGAGGAGTTCCTGAATTGATGCTGCATCTACGTTCGCTGGGACTACTCAAGTTGGATGCCTTAACGGTGGTCGGTCAACGATTGGGAGATGTCCTCGAATGGTGGGAGCGTTCCGAACGACGGACCCGTTTGCGTGAATTGCTGCTGGCTCGTGATGGCGTTGATCCTGACACTGTGATCATGTCACCCACTTCAGCAGGGCAACGAGGCCTGACCAGTACGGTCACATTTCCCTTGGGAAATATCGCACCCGAAGGTTCTGTCATCAAAAGCACTGCGATTGACAAAACCGTAATCGACACTGACGGTGTCTACCGCAAAACGGGTCCGGCACGCGTTTTCACATCGGAACGTGATGCCATTGCTGCGGTGAAAGGACGCACCGAAAATCCGATCCGTGAAGGTGACGTGATCGTGCTGATGTGTCGCGGGCCACTGGGTTGCGGAATGGAGGAAACTTATCAAATCACTTCGGCCTTGCGTTATCTGCCTTTCGGCAAGCATGTGGCGTTGATCACAGATGCTCGGTTCTCGGGTGTCTCAACGGGGGCCTGCATAGGGCATGTCGGCCCAGAAGCTCTCGACGGAGGTCCCATCGGAAAACTTCAAGACGGCGATTTGTTACGGATCGAAATTGATACTCGGAATCTCACGGGAACCGTCGATTTCATCGGGACTCCCGATCTTGTGGTGACTCCTGCGGTCGGATCTCAAATACTGGCCGCGCGCACGCCGTCGTCAGCACTTCAGTGCGATCCGCGGCTTCCCCCTGAAACGCGACTCTGGGCCCTCCTGCAACGAGCGGGCGGTGGAACGTGGGCGGGGTGCGTGTACGATGTTGACAAGATTGCAGACGCCCTGAATCCGAAATAGGCACGGCTCTGTCGCACGTCGCGATCCAATCACCAGCTCCAAGCGAACGCAATCATCGGCGCGGGGGCGCCTCGTTGATTTACAAAATACACAGAATCCTGTCTTGATCCCGGCTGAGTTCTTCAGTGGACTTCGAACACGAACATCTTGTCGAGGAGCAGGTTCATGCCACAGGCCTCCTATCCCTCCAAACCAACATCTTCGCCGCATAATCGCGTCAAGGCGTCACGCGGTCCTGTTTTGCGTGGACTGATTGAGACTCCCACGCGATCTCGGCGATTTATTCAAAGCCTGCGGCCGCATCGGTGAGTTCAATTCCATCAACAGCCGGCATGGTCTGGGACCGCCGCGTGATCGAGTTGGTGGGTTCGGTGAAAATTCGCCCGCAAATCGCCTTTGGTCAGATTCTTGAATTCGACACGGATCAGAAAGTGTCCCTACCGTTCAGGCATCCGATCGGACGGAGGCGACGAAGGAAGTGCGCCGGCAGCGATGAATAGAAGATGATCTATTCTTAGTGAACCATACCGCGTTTAGACAGTCGCAGCCTCGACGATCGGAAGCACGTCACGTGGCCTGCCCTGACGGCGGACCTCCACCGCCTGTGGGCTCCCGGAGCTGGCGCCGATTTTATTGAGTTCATTGAGGAATACGATTCGGCTGTCCTCGGCCAAACGAACGGCCTCATCATGGCTTGCGTCCTTGTCGAGAAGCTGCTCAATCTCCTGCTCGATCAAGATCGTTCGAGCCTCACGGACGGTCACCTTTCGATCCTGGTTCTGCGTTGGAATCCGTTTTTCAAACATCTGATCCAAGTCGATGCCCATCAGTTCTAAACCGATGCTCAACCGGACGTGAACCGACAGTCGCCATTGAGGCATGGGCAGTTCGACCTATCGTTCCTCAAGTGCTCTGGCACGCAGCGCTTCGCCGATTTTGTGGCACGTTCGTTTGTGGCCGGATTTCCCATCGTCGTCACCGGCCTGTTCCATTGCATCAGTGACCGGCTCATCAGAGACCCGTTCTTCGAGCAATCGCTGCTTGGGTCTGTTTGACGGAATGCCACTCGATTTCCAACCGTTTTTTCTGTTTCACGAAAGTGGTCGACGCATCCGCAACCTCGCGGTTCATACTGTGGACATCGCGCCCGACGTACCCGACCTCCGTCAAACGCGTGGGCTCCACCTTCTCAACCGAAGATCCCTTGACTTGTTTTGACTGACGCTGATGGCAGAACGGCTGAGAAATCTGGGTTCAATCCTCTGCCCCACTGACAAATCACGGTTTCAACCAACGATAGAGATCCAGATAAACGACGAAAACCATCAAACTCAGAAGAAAGCCCATTCCGATATAACTGGTGCCAATCACAATCCTTTCGCTCGGTCGACGGCCCGTGACCGCCTCCCACAACAGAAAGACCATGTGGCCACCATCCAGAACCGGAATGGGAAGAAAATTGAGGACCGCAAGATTAACGCTCAGGAATGCCAGAAACATCAGAAATTGAGGGACGCTATGCTTGACAATTTGCACTGCCGCATTCGCAATTCCCAGCGGACCGCTCAGATTTCCGAGGGCCACCTGTCCCGTAAACAGACCGCGGAGCGTCAAATAAATGCTCGAGGCGGCGTTACGGGTATAGCTAGTGGACATCGACCATACTTCACCGACCGTTTTCGCATGCAGATTAATTTCCGCCGGATGCATGAGCAGTCCCTGCACAACCGGTAAGGGCCAATCGGGATCGATCTTGGGCGTCAGTGTGAGGACTCGTGTTTCGGTCCCCTCTGTCAAGGTTAACTTGACGATCCGCTGAGGCAGTTCCTGCATCTGCCAGAAGGCATAGCACCAATTATTGGATTTCGATTCCTGTCTCTCATCGTCGAGCTTGATGACGAAATCCCGATTTTTAATCCGGTCAGGTTCTACGACATCACTGGCCAGAATGAGTTCGACTTGCTTGACCTTTGTCAGTGGTCCTTGCTTGACATGAAACTCTAATGCGGCCTGACTTGTAGGATCGACGGCCAGCACAACGGGAATCGTATGAAATGCAACTCCGATCGACGGAATCGATAACGGATCGCCCTCAAACACGGGCTGGTCGATCCACCCCGGACGATTTTCCGGTGTGACGGTGAGGTCTTCTTTTGTTACCCCGCCGCCATTGGTTTGGCGAGCCACCGTGACATTCACGGCTTGCCCCTGCATTTTGCAGAACTCGTTGGGAAGCCTGAGCGGATCGATTTCCGTACCAATCGTTCTGCCGTTGATGCCCGCCAGTTTATCGCCCACTCGCAGTCCCGCTCTTTCGGCCGGAGAGCCACTCTGAACGGCAACGATAGGGCCGGTATCCATCGAAAGACCAAGCGTCCGAAAACAGTTGTCGCTGACGGAAATCTGCCTGGAACTCGATTTATTTCCGTGAGACAACACGTCCAGCGTCAGCGAGCCACCGGCACGTGAGGCGAGCCGATTCGTCAATTCGGTAAAATTTTTGACCGGTTCGCCACCGACAGCGGCGATGACATCTCCCCGTTCAAAGGGAGGTTTGGCCGTACTGGCGGCCGTTCCCGCTACAACAAACGGCAACTTTCCCTTGGGATCGGTCAAGACTTTGAGGCTCAGCGATGGAGAAACACCAATTTGGGGTGTGGTCGTCGTCGTGACAGGCCGAATTTCCTTAACAAAATTGGTTCCGTCGTTGTGTCGGCCTTCGATCGTCAGCGGATGGTCGAGCACGGCGACGTTCAAACGCAGATCATCAAAAGTGGAAATTATTCGTCCGTTGATCTTTTGGATCGTGTCATCCGGCCTCAGGCCGGCAATCCAAGCGGGCATTCCTGGCCGTGCCTCGCCAATCACGTTGGGTGGCAAATCGACACCCAGAGAAAAGGCGCCACCGACGAACATCACAGCGGTGACCACATTCATGATGACACCCGCCGAAATAATGGCCATCCGTTGCCAAACATTTTTCGCAAGGTAGGAACGCGGATCTTGAGCAATCTGTTCGTTGGTGAGCTGGCTTGGATCCGCATCATCCTGTCCCAGCATTTTGACGTATCCACCAAACGGAATTAACGACAGGGCATATTCCGTTTCACCCCATTTCCGACTGAACAGAACGAGACCAAAGCCGATACTAAATCGCTCCACATACACATTGCACCATTTGGCAACGGCGAAGTGCCCCATTTCGTGGAAGAAGATCACGAAACCGAGGCCGAGCGCAGCCCAGACGACGGAGCCGCCGGAGGCCAGCCAAGCATTGATTTTTTCGGTCAGATTCACTGCCAAAGTCAGACTCATGATTTCCACCGCAGCATCTCCTCGCGAGCCCATGCGTCTTGGCCGAGCAATGCGCTCAGCGTCGGCCGGGGATCGTCGTCATGGGCGTTCAAAATTTCCCGGCAAGCGCGCGGGATGTCAGTAAATTTTAGTGATCCTTCCAAAAACCTTTGCACAGCCACTTCGTTCGCAGCATTCAGCACAGCACCTGTCGAACCACCCTGCCGAGCCACTTCAAAACCCAATTGTAATGCCGGAAATGCGTCCAGATCCGGAGTAAAGAACTCCAGTTGATACGCTGCCGACCAGTCCATTAGGGGGCTGGTTCCCGGCCATCGCTCTGGATAAGTCAGTGCATACTGAATTGGCAACTTCATGTCTGGTGGAGACAATTGAGCCACGACCGATCCATCAACAAACTCAACAAACGAATGAATGATCGACTGAGGATGTATCACGACGGAAATCTGATCCGCATCTAGTCCGAACAACCACCGTGCTTCAATAATTTCCAGAGCTTTGTTCATCATTGTTGCAGAATCGATAGAAATTTTCGGCCCCATCTGCCACGTCGGATGGGACAGTGCACGTTCGATCGTCACTTCCGAATCGATGCGATTTTTGGACCAACCTCGAAAAGGTCCACCACTGGCTGTCAGTACGATTCGCTTAACATCCGCGCGGCGGCCGGCCTGCAGACATTGAAAAATAGCGCTGTGTTCACTATCGACCGGGATCAGTTGTGCCCCGGTGTTGGCGGCGAGTTGCATGACCATGGGACCGGCAACAACAAGCGTCTCCTTGTTCGCGATGGCCACTCGTTTTCCACTTTCGACTGCCGCCCAAGCACCTCTCAATCCCGCAGCTCCGACAATTCCGCAGACCACCGTATCGACATCTGGGCTGGCCGCCAAACTCTCAATTCCTTCCGGACCAACGAGCAACGACGTTTCGCCCGGAATTCGACGTCGGGTGGCATGAGCCGTGGAGCTCGTGTCCGTGGACTGGTCGGCACCCGATAAAACCGCCCAGCGAGGTCTGAACTGAATGCACTGCTGAACCAGCAACTCGCAGCGACTGTGCGCAGTCACTCCTACCAGTTCCAAGCGATCTTGATGGGAGGCAATCACCTCAAGACAACTCGTACCAATTGATCCCGTCGATCCAAGGACGGCAATTCGATTACGTGGCTTTAGTTCTACAGAATCCAAGAGCAAAACTCGTGTCGTAAGCGGCTGGGGGAGATCTTGCCGCAACCAGTGAGCGCTATTTTAGCGGCAGGCTCCCTCATGCCGAAACGCATTCTAGGTTGGGGCCTATAGACCGACAAGAGACTCCTGCTTAGATACCTGTGACGTCTGCGTAGCGAGCGAAACGGCAACGAGGGTCAGAAATCCCAATGGAATTGTGATCAGACCCGGCTGGCTAAACGGAACCCAAGAAAACTCGGCCGCTTGTGCTGCGGAAAATTTGTAAACCTTCTCGAAGGTCTCTGCACTCAACAGGATCCACGTCAGCGAACTGAGCATTCCGACGAATATCGCGGCCGTGATCCCCTGCTTCGTTGTCTGCTTCCAAAACAGCAACATCATCAACGACGGGAGATTGGCAGAGGCAGCGACACTAAAGGCCCAACCCACGAGAAAACTGGCGTTCATCCCTTTAAATAAGATGCCGAGAATGATGGCCACAATTCCGACGAGCACAGCGGCAATCTTGCCAACACGAACCTTGCTGTGATCGGACATTTCAATACGCATCACGCTCGTCATTAAATCGTGAACTACGGCTCCGCTCGAGGCTACGATGAGGCCACTCACCGTTCCAAGAACGGTTGTGAAAGCGATGGCAGAAATAACGGCGAAAAGAGTTTCATTGAAACTTTTGGCGAGCAACGGAGCAGCCATGTTGGAATCCGTCAGATCCAAAGTGCCACTGGTCATGGCCCCCAATCCGAGAAACAACGTCAACACATAGAAACAGCCGATGACGGCAATGCCAACCACAGTGCTCAGCCTCGCTGCCGACTGGTTCTTGACCGTATAGTATCGAATCAAAATATGAGGCAGTGAGGCGGTCCCCCCAAACAGGGCGAGCATCAATGAAATGAAGTCCAGTCGTGCCAAGAGCGAATTCGTTTGCAGTCCCTTAAACGTCGGACTATTCCCCGGTCGCAACAGCTTTTCACCGGGAGTCACCTGCGGAATGTATCTGACCAGTTCACCGGATTCGGTTTGGGTCACTTCTTTTTTCCAGGTGACGATTTCACTTCTTTGCAGTGTTGCGAGATAACTCGCTGGACTGAGTGGCCCTGTCGTCCTGCGGCCATCGGGGAGTTTGCGAATATGTCCTACCGGACGCAGTTCGGAGATCCCGACTCCTCGGCCGAGTGGATTTCCGTTGACAATTTTTGTTCCATCTTTTTGAGTCAGGATTGTCTGAGGTTGCAGCGACTCAGGACTGTCATCCACCGACAATCCACGAAAAAGAATCAATCCTGTCAAGATGCCACTGAAAACCACCAGCAATGATCCTTTGATGAACTGAACATAGGTCGTACTCACCATGCCCGCCGTCGCAACAATCAGTACAACGATCACGCCCACCATGACAACACCTGCTTCGTGCGAAAAGCCGAGCAGTGGTTTGATGAGCGCCCCGGCCCCCACCATTTGCGGGATTAAGTAAAAAATACTCACGACCAACGTGCTGATTCCAGCCGACAGCGTGATCCCTCGCGATTGAAACTTGCTGTTCAAAGCGTCTGCAAACGTGTACTTACCCAGTCGCTTGAGTGGTTCGGCGACAACAAACAGAGCCACAACCCAACCGGCAAGATATCCAATCGAATACAGAAATCCGTCATATCCGTAGAAGGCAACAAGGCCGCAGATCCCCAGAAACGAGGCAGCCGAAAGGTAGTCGCCTGCGAAGGCTACTCCGTTCACGAACCAATGAATCTGGCCTCCGGCCGCGAAGTATCCAGCTGCCGATTTCGTTTTTGCGGCAAAGTAAAAGCTCAACCCCAGTGTGGACGCCACGAACAGGGCGAAGACCACGACTGACAGTGTCGAGGGCGTGTGAATCATAAGCGTTAATTCTTCTGAAGTTCGGCGTTGGTTCCTATGAATCGATTGACTCACGGGGAAGACAAGGGGGATTGACTCCGAGTGATTACGTCATTTTTCGCGGCAGAGCCAAGCATAAACTAGGGCCAGAATCATCGCAGCAGCGATCAGCGAGAAACCGTAGGTCACCGCCAAGTTCACGCCAAACAGGGCGTCGTACGCCATGACCTCAGGCCAGAACGCACTGATCACGACGAAACTGCCGTAGAACAACAGATAGGTCACGAATAACACCATTCCGTAACGCGCATTTCTGGAGGCGAGGATCTCATCTTCCGGTGCAACGGGGTACGTTGCTCGATGCTCAAGACCTGCCATACGCCATCCCTATCGTCGGAGAGATTAAAATTTGGACCAAGTTGTTGTTGGCACGGGGACCATGGCCGGGCAGAGGCCGTCACCAAGTCGTTACTACGCTGAAAAGTAATGCAAAAAGATCCCTGCAGCAATGGCAACATTGAGAGAGTCTGTGCCACCTCGCATGGGAATCGTCAAACGGCGATCGCATGCTCTCTGCCATTTCTGGTCCAAACCGTCGGCTTCATTTCCCAAGAGCAAACCGAGCCTGTGCGGCCTCGTTGTGCCCAGCAACGGATCGGCCGAGTCATCCAAAACTGTGGCGAACAGTTCGAAATTCCATTCGTTTCGCAGTGTTTGAACGTCGCGTTCGATGGACGGCGATTGGATGATTGGCAATTGTAATGCGGCCCCCATGGAAACCCTCAGCACGCGCCGCGAAAACGGATCGCAGCCGCCTCGACCAAGAAGCAGGGCATCGATGCCGAAGGCCGCTCCAATTCGAATGATCGCACCAAGATTCTCGGGGTTATCGCAATTCGGACAAATGACGATCGTCGAACGGTTTCGCGTCCTGTCTGCATTCGACTCCTGAACCGCACGCCAATCGGAAGTCGCCTGAGGCAACGATTGCGTCCAGGAATGCGGATCCTTTCCGAAAATCGGATGTTGAATCTCTTTCGCCGAACCATCCCTCAGTGAAGCCACATTCGTCAGGACCTCAACCAATGACAGTTGCGGTTTTCGTCGCCCACAACCAAGCACGCCGACATGAAATTTGAAGCCGACCAGTTCATCTCCAACCTGTTGACTGACAACATACAACGGAATGTCGCTCGGTATTTTCCCTCCCCATTCCGCCTCACGACGCTCGGAGATCAGAACAGAATGAGTCGAAAAATCGCTCGCCAGAAGACGATCTACAAGTTTGGTTCCCTCCGCGATAAACAACTCACCATCTCCGGTGCGGCGTTTCATCTTCAATTCGCGGTAAATCGCGACGCGTGGATCGTCAAGTGACTCGATTGCAATTCGCGGCATCGTCGTTGAGGCTCCATCGATCTGGGGAGATAAAACACAATGGCCAGTCGTCCGAAATGCGCTCCAACAGACACGGACAGATTGAAAAGCGAACAAAACTTTCTTCGGCTGTCGATTCCTGCCGTGACACGCTTCCAGAGGGGGGGCTGTCTCGGTCCTGTTTTATTGCTGAGCATGACCGATGCCCAATGGGAAGACGGCACCCAAAATCAAAGTCGGCCAAGACTTGACCGCTTCAGAATTGGCCATCGCGGGTTTGGGTGTCATGACAGTTCAGGAATTACTGAGGATTCACCACGGGCTGACAACGACGGACCGAGCCGCCGTGATCTTATCCGCCGTAGGCCAACGAAGCGATTCATTTAGCAGACGGTGTTGGCTCCGTCGATCTGAGTTGAGGAGGGCGACATCGGCGGAACTCGTGCCGCGAATTCCGCCGTGGCTGCGCTCCAACCGACTGATGCTCGCCGAGCGTGTCCAACATCTGTCGTTTTTGGTTTCGGTCCTCTCAAGTCGGAGCGGAAGTCACCGGCGTTCATGCTTCCTGCGGACGACCGGCGGTTTTCCCAGAGCAGAAACATGGCGTTCACGTTCGAAAACACCTTCCAAGCCGTATTCCATCGTCCAGCCACGACTCACGCCGAACAGATCAACAGGGCTTTGAATCGATTCGAAATTTCATTGTCGTCTCGCCGCGACAGAACTCTCGCGGCGCAAGGCCAAGATCGTCTTATTTCACTGAGCCGCAACGATCGCGACTTCAGAACCAATCCGCAACACTCCCGCGTTACACAACAAAGGGTCCGAGCCAATCCAAAGAGCGGACCAGTGACCGCAGGCGTCAGAACACCATGTTTTGCCATGGCCGAGTCACATCGAGAGACCCGCATCTAAGACACAACGTCTCTCGATGCGGATCACCCCTGAAACATCGCGATTTAATAGCGGTAATGATCCGGCTTGAATGGCCCCTCGGCGGGTAGCCCAAGGTAACTAGCCTGCTTGGAAGTCAGCTTCGAAAGTTTCACGCCAATGGTGGCAAGATGGAGGCGCGCCACCTCCTCGTCCAATTCCTTCGGCAAGCGATGAACACCGAGGGGATACTTCTCCGGTTCCATCCACAACGCCAGTTGCGCCAGTGTCTGATTTGTAAAACTGTTGGACATCACAAATGACGGATGACCTGTGGCACAACCGAGATTGACGAGTCGACCTTCGGCCAGAAGCATGACACTGCGACCCGTCTCGGTCATGGTATAGCGATCGACCGCACCAACCTCCGCAGGCTTGATGTTCACTTTCTTGGCGTTACCGGAAGCGACCTGAGCCTCTAGCCAAGCCACGTCAATCTCCACATCAAAGTGCCCGATGTTGCAGATGATTGCATCGTTCTTCATACGCGAAATGTGTTCGCCCCGGATGATATCACAGCAACCGGTCGTTGTGACGAAGATGTTCCCTTCGGCGACGGCATCTTCCATCGTTGTCACCTCAAACCCCTCCATCGCTGCCTGCAGCGCACAGATGGGGTCAATTTCGGTCACGATGACTCGGGCACCGTATCTCTGTAACGAGATTGCGCAGCCCTTGCCAACGTCTCCGTAACCAGCCACGACACAGACTTTACCGGCGAGCATCACGTCCGTGGCTCGTTTGATGCCGTCCGCTAAGGATTCGCGGCAACCATAAAGGTTGTCAAATTTACTTTTGGTCACCGAATCGTTGACATTGATTGACGGAATCTTCAACTCACCACGCTCATGCATTTGAACCAAGCGATGAACACCTGTAGTGGTTTCTTCGCTGATCCCTTTGATTCCGCTGAGCAGTTCTGGAAACTTGTTGTGCACCATGGAAGTCAGATCACCTCCATCGTCAAGAATCATATTCAGCGGCTGTCCATCAGGGAAATAAATCGTCTGTGCAATACACCAATCAAACTCTTCGTTCGTCATTCCCTTCCAGGCATAAACGGGGACGCCTGTGGCCGCAATCGCCGCGGCCGCATGGTCCTGAGTGGAAAAGATATTGCAACTGCTCCATGTGACATCGGCACCCAGGGCGGTCAGAGTTTCAATCAATACCGCGGTCTGAATCGTCATGTGCAGACAGCCTGCAATGCGTGCCCCCCGGAGCGGTTTTGTCTCGCCGTACTTCGCTCGTAATGCCATCAATCCGGGCATTTCATTTTCTGCAATCTCGATTTCTTTTCTGCCCCACTCGGCAAGCGACATATCCTTAATTTTGTAGGGAATTTTCTTCGCTGTTTTTGAAGAGGAACTTTCAGAAAGAGTGGCCGTCACCATCAGGAATATCCTTAACTAATGAAACTATCGTTTGCGTTCGATCCGCTTCGGCAGAGAACATTTGCTATGTCATCGAACTTGCCTTTCGGAGAAAGAGTCCAAGCTCGACGTCCGAATGTAACCTACGGGATTGTAGGATGAGAGGCAACCTTCAGCGAGGCAGTTGCCTCGCACGTCTTCTCTGGAAAGACTGGCTTTCTCCACTTCTGAAGACTTGCAATCCAAATTCGCTGACGCGAACTGACAGACGTGGCTCAGAACGACTGCAGTTTGTCGTTCGTGGAGTGGGCGACAGGGCAAACAGTCGCTTCAAGCGATCGAGCCATACGCCGGCTAGCCCGCTTCCTCAAAGACTGCCTTTCCAGATCGTCTTTAAGCAACGGCCGCCGTGTCGGCCTCTTTCGATCGGCTATTCAACGGGTTGCCAACTGCTCCCCGCCGATGGTCACATTCAAGACCCACAAGATCACCCCTTTAGCGAGGTGCATCCGATTATCTGCCTGCTGGAAGGCGAGGCATTGTGGGCCATCCATGATTTCGTCGGTGACTTCCAATCCACGCTTGGCGGGAAGGCAATGCATGAAGCGAGCAGACTTTGGGGCCAGCTTCATCAGCTTTGAATTGACTTGGAACGGACCGAAGACGGCACGACGTTCGGAGTCCTCGGCCTCCTGCCCCATGCTGGTCCAGACGTCGGTATAAACAATGGAGGCATCTTTGAGAGCGGTCTTGAAATCGTCTGTTTGAGTCACATCCGCCGTGGGGATCCGTTTCTTCAAAATTCGCATGAACGTATCATCGAGCCTGTAGCCCTGAGGCGCGCACACAACGAATGACGCACCGCACTGCGCGGCGGCGATGGCGAGTGAATTGGCCACGTTGTTGCCGTCGCCGATGAAGGCAATCTTTCTGCCACGGACATCACCGAAGACTTCCTGCATCGTGAACAGGTCGGTCAACGCTTGGCACGGATGACGTTCGTCTGACAATCCGTTGATCACGGGCTTCCCAGAAAACTCGATGAAGTTATCGATCAACTTTTGGGAAAACGTGCGCAGCGCGATCACATCGCTATAGCCGCCGATCACACGTGCCACGTCCTTGACGGCTTCACGCCCCCCGATCCCGGCCTCTCGGGCTTCGAGGAAAATACTGCTACCGCCAAGCTGCATCATGGCCGCATCAAAACTGAGCCGGGTCCGCAGCGACGGCTTCTCAAAGACGGCGGTGAGCACTCGTCCCGCAAGCGGTTGTGGTCGGACTCCCTTGGCCAAGAGGGCTTTGAGTTCACGAGCCAGCGAAAACATGGCCTCAATATCCACCGGCTGAATTTCAAGTAATGAGTTCAAATGTCGCATGAAAAGGATGTCCGAAGAACAAACCACGATGAAGTCACAAAACGAACACAGCGACATTCGCGGCCAGACTTGCGAGTCGCGTCAACGGCTCTCACCGCACGAAGGCCTGAAATCACCTCGTGACGGGAGAGCCCTGCTAGACGGTGGCCGGAGGTCTTGACGCGATATCTTGGCAAGTTTCGTAATCATTGTGGTCGCTGTGGTCGTTAGGGGGACTTGGGCCTCGGCTGTTTGTTACACACCCGAAAGAACCCGGTGTCTACAAGTGGTGCAACGGATCTGTCTGCCTCATCGCTGTTTGGTTTGTTACGATTCGCCGGCCATCTCGCGTAGCACGTTACTGATGACCGCACAGCCTTCGTCAACGTGTTCGGCGGTGATATTCAGCGGGGGAAGAAGTCTGAGTACGGTGTCGTGTGTGGCATTGACGAGGACTCCTCGTTCCATGCACTTAGCGACAGCGGGTGTTGCCGAGATCGAGAGTTCGAGGCCGATCATCATACCACGTACTCGCAAGTCCTTAATGATCGGCAACTCTTTTTTGAGCGTTGTCAAATGATCTCGGAATCGTTGTGCCATGTTCTGACAGTGGCCGAGTAACCCGTCCTCTTCGATGGTCCGAATTGTGGCAAGCCCCGCAACCATCGCCAGAGGATTTCCGCCGAAAGTGCTCCCGTGCATTCCCGGTCGCAGGCTGGGAGCGACGTGATCGCGGCACACAAACGCGCCGCATGCAACACCGGCGGCGAGACCCTTTGCCAGCGTCATGATGTCGGGCTGGACATCCGAATGCTGGTAGCCGAACCAGTGCCCCGTGCGACCGAGGCCGGTTTGAACCTCGTCAAAAATCAGCAGCAGGCCACGTTCGTCACACAGTTGACGCAGGCCTTTTAGAAACGAGTCCTCGGCAATATTAATGCCTCCCTCGCCCTGAACTGGTTCGAGCAGGATCGCGCACGTTTCGTCATCAACCAGCTGACGCACGGCCTCAAGATCGTTGTACGGAGCGTACCGAAAGCCCGGCAGAAGCGGACCAATTCCCTCGTGATATTTCGGTTGCCCCGTAGCTGTAACCGTTCCATACGTTCGTCCATGAAAGCCGTTCGTAAAGGATATGATTCGATACTTAGAAGTGGATTTCCCAACTCCGCTAGCGTGCAATCGAGCCAGCTTGATTGCTCCTTCGTTTGCCTCTGTCCCGCTGTTTGCAAAAAAGGCCTTTCCGAATGAACGTGTACAGATTGCCTCCGCAAAATCGCCTTGGGCCTCGGTGTACCATGTGTTGGGAACATGAATCAGATGGGCGACCTGCTCCTGCACCGCTTGGACCACTTGGGGGGGACAATGTCCCAAGATGTTGCAGCCCCAGCCGGGGAAAAGATCTAAATAGCGTTTGCCTTCTGCGTCCCAAACCACGGTCCCTTCCCCATGCACGATACTCACGGGATAGCGATTGTAGTTCGGGATAACAAACTTACCAAACTTCTCAATCGTTTGCTGACTAGTGCGAGTTGCCGCGGGATGCATAAAAATTGCCTAACGATCAGGGACCGTGTGAAAAGGGATGTGAGTCATCATCAGTTGCAGAGTGATTGGCTGTTCGCCGATTGAGACACTCGTTATTCAGAGGACAATTTCTGTGCCGATTCCTTGATTCGAATAGACTTCGAGCAAAACCGAATGGGGAATCCGTGCGTCAATAATGTGAACCTTCTTCACTCCCGATTTCAATGCCTCCAATGCGGCTTGAATCTTGGGGACCATTCCCGCATCGACAATGCCCTCACGAATCAGTTCTTGGCAACGCGCGGCATTCAGATGAGACTGCAGGGTTCGAGGGTCCTTGCGATCAAGAAAAATTCCGGGCACATCACTCAGAAAAACCAACTTTTCGGCTTGAATCAATCCGGCGACAGCGGCAGCCGCGGTATCCGCGTTGACATTCAGTTTCCCACCCTCTTCATCAAGAGCAACAGAAGGGAGCACAGGTATGGAGGCAGCACGACAAGTCATCAGCAACACGTCCCGATCAATTTTTGTCACCTCCCCGACACGGCCTAAATCAATCTGTTCGCCGTTCTCTCCCGGTAACGTCAGCCTTCGACCGAACAAGCAATTGACTGTTTGGTAATTTAATCCGCGTGCCTCCCCTCCCTGACGCAGGATCTCATCCACCAACCCTTGGCAAATTTCGCCACACAAGATTTGGGCGACAATTTCGAGCGTCGCGTCATCGGTGTAGCGGCGACCTTGGACAAAACGTGGTGCAATGCCCGCCGTGGTCATCGCGGCGTTAATCGCCTTTCCACCTCCGTGAACAAGGATTGGCCGCATACCAACGGACGACATAAAAATCACATCGGTCAGAAACGACCGCACCGCTTCGGTCGCTTCCATGGCACTGCCGCCAAGTTTGATCACGACGTGCCGGTCCCGAAACTGGCGAATCCAACTCAACGCCTCGACCAACACGTCCGCCTTGCGCACGGCTTCTTCAACGTTTTGCGACATTTCGTTTTCCGACAACAGACCACCTGAAAGAAGCATGATTCTAAGCCCAGATTTCTCCGAGTGTCAATTCTGTCGAATGGGGTTCATGGGGAGTGATTCATGCTGAGTCTTCGGCAGACTTCAACAGGCCACGATCACTCCTTGCGAGACCATCACTTTTGACGCAGACGAGGTGAAAGTTCGCCATTCGAAAACTGTCGGTAAGCGCCAAGCCCCCCTGCGTCGAAAGGGATACACTAAACTTTGCTGTTTCAAATATCTCACCAGAGTTCCGACTCTGCGTCCACTCATTGTTAGCAATTTGTTTTTCGTAACTATTGTGACGGCTGCCAAATCGGCCTGAAGACGACTGGCCCCGCCCTCCCCGGAGAAGATCTCATGACTTGACGCGATTCGCGACACGATGGCGAGTTCTCAGCAACTGAGGTTGGGAAATCTGCGGCATCGTGTCCAATCCAAAACGTTGGACGAGTCATAGACCAACCTTGTATTCTCTAAGGCCAACCTTTGGCCGATGCTCGCTGCGTAGTTTCGTTCAAGGGGGCGAAATCTTGATTGCAATTCGACGCATTCGGCAAGAACTTTCAGGAGTTTTTGAATGCCCGTTTGGACTGTTATAGCCGATAATCTTGTTCCTCGGTGAGATGATCGATCGCACAAACTTTAGAGCCAAGTGTGATGAAACCAATGTTTCTCAGCAATTCAGCCGTATACTTCAGAAGCAGATGCGCATGGAATGCCACGAATGTCGTGGTTTTCAGGATCATTGTCATCGGCCGAAGGAGTGATACGCTACCGATCGTTTTCATCCGTCCCCCATTCCGATCGATCAGACCGTCTGGAAAAGACCTCGCTGGACCTGAGGAGCACGCGTCAGACGATAAAATCACGTGCTCGAATCGTTGCTACAGCACGGACGCGTTATTCAAACATTTGCGGGTTAAGACGTTGGGATATTTTGTGAAAATCCCATTTGTCGGACAGGCTTGGGGGATGGTAACGCGGAAGATGCATTTCAGAGAGACTGCGTGGCCATCATTCCAAGCAGCCCAATTGGTTTCTCGGAGGTCCTGATGCGATTTGTGACTCATTCGTTGTGTAGCATTGTTTTGGCCCGCATGCTGCTATTGTCATCCGCTGGACTTCTTTGTTTTGAGACGATCGCATCCTTCGCACAGCCTCTGGAACCGCCACAGAAACAAGCACAACGAGGCAGTCGTCGCGGACGATTAGGCAGCCGCGACAATCTGGTCAATGCCGCAAGGGATCCGATACTTGCCGCAAAAGTTAAGTTGACTGATGAGCAACTGAAGAAGCTGGAAGATTTGCGAATGCAACTGTTTACCGCGATTCGCAGCGCCGAATCCGGACAAGAGATACCAGACATTTTGAATGAGTTCGAGCAGCAAGCTGTTGATATTTTGACCCCCGATCAGTTGCCAATTTGGGCGAGAATCAAGGAAGAACTGAAGTCCAATCCGGCGGGGAGCGATGCCGAACAAAAGGGACAATCTGCCCAGCAGAAAAGTGCTGAAAGCACGGGAACCACTGTCACACGCTCGACGGCTGACGATTCTGCCAAAACCGCGACTCGTCACACAAATTTTGCGGATGTCCCGCCGCCCGATGGTGTCAAGGCAACGGCCTCATTTCAATCCAGACCCGATGACACGACGGCCAAAGGCCGAAACGGATCAAACAGCGAGGGTCCATCCTCTGCAGGACCGCGACTAGAGTTCAACTTTCGCTACGCACCTTGGGACGATGTTCTGAAGCTTTTTGCGGAAGCGTCCAATCTGACTCTGGATCTCAATGACGTCCCTCCGGGTACGTTCAACTACTACGACGATAAGGCGTATACGGTCACCGAAGCTCTGGATGTCTTGAACGGATATCTGCTGCCCAAGGGATACGTACTGATTCGCCGCGACAGGTTTCTCGTCTCCTTAAACATGGAAAACGGCATTCCGCCAAATCTCATTCCGAATGTGTCGATCGAGGACTTGCCGCAGCGTGGAGCGAATGAGTTAATCAGCCTTGTCCTGCCATTACAGGAACTGGAGGCGGACAAGATCGTGGATGAGGTCAAGGAATTATTGGGGCCACAGGGAAAAGTTGCCTCGCTCAAAAATACGAATTCTCTGGTGCTCATGGACACAGGAAGCAACATCAACCGCATCTCTCGACTGCTCAAACCCGGCACGCCGATGGAGAACAAGGAAACGGCATTCCGGGCCCTTCCGCTGAAGCACATTAGTGCTGCAGAAGCCGAGCGGACGATTCGTCGACTGTTCAATCTCAATCCGATGGCGGCCTCCACCAACAACATCCAGCAGCCCGGTGGACCACAATCTGGCGTGGATGGCAGCGGACGAGGTGGACGAGGATTCCGAGGGGGAGACCCGAACGGGCAAGTTGACGGTGGTAATCCGCGTGCCCAAGGAGTCGCTCCGGTGATGACCATCACACCTCCGCAATCACCTTACGTCGGCAAAATTCAAGTCACAGCGGATCCACGCACAAATCACCTGTTGGTGACCGCTTCCAGTGCCTTGGTGAAGGTGATTGAAGATATCGTCAGATCTATTGATATCGACAAAGATGCCTCAGGCAAGACGGTTGTGACCAACGATAGCCCGGCATTTTTGAAAGCCTATTCAGTGCTCGGTGGAGATCCGATACAGATCAGTCGCACGTTGAATTCGTTGATGCCTGGACTGGTCGTTGGGGAAGACCCCAAGTCCGGAAAACTTCATGTTCATGCCACGCGTGAGGAACACGCGGAGATTCAAAATCTGATCCAAGCACTGGCCGGTGAAACGAGTGGTTCGGTGGCGGTTATCGCCCTGCATCGGCTGGATCCGATTCAGGCGACCAACACGCTGCGAAATTTGTTTACAAATGACACTCGCGCCCCGATGATCGAGCCGGATATGTTTGGCCGGCGTCTGCTGGTTCGAGGCTCTGCAGAGCAGTTAGCTCAGGTCAAAAAACTTTTGACGGACCTCGGTGAAGTGGAGAACGCGCCACGCAGCCAACTAGGCGGCGAATTTCCCAATCCCACCGGCAACCCCGAGACGGAGGCTGCGGAGCGTAAATCCTCGCGGGTCATCAATCTCGGTGGCCGCGACCCGGCGGATGTCCTGCCACTGATTCGGCAGATCTGGGAGGCGGAAAAACGCAATCCCATCCGCGTGGTTGTGCCGTCACGAACCAATCCCATCCGAGAGCGTCGGATCCCCAGTGAAAAAAACGCGGAGCGTATCGATCCTCCGCGTGATCCGAACAGACCCAAAACGGATCGACCGGGGGATGAACGCGAATCACGGTTGAACAGCTCTCCAAATATTTTTCAGGAGACTGCGCTGCGAACCTTGAAGCGGCCACGACATTCCATTTTGCAAGTCAGCCGGGCGGGCGAGACTGGCCCCGATGATCATCCATTCACAAGTCTTGTGACAACGAGTACCACCAATGATCCTGCAAAGGAACAGACGGACAATGGCAAGTCTGATGCGGAGGAAACTCCGATTGAAATCACGATCCTCGGAAACGATCTGGTGTTGAGTTCGACTAACAATAGAGCTCTCGATGAGCTAGAAAACATGATTCAGACACTCGCGTCCGCCATGTCGGTGCGCACACGCTGGACCATTTTCTATCTGCGTTCGGCCGATGCAACGGACACAGCGTTTCTCTTGGAGCGGCTTTTATCCCCGAACAGTGTGTCGGCATCCTCATCGCGAAGAAGCGGTGAAGCAGGCGTGTTGTCAAACGCCACCTCCAGCGTTGTACGCGGGATGACGGCGACCAACGGGCTTGATCAAACTCTTGGCGGAACAGGAAACCTACGAATTATTACCGACGTTCGATCCAATGCGTTGTTCGTGACTGGCAGCCAAGAAATGATTCTTGACGTGGAATCCCTGCTGGAGCTCCTTGATGCGTCTGAACTGCCGGAATCATTGCGAGATCGGCAGCCGCGTTCGATTCCGGTCGAGTTTGCCGCGATCGACGATGTGTATGAAATCGTCAACAGCGTCTTTAAGCAATCAACCACTTCGGAGAGTCCGCCGGGTGGTCCCGCAGGCACCAATCAACGATTTAATCCGCTTGCGATGTTGATGGGCGGTGGTGCCAACCCAAGTCGTAGCAATCCTTCTGCAGAATTAACCATCGGTATTGATCGTCGCACAAGCCATCTGATCGTTTCCTGTAAAGAAAGTCTGTACCGGCAGGTGGAGGAATTGGTCAAGTCACTCGATCAGCACGCCAAGGACGCACGACACACCGTCAAGATCCTGAGACTGGAGACCGCCGATCCCGTGATGATCCGCGAGACGCTCAAATCACTAAATTCGAAGATCAGTTCTACGGGGAGTGGCGTTCGGAAGAAGCAAGATCCGAATCAGTCCGCGGCATCCACGCCTTCGGGAGCCGCTCAACCGCCAGCCGCCACTCGCGATGCTGAGATTCTTCGCAGTACGATGGAACAACGGTCTCGGGGCCGATCTGGGGGCCGCGGTTCACAATTCGACGACCAGAATTTTCCCGGTGGCGTGTCGAGGGAGGGCAATTCCGGTCGACGAGGTGGCCGAAGCGAGGGGCCGTGACCTCTCCCCCGCACTTAATTAAGAATCGCGTCTGAGGGGTGGGTCAACAGGTCACTCGTGATCGTAGTCGTTTCGGTCACCATCCATCCAACGGGAGGTGTGTGTGTTCGCATGAGTTTATCTCAAACCGTCCTGTTAAAGCATAACCTTCGCCGCGTTCAAGATCGGATTGCCGCGGCGTGTATGCGAGCCAATCGTTCGGTGAATGATGTGACCTTGGTTGCCGTCACAAAGTATGCGGAATTGGATTGGGTGCGGAGTTTGATGGAACTCGGAGTCACCAACCTCGGCGAAAATCGTCCTCAGCAGCTCGTGGCCAGAGCCGGGCAGATGTCGCCTGCTGTTCGCTGGCATCAAATCGGCCACTTACAAACCAATAAAGCCGACACGTTGCTTCCGTTTGTTGATCTGATTCATTCTGTGGATTCGCTACGTCTGGCCCAGCATTTGGCAAGCTGCGCCGGCAAACGTGGCCTGCGTCCGCGGGTCCTACTTGAAGTCAATCTCTTGGGCGAGGCGACGAAAGACGGATTTTCCGCCGACGAGCTCACTTTGGCGTGGCCTTCCATTGTCTCACAGCCCTCGATTGCCGTCGAAGGATTAATGACGATGGCGCCGCTCAATCAAGATCCTGAATCGGCACGAAGCGTGTTTCGGGATCTTCGCGAGTTGCGAGACCACTTGAGAGCGAGCGATCCAAGCCGAGGTGCACTCAAAGAGCTGTCGATGGGAATGAGCGGCGACTTTGAAGTTGCAATTGAAGAGGGAGCCACTCTGATTCGCCTCGGCAGCTGCCTATTCGAAGGACTGCTTCAGCCATAAACAGATTATCTTCACGAGCAGTCCTTGAAAGCCGTGTCGTGAGCCGTGATAATTCTTCTGCTGTTGGTAAACCATCAGGCACCGCTACGATCGTTTGCTGAGGACTCGAAACTCCCTCCGCCTTGTGATGAATCACACAACGAAATTGCCTGTCCTTGTGACGACGCCTCGGAAGGGATCCCTCCATGCCCAACATCCATCCTAAAAACCAACCTCTGCTCGACTTGACTCGTCGCCATTTCTTTCAGGACTGTCGAGTTGGTCTTGGCGCCATGGCTCTCGGCTCGTTGTTGACTGGACCGCAGACCCTCTCTGCCGAGATTCCGCCCTACGGCTTCACGCCGGGCAGCCGTGGGCTACATCACGAAGCCAAAGCAAAATCCGTGATTTACTTGTTCATGGCAGGTGGACCAAGCCAACTCGACTTGTTCGATGAGAAACCCAAACTTCGCGAACTGAGTGGGCAGATGATTCCAGAATCTTACGTCAAGGGCAAACGGTTCGCCTTCATCAAACCCGACGCCAAGTTACTCGGTTCAGGGCGTAGGTTTGCAAAACATGGCACGTCCGGCGCGGAACTGAGCGAGCTTCTTCCGCACTTAGCCAACGTGGCTGATGACCTTTGCATCGTCAAATCGATGGCCACGGACGTATTCAATCATGGACCGGCCAAGCTCTTCGTCAACACGGGTTCGCCGCAGTTCAGCGGCCGGCCCGGCATGGGTGCTTGGATCACGTATGGTCTCGGTACGGAATCTCAAAATCTGCCAGGATTTGTCGTACTGCAATCGGGACCACGAGGTCCGCGTGGCGGCGCACCACTCTGGTCAAGCGGCTTTCTGCCGACAAACTTTCAGGGAGTGCCGCTGCGATCAGGCCGTGAGCCGATCTTAAATTTGTCGAACCCAGCGGGGATCAATTCTGATCGACAACGTGAGTTTGTTGGCACGGTCAATGACTTGAATGCCTTGAGACACGAAGTGACCTCTGACCCCGAGATCGGAACACGCATCGCTTCGTACGAAATGGCCTATCGAATGCAATCCAGCGCGCCAGAATTGATGGATCTTCACGGAGAAACAAAAGACACGCTCGAACGTTACGGCGCCGAACCTGGGAAACATTCCTTCGCCAACAATTGTCTGCTCGCTCGACGCTTGGTCGAACGTGGAGTGCGGTTCGTGCAACTGTATCACACCGATTGGGATCATCACGGCAATGCCGGGACCGAGTTGGGAAAGTCACTAGAGGAACGTTGCCACGAGACGGATCGAAGTTGTGCGGCGTTGGTCGCGGATCTCAAACAACGCGGATTGTTGAACCAGACGATTGTCGTTTGGGGCGGTGAGTTTGGCAGAACCCCACAAGGTGAAGATCGCGAGAAGTTCTTGGGGCGGGATCACCACATTGATGCTTTCACCATGTGGCTCGCCGGCGGCGGATTCAAGCCTGGGCAAACGATTGGAGCGACCGACGAGATCGGATATTACATCACCGAAGACAAGGTTCACGTGCACGACCTCCAGGCGACCCTGCTGCATCTTCTCGGTATCAACCACCTCAAGCTGACGTATAAGTCTCAGGGACGAAATTTTCGGCTAACGGACGTACATGGGAACGTGGTCCATAAACTGTTGTCCTGATCACAACCAGTCGGTGTTTCAGGGTAGATCGATACCAATCGGTGTTCCGCATCGCCGGCCCACAAATTCCCCTCGGTCGGGAACACCTTGAAACTGATGGCCATAAAAAACTGTTTCCAAATGTTTTGCTAAAGCTCGGCTATTCGAAATTAGGAACAACTCGGACGTCACATTGAAACGCGCATGGGTTCTTGTTGTCGAATATGGAATTCACCGTTCTTCATGACCACTCGCAGATTTTTTCGATCCAGAAGAAGCTTCGAGTTGGCCAACGGATTTCCGGCAACCAGTAGCAGGTCCGCGAGAAAACCTGGGCGAATTTGCCCCAAATCGTTGGGAAGTCCCATCGCCGCGCCACCATGTTTGGTCATCGTGAGAAATGCCTCCATCGGCGTGAAGTCGCAGTAGCGGATCAAGTGGTCGAGATCGCGTGCGTTTTCACCATGCGGAGTCACAAAAAAACCGTAGTCACCGCCACCTAAAATACGAATTCCTCGCCGTTTCAACTCTTTGAGCCCCGTTGATGCACCAGCGAGTTCGTGGCGGAAACCGAATTCCTGAACTTGTTGTTCTGTGAACCACTTTTCTCCTTCGTAGGCTGCGATGGCTGTGAAGCCGATATTCGGACTCACAAAAACCCAATCCTTGTTGGCTTCCAACAAATCAAACGCCTCTTCGTCAGCAAAATTAGCATGGTAGATCACATTGACTCCATGCTTCACGGCCAGTTTTACTGAATTGGCGCTGCGACAATGAGCACTCATTCGCTTGCCATGAGCTTTGACAACCTCTGCGGCAGCGGCAATCTCCGCTTCGCTCATGACCGTTGACTGCGACGGTGCGTGAGGGACAAACGTGTCGCCCGAGATCACAAGTTTGATGATGTCTACACCCTCACGAATCAGTTCTCGGGTCGTGCGGCGAAAATTTTCGGGACCATCCAGCGTGATCGCCATGGACGACATACTCGGCATGTGCAGCGTCCGCATGTCACCGAGTCCACCGGTCACCGTCAACCAAGGACTAGCGGCCAGCAACCGAGGACCAGGAATCTCCCCCTTATTGATGGCATTGCGAATGACCACATCCGTCCGCGGCTTTGCCGCAGCCGCGCTAAGGCAACTGGTGATGCCGCAATCCAGATACAATTTCGCATTCCGCAAGGCAATCAGTAGCGTTTCTTCCGGTGGAATCATCCCCACCGAAACAAGATCCGCTGCGTTATCAATGCTCAGGTGCGCATGCGATTCGATCAACCCGGGCATTAACGTGGCCCCGTCGCCGTCAATGACATCGACGTTCTCACGCGACAAGCGGTGAGCATCGCGAGCGATGGCAGCAATACGTGACCCATCGATCAGCACTTCACCAGCAAACGGTTCGGCTCCTGTGCAATCGAGTATCTGAACGCCCGTAAAAAGTGTTGTCGACATCGTTGATCCTCAGACGTGGGGATAGATTCCCGTTGGAGTGTCAAGTCGAAGGCCATTCGTCGCCCTTGTCGTGCATCTGAGGTGATCGGCTGACCGGAGTATCATTCGGTATCAAAGTCTGCTTCGGTCATGGTCTCCTCATCAGGATCAAAGTCGTCGTCATCAAAATCGCCCACGTCCATTCGCTGGCTTTTGGCTTCTTCCCGTGCCGCCTGATCGGGATCAGAGTCTTTCGACCGGAAATAGAGCTTTATTGGAACTTCTTTAAACGGCAACTGTTCACGCAAGACACCTAGCAAATAGCGTTTGTAATCTTCATCGAAAAGCTCCTTGGCGTTGCACTTGAGCACGATCGTCGGCGGTTCCGACGCAACTTGCACCGCAAACAGAATGCGTGGAATACGATTCATTCGCAGAGGTGGCGACCAATTCTTCACGGCCGCGCGTACAACACGATTCAACAGACCAGTCGAGACTCGTAAGAGAGACTGCTTGTATATCGATTGAGCGAGGTTGATCAGCTTCTTCACGTTCTTTCCGGTCTGCGCCGTGATGATTGCGATGGGAACGTGTCGCATGTGTGCAAAGTGTTTGAAGACGTAATCTGACCAGTCTTCGGTAGACCGATTGGTGGAAAGGTCCCATTTGTTTGTCACAAAAATGCACGGTTTGCACTCTTGATGAATTTCTGACACAAGTTGCTTGTCAACGCGAGAAATCGTCTCCATACAGTCGAGGAACATCAGAACCACGTTCGCCCGTCGAATACTCCGTTTTGCACGCGCCAAGCCATACCATTCGACATCATTGGCAAGACTTTTTCTTTTTCGCACACCTGGGGTGTCGATCGCGATGAACGACTTACCATCCATCTGAAACCGAACATCGATACTATCACGCGTGGTGCCGGGGATCTCGCTCACGATGACTCGGTCTGTCTCGGCGAGCTGGTTGATGAATGTACTTTTACCAACATTTCGCCTGCCGACGATTGCCAGTTTCAACTCAGGAATCTCGTCCAGATCTTCTCCCTGCTCCGCTTCCAAATCATCGGGGGGAGGAAGATGTCGGAGGACCAACTGCAGCAATTCCTCTTGATTTCGATTCCCCTTCACACTGACGGCCATCAACTCGGTATGGGAGTCGCCTAGCGCGTGATAGGCCGGCGCCTCACGATCGAGCTTTGGTGAATCACATTTATTAACGACGATGATTTTCGGCGTGTCAATGCGTCGCAGCCGACGCGAAACTTCCTGATCTAAGGCTGTGACTCCAGAGGCTCCCTCCACGACGAAAAGAATCAAATCGGCTTGCTCCATGGCAATCCGAATTTGAGTATCGACTTCATCCGAAAGCTCACCGACATCGACGATTCCAACGCCTCCCGTATCGATCAACTCGAAGTATCGGTCCGAAACGTGCATCAAGTACGTCACCCGATCACGGGTCACCCCGGCCATCGGATCAACAACCGAAATTCGCTTGTGAGCCAACCAATTCATGATCGAACTCTTGCCCACATTGGGCCGGCCAACAATCGCCACTTTTGGAATGGGCATAACGGGATTCTTAAAAACCAAGTTGCAAGCAAACGCAAAAGCCTGGCTGATCTTGGTTTGCCGGGCTTCAGCTCATTATTCTTTGGCTCGTAATTCACGACCACGGCCCGACGGTCAACAGATGACTTCAAAATGCTTTTATCGAAAAGCATTAAGCCTCCGGTTCGGATATAGTAACGACGTTTGATCAAACACTGCAGTCACGGAGCCAAGATTGTTTGCTACCGACCTTGATCTGTTTGGCCCTGAGGCAATTCTCGCCAGACCATCGCTGGATTTGCGAGCTGCCGAAGCGTATTGCCGGAGGCTGGCAACGTCACATTATGAGAACTTTCCGGTGGTTTCCTGGCTACTGCCGAAAGATCTGCGGCAGCATTTTTACAATGTTTATTCTTTTTGCCGATGGGCGGACAACCTGGGTGACGAAATTCCCGAGTCTGAAAAGTCGCTGACGTTGTTGGGGTGGTGGCGAGACGAGTTGAACGCATGTTACTTCGGGCAGACTCGACATCCTGTGTTCGTCGCGTTGCGGCCCACGATCGAGCAGTTTTCGATCCCGCGTGAACCGTTTCTGGATCTGATCTCCGCCTTCGAGCAAGACCAGTCGGTTCACGAATACCAGACGTTCGAGCAACTTCAACACTATTGCCGTCGTAGTGCCGATCCAGTCGGCCGACTGGTACTTCACCTTTGCCACGCACAGACTGAACAAAACATCGTTTGGTCGGATTCCATTTGTACGGGTCTACAGCTTGCCAACTTTTGGCAGGATGTTTCGCGTGACTTCATGATTGGAAGAATCTATTTACCGCGTGAGGACTATGAGCGGTTCGGATACCGGCGAGAAGATTTTAACTCACAAATTACGAATCAGGCCTTCCTCGATCTCATGCAGTTCGAGACCAAAAGATCCCGCGAGTTTCTGATAAGAGGCCTACCACTCGTCGAGAACCTGCCCGGCCGATTGCAAGTCGATATTGATCTTTTCGCGCGTGGCGGGCTTCACATTCTGGAAAAAATTGAATTCCTCGGATATCGAGTTTGGGAAACTCGCCCTCAAGTGACGAAGGTCGATATCTTCCGCTTATTGTGCGGTTCCCTGTGGCGCAGACTCCTCTTTTGTTGCCGCTGACGGGGATGGATGATTGCAGTTCTATTGGACAAGGATTAGACCTTCTGCAAAACCAATCAGAGAAATGCCAGTCCAGAGTTGTTTTCGGACACGCTGAAAACAATCCCTCTGCTCTAGGATCGATGCACACATGGCTCACCCGTGACGACGAATAGTACGTGTCACATTGGCAACGGCTGTCACCGAATTTAACGTCTGCCGCTCGAATCCGTCCCCAAAACTTCACGCCCCAGCCCCCCTATTTATCAATTGTTCAGGATTTTCATTGTCTCAAACCCCAACCTCGTCAGCCTCGCTGTTGCATCAGTTGTTTGAAGCTCAAGTCGATCAACATCCGGGCCGTACGGCAATTGAGATCGGCTTAACGCGTCTGACTTACCGTGATCTTGACGACACATCCAATCAGCTTGCTCATTATCTGAGGGAGTTTGGAGTCGGCCCAGAGACCTGCGTTGCGTTCTGGTTGCCCCGTTCGATGGATGTTTACTCCGTACTCCTTGGAATTCTCAAATCGGGCGGCGCGTATGTGCCGCTCGATGCCGAATACCCGGCTGAACGAGTGCACTACATCTTAGCCGACTGCAAGATTCAGATCGTGATTACCACAGCAGCCTTTGCAAACCAGCTCGTCACATTTTCCGGAACGGTCGTCCTGATCGATGAACATTGGCTGGCAATTTCAACGCGGCCGGCGGTTCGCTTGTCGGAAGTAAGCATTCAGACGCGGCCCAATAACCTGTGTTATGTCATCTACACCTCGGGATCAACGGGCAAGCCGAAGGGTGTTCAGATCGAGCACCGAAGCGTCGTTCATTTAGTCCGTACCGAAGCGACTCGATTCGCCGTCCGTTCGGAAGACCGCGTTTATCAGGGCTTTTCGGTCGCGTTCGATGCATCGGTCGAAGAATTATGGCTGGCATGGAACGCCGGTGCCACATTGGTGGCTGCAACACCACACATGGTACGCGCAGGACCAGATCTGCCGCGTCTCCTTACCGCGGCTGGTGTGACAATCCTTTCCTGCGTCCCGACACTCCTGTCAATGATGGAGGGCGACCTGCCGAATGTCCGGATTATCATTGTCGGCGGCGAAGCATGTTCGCCGGATCTGGTACGCCGCTGGCATCGACCTGGACGACGGATGTTCAATACCTATGGCCCCACGGAAGCCACCGTGATTGCCACATGGACTGAATGCGATCCCGCACGCGATGTCACGATCGGCGAACCACTTCCGGGTTATAACGCGTTTGTGATGAATTCAGACGGTCGTCGTGTACTCTGCGGTGAAATCGGTGAGCTGTATCTCGGCGGCGCCGGTCTCGCGCGCGGTTACGTCGGTCGAGAGGATTTGACGCAAGAGCGTTTTGTGAGCATCACGATTGCCGAGTCGGATGAAAACCAAATTCGACTCTATCGCACAGGAGACATGGCACGCTGGACGACCGATGGACAGTTGGAATTTGTTGGCCGCGCCGACGGACAGGTCAAGTTGAGAGGGTTTCGGGTCGAGCTCTCCGAAATTGAATCGGAAATGTTGCGGTGTCCGGGGGTGTTGGCTGCCGCCGCCGCCCTACGTGAAGACATACCTGGTGTTCAACAGCTCGTCGGCTACATCGTTCCGCGGAACGGTTTCGCCAGCGATCATGAGCAGTTGCGAGCGAACTTACGCAGTAAGCTGCCGGCCTACATGATTCCCACCGTCTTCGAAACGGTGGAATCCTTTCCGACACTCACGAGCGGCAAGGTGGACCGCAAAAATTTGCCGGCGCCACGAAGCCGAATGCCGGCAGAGGTCGATGAATCGAAAAAGATGTGGAGCCCGACAGACGACATCGAAATTCAACTGGCAGCCGTATGGAATCATCTCTTTTTCCCGGTGGTTGTCGGGCCCACTGCCGACTTCTTTATGGACCTCGGCGGGCACTCGCTCCTCGCGGCGCGGATGATTTCACTGCTGCGAAAATATCCTGAGTTCGAAGACGTTTCGATGCTCGATATCTACAACCATCCGACCATCGAGACACTCGCGAGCGCCTTGAGGTTAAGACATCTCAAATCGACCACTCCGCTGACTAACGCAGCCGTGGATCCCCCTGAAGTGCGTGACATTTATCGCGTGTCCTCATGGCAATATTTTGTCGGCGGAACGATCCAAGCCATCGGATTGTACTTTGTGATCGGCTTGTTCTCGCTGCATTGGCTGGCACCGTACTTGACCTTTGCCTATGCGATCGACGACGAGTACTCGAACACCGAAGCGGTGGTCTTTTCAGTAGCAACGTTGCTACTGCTATATCCTGCCATGATTGCCTTGTCGATCGCTGTGAAGTGGCTAGTGTTGGGAAGAGCGCAGCCGGGCCGGTATCCGATGTGGGGTAGCTATTTTCTGCGATGGTGGTTCGTGGAATCCATTCGGGGGATCGTCCCGACAAACTATCTCACCGGGACACCGCTGCTCAGCCTCTACTACCGTATGATGGGGGCGCGCATCGGAGCCAATGTCCATCTCGGCAACGACGGCGGTGCGATGTTCGATCTGCTGTCGATCGGAGACGACAGCTGCCTTGGCGCCGACTCTCATTTTACCGGCTTCACAATCAATGATGGCTGGTTGATCCTCGGCCACGTCGAAATCGGCCGACGATGTTTTGTCGGTACGAGATCTCTGCTTGGGCCCTCAACTCGAATGGACGATGACTCCTCGCTTGAAGATCTGTCAATGCTGCCCATCGGGGGACGGATTCCAACTGGGGAACGTTGGCATGGCTCGCCGTCGCGTTCCGCGGAGTGTCAAACGGACATCCCCCTCGCTCCGCCAATTCCACGCCCGAGTTTGCCAAGGAGACTTGCCTTCGGACTTCTCTGCACGTTGGGATTGTTCACGTTCCCTCTGCTACCGATGGTAGCTTTCTTTCCGGGTATGGTCGTGATGACGCATCTCAACAAGCTGGACGATTACTATTATTATCTGGTCCTTGCACCCCTCGTTGCCGTTTCATTTGTGCTTTTCATCAGTCTCGAAATTGCCGCATTGAAGTGGCTATTGTTGGGGCGAATCAAACCCGGTGCCTATCCTCTACACGACTCATTTTGCTTCCGCAAATGGTTTTTTGACCGGACGATGACCCTGAGTCTTGATGTGATTGGACCGCTGTATTCCACCCTTTATTTGGCACCGTGGTATCGACTGCTCGGCGCAAACCTCGGTCGACGAGCCGAAATTTCAACGGCATCATTTGTTTCACCCGACTGCCTCAATATTGGGGATGAGAGCTTCGTGGCCGATGCGGTATCCTTGGGGGCAGCGCGCATTCGTAACGGCTTTCTGACAATTGATCAGATCACAATCGGCACTCGGACGTTTATCGGTAACAGTGCTCTTATTCCGATTGGTGCAACGATTCCCGACAATTGTCTGATCGGCTGCCTGTCGATGCCGCCGTCAGCGGCAATAAGTGACGGTTCATCGTGGCTTGGATCGCCACCTTTCTTTTTGCCCCAGCGGCAACTGACCACAGGCTTCCCTCCGGAACTGACTTTTCGACCGACACGAAGGTTGATTGCACTGCGACTGTTCATTGAATTCTTCCGTGTGACGCTCCCTTCAACCTGTTTTATCGTTTTGACAAACGTGCTCCTGTCTGTCTTCCTGTTGATTCGAGAAGAAGTCCACGTTTGGCAGATGATCTTGCTTTTCCCATTAATCTACGCGACAGCAGGACTGGCGGCTGCCCTGCTTCTGATTGCGTTCAAGTGGTTGATGATGGGCCGTTATCACCCCTGCGAACGGCCACTTTGGAGCCCGTTTGTTTGGAGAACAGAGGTCCTGACAGCATTACTCGACAATTTTGCGTCGCCGTTTTTTTTGGATCTGATGGCGGGAACGCCATTCATTTGCTGGTTCTTCCGCTTGTTGGGAGCGAAGATTGGACGGCGAGTTTATCTCGACACGACCGAGTTGACCGAGTTCGATCTGATTAAGATTGGAGACGATGTGGCCATCAATCTGGATTGCACGCTGCAGACACATCTGTTCGAGGATCGCGTCATGAAAATGTCGACCATCGACATTGGCGCGGGTTGCTCTCTTGGTTCGATGTCGGTCGTCTTGTATGACACAGAGATGGATCGAGGCTCATCCATCGGTGAACTGTCTCTGGTCATGAAAGGGGAGTCGCTACCGGCCAATACTCACTGGTCCGGAATTCCCTCTCAAAACCTTGATACCACGAAGTGAGAACGTGGTTGAGCATCGTCCTCGATGGCTTTTGCCTCAAAACAGACCTCTCGATAATTATCGAGCGAAAGGATTCCAATGAGAGCTTGGGAATTACAAGGAGTTGGCGGGTCGGAGGAATTGAAACTCGTGGATCGACCGGAGCCACAACCATCGTTTGGCCAGATCCTCGTCAGAGTTCGCGCGGCTTCACTCAACTTTCGCGATCTGATCGTTATGCAGGGTGCCTATGGCAGGGTCTCGCTGCCGCTCGTTCCCCTGTCTGATGGTGCCGGTGAAATCGCAGCGATTGGCGAAGGTGTGACTCAATGGAAATTAGGTGACGGCGTCGCGGGAACATTTTTTCCTCACTGGCTGACAGGACCCTCCTCCGCAGAAAAAATAAAAATATCGCTCGGTGGAGGATCAACAAACGGAATGCTCGCCGAATATGTCTTGCTCGACGAAGAGGCCGCCGTTCGGATTCCTCCGCACCAGACCTTCGAAGAGGCGGCCACGATGCCGTGCGCCGCGCTCACTGCGTGGAATGCCCTCATTGAGCAAGGAAACCTGAAGGCGGGCGAGACGGTGGTGATTATCGGAACCGGCGGCGTGTCACTGTTCGGACTGCAAATCGCCAAATGGTACGGAGCCAAAATTATTGTTTTGTCGAGCAGTGACAAAAAAATTGATCTCGCCATTGCCCTTGGAGCTGACGCGGGAATCAATTACAGCCAACATCCGCAGTGGGAACGGAAAGTTGTTGAGCTGACTGGCGGACTTGGTGCGGACCACATTTTAGAGGTCGGTGGAGCAGGGACACTCGCCCAATCATTACGAGCCGCTCGAGTCGGAGGTCACATCGCCATGATTGGGATCCTGGGTGGTACCGCCAGTGAGTTGCGTGTGACCGATATTCTCATGAACAGCCTGCGGATCAATGGAATTTATGTTGGAAGCCGCGAGATGTTCGAACGTTTGAATCGTGCGGCAATTCAACATCGACTGAAACCGATCATTGACCAGGTTTTCCCTCTTTTGGAAGCGCGCGCTGCATACGACTATTTGAAAACTCAAAAACATTTCGGCAAAATTATCATTTCATTGGCGTAAAATCCTTGCGGCACGAATAAACAACCGTCAACGTCAAGGCGTGATTCACGCGATGTTCATTCGCCCTGCGACAGCAGATAAAATCTTCCGAGAACGCCGAAGAAGCTTACCATGTCCATTACCACTGCTCCGCTCCTGATCGATCCACTACCACCCGTCGTCATTTCATTGGTGGTCGGACTGTCCGTCTTTGTGCTGGCTTGGACAATTTTTTGCAGCCTCGCCTCCAAAGATGCGATCCAAGAAGGCGACTGGCGTTATGACGTCAATCGCCTCAACGAATTGCGTCGAGTCAGTGCCTTCTTTCGAACTTTTCAGCCGTTGGTACAGGCTTTCGCAAAATTCAACCGCGGTGCTTTTCCCGAACAACTGCCGGCGATTAGTCGAGAGATCCAAGCGGCGGGCCTGTCTCGGTTCTGGACACCGGAAGAGTTCCTGGCTCGAATCGAAATTCAAGCGATTCTGCTACTGCCGGTGTTTGTCTATACATGCACTCAATTTCTCGGAATGCCTGGAATTCTCTTGGCCATCATGATCACCGTCCTCTGCGGATACATTCTGCGTCGTCGCCTTCATCACGCAGCACGATACCGATTGATTCTCATCAAACGTCGAATGCCGTTTGTCTTAGATCTGATCACCCTGCTCATGGAGGCTGGTTCGACATTTTTGGCGGCACTGAAAGAAGGCGTCGATGAATTTCGTGACCATCCCGTCGGAGTGGAATTCGGTCGGGTTCTCGGCGAACTGAATATGGGCAAGGGCCGCACCGCCGCTTTGGAATCCATGCGAGATCGGCTTCACGATGCTGAAATCACCGGCATTATTGGCTCGATCATTCAAGGTGAGCAACTGGGCACGCCCTTGGTGGGAATTTTCCGGACTCAAGCCGATGTCCTTCGCCTCAAACGCAGTCAACGTGCAGAAACACTCGCTGGCGAGGCCGCCGTTAAAATGTTGCTGCCGGGAATTTTGATTATGGCTTCAACGGTTTTGGTAATTTTGGGACCATTCCTGCTCGGAATGATTGCCTCGGATATCCTGAATTGAAGAGACGTGAGGGGATCCGTCTGAGTACAAGTTGAAGGTGTCATTCCGGTTGTCCCGTTCCTTTGGGGTCTTGATTTTTCATGCTCAACATCAACGACACCACTCTTGCTAGCCTGACTGTGATTGCCGGACGGGACCGAGGAAAGACTTATACATTGCAGGAGGATTTGACGAAGATTGGCCGTATCTCGGAATGTCAGGTCGTATTATCCGATCCCCTGATTGAGGATGTTCACGCGTCTCTGGCCAACAGAAACGGACGTTTCGCAATCATGACCGCCCTCAAAGGCAAGGTCGCCATCAATGGTGTGCAACTTCCGTCCAAGCAGTGGACTTGGCTTCCAGGGCGGGCGACGATCACGGTTTCGAAAGAGACAACCCTCTTGTTTTCCTATGGATTGTCTTCGACCTCCGCTGAAGAGGAACAGGTCCTTGTGAATGGACCAAAAGTTCTACCTGCACCCGTCATCTCATCACTCGTGAAATTAAACACGCGCCAATCCGGTTCCAAAAAGAGTGACGTAACCAAACGCACTGAAGCCAAATTCATTACAGACCGCAGCGGCCAGATCCTAGTTCGACTCGGTGAAGATGGGCACCTGCCGGAATTGTCGTTGTCAGAAGTAACCGTTCAGAAACCTGCGAAACATCCAATAGCCGCAGCGGAAAACACCGTACTGATATACGCGGCATTCGGCTTTAGTTTGCTCGCATCATTGGCGATCGTCGTCATGGGCCCGGTGATGACGAATGAACGAGACGAGTCAAAAATGTTTGCCAGATCTGTTGTAATGCGAGACTTCGTCGGCAATGAAAAGGGCACAATTAAGCCGTACCAGCAGTTGCTTCGTGACGCCAGTCTTGCCGATTCACGCGGCGATACGAAGTCAGAGCGGGAAGCCTACCTGAGGGTCCTGAAACTACTAAACTCCGAGGATAAAAATCCTTACGTCGGCGTCACAGGCAATATGGAGGACGACGATCGCCTGAAGAAACATCTGTCGATCTTGCTCCGACGATAAACGCCGGAATGACCTGCTCCCAAATCGTTTTTTTAAGTGCATTGTCCTTTGGAGCATTTAGCTGGCACAGGCGAGGTCTGATGTCCCTGCGCACAAAGCTGCTGGGAAGTATTCCAACCTCTGAAAAGCTATTTCAAGCCACTGAGTTTGTCATTCGCAGACAGGATCAAGCGTTCGGTTTCTTCCCATCCGATACAGCCATCCGTGATCGAGACACCATATCGAAGCTGCGTGAGATCTTTGGGAAGTGACTGACTGCCCGGGTTCAAATTGCTTTCCAACATCAGTCCGACAATATTGCGATTTCCGGCAACACGCTGTGCAATGCAGTCGTTCCAAGCAACGTGCTGGAGTCGGTAGTCCTTATTCGAATTGGCGTGACTGCAATCAACCATTAATCCCGTTGGCAGTTTTGCCTCTGTCAGTCTGTCGACAGCATCCGCAAGGATCGCCATTTCATAATTCGATCCGGAACGTCCTCCACGCAATACGAGAAAACCCCACGGATTTCCCTTCGTGTTGACAATGCATGTCTTGCCGTCATTGTCGATCCCCAGAAAACTGTGAGCCGATCTGGCAGAAAGCATCGCATCGAGAGCGACCTGTAAACTGCCATCGGTGCCGTTCTTGAATCCGACCGGCATGGAAAGACCGCTTGACATCTGACGATGAGTCGGGGATTCGGTCGTCCGAGCTCCGATTGCGGTCAGCGAAATCAGATCTGCGATGTATTGTGGTGTAATCGGTTCGAGCAATTCCGTCGCTGCGGGAAGTTCCATATTAGCAACTTCGAGCAGAATCCGCCGGGCAATTCGGATCCCCGTCTGAATATCAAAAGTATCATTCAGATGAGGGTCATTGATCAGCCCCTTCCAACCAACTGTTGTCCGAGGTTTTTCGAAATAAACACGCATGATAAGCATCATCGTGCCTGCCACTTGATCGGACAACGATTTTAACCGGCGCGCATATTCCAAGCCGGCGACCTGATCGTGAATCGAGCAGGGCCCAAGTACCACGATCAATCGTGATTCGGAACCGGAAATAATGCGCTTGACCGTTTCTCGACCGTCAATCACCGTTCGAACGGCGTTGTCCGTCACATTTTCTTCCTGCTTCAGATAGCAGGGCGACACCAATGGGACTGTCTCGCGAACATGTACATCCTGAAGCGGTTGCGTTTCCTGACTCACAGTCGTCACTCTCTCGTAGTATCGTCAAAGGACCAGTTTTCATGACGCACCGGAGTATAGGCGGTACCCATCGCGGTCGCTATTGGCAGCGTCACCAAAGTCTTCAAATTTCAAGATTAAGTCGGGACCAAACATTCCGATTAAGCCTCTACGGCGGGAACGAAAGTGCCCGTTTCATTCCTACCACTTCGAAAAGAAACGTCTTAATTTTGTGAAATCGAAGACCACGACACGAGGACGCCCACGCACCACAGAACCGTAACATTCTGCGAAATTTCGGAAACATGCCGTTCCGATTCAGTATTTTGATAGGCATCGAGAAAGACCTCAGAGTACCGACCTCGCCGAATATTTTGGAGCACTGGTTCGACGGACCGATACTCCCATTGGGTCATTGTTCGTCTATGACAACGCCCCATGACAAACATGTCGCCACTTCTGGCAATGGCCGACATCTTGGCGGCGGTCTGCTCGCCGAGGCGATACTCAGAAACCTTTGGTAAAACTTCGCGTGTTTCGACAAGCCTCTTCGTCGAAAACCGCGACGGCATCGACTCTGGGCAGTTGTCCGGTTTTCTCCACGAGTGCAACCGCGAATCCGGGAGGCTTTAAGAAACGGCCCTGAGAGCCTTCAAGAAACCGAGTGTGAGTCGTGCGACAGGAACACACGGGACGTACGCTCTTTTTAAAAGTGCAATTTCGGAAAATGCTTCCACGTTTTTTGGGGAGGACGGTGGGGGGAGTTGATCCAGCCGATTACCCGTTCACTACATTAACGATGTCCGCCAGCCCTGAAACATGGCTCCCCCTGATTGAACGCCTTATTTGTGATGGTGAGCGACCGTGTTCAATCGCACTCGACACAGAGGATTTTCAGTTTTTTACTCCCCACCAAGATTTCGACTTCGACACAATTTAGAATCTGTCTGGACGCTTTTTTTTTTTTCTGACACACTGCCGCCCTTCGGTTCCCAAGTCGTGTCATCGGGCCTTCGGTTTGCCTCCTGATTAGGTCGCCATAATGAGTGTTTCTGTCGTTGTTCCGATCTACAATGAAGTTCAAAATATTCCACTGCTGCACGAGGCCGTGACAAAGGTCCTGCAACAGATTGGCGAGTCCTATGAATTGATTTTTGTCAATGACGGTTCCACAGACGGATCGTCACCCACATTGGAGCGACTGTCGCAAAAAGACGTGTGTGTGAAAGTGATCGAATTCCGTAAGAATTACGGTCAAACAGCAGCAATGCAGGCGGGAATGCAGGCCGCCCAGATGGAGACAATCATCTTACTTGACGGCGATTTGCAAAACGATCCAGATGACATTCCGATGATGCTGGACAAACTTGCTGAGGGATACGACCTCGTCCACGGATGGAGGAAGAAACGACAAGACGCATTTATCAACCGCAAATTACCCTCCAAAATAGCTAACTGGCTGATCTCACGCGTGACAGGTTTCCCGGTGCATGATCTCGGTTGCACACTGAAGGCCATTCGCACAGAGATTGCCCAAGAATTACAGCTGTTTGGAGAGATGCACCGGTTTATTCCGATTCTTGCTCACTGGCGAGGGGCGCGGTGCGTGGAAGTCGTTACCAATCATCATCCCCGCCGATTCGGTACCTCGAAATATGGTATTTCTCGAACGACACGAGTGCTGCTTGATTTGATGACCGTCAAGTACTTCATTCAGTATGTTGTGAGTCCAATGAAGCTGTTCGGAACGATTGGTTTGATCTGTTTTTTCGTCGGATTTTTGTCAGGGGCGGCGACCTCTTGGATGAAACTAACTGGTGGCGTCGATATGACGGGAAATCCACTACTGTTGCTCACCGCGATATCGATCATGATGGGCGTACAGTTTCTGTTTTTCGGCATGCTCGGCGAATTGTGCTCACGAATTTACTTCGCCGCACAGCACCAAACGAACTATACGATTCGCAAAGTTTGGAATTTCGATCAACCCGCAATTCCACTGACCGAGTCCGTGCGTCGCGCGGCTTGAATGTCGAAGTCAATCCCATCGGTCATACCAACTCGCGAATCGGAAGCGTCCGGTCGAGTAGAAACTGCGGCCGACCACTATGATCAGGGATCGTCACCGATCCGACATCAATTCCCAGCTTGTGATACAACGTCGCAAAAACGTCTTGATAATGCACAGGACGATCTTGTGGCACTTCGCCAAGTCGATTGGTCGAACCAATCACCTGTCCCATTCGCATGCCTCCTCCCGCGAGAAGGGCACAGGACGCTTGAGGCCAGTGATCTCGACCGCCACCCGAATTAATACGGGGTGTCCTGCCAAATTCGCCCCACGCAATCACGCTGACGTCCTGATCCAAACCTCGGGCATGTAGGTCCTCGACAAGCGCCGTGACTCCCATATCCAATTTTTTGAGTTGGTCTGGCAATCGAACGAAATTTTGACCATGCCGATCCCAACTACCAAATGACAGCGTCACACAACGAACACCAGCCTCCACCAAACGCCTTGCCATTAAAAATTGATCCATCCAGTGTGGACCCGCATCTTCTCCAAATGCCGGATCGGAACTTCCTCGACCATATCGGTCCCGCAGTGTCGCGGGTTCGCGGCTCAAGTCCATCGCTTCGACGAGTTTCGTCGACATCAGAACGTTGAACGCTTTCTGAGTGAAAGTGTCCACGCCTTGTAAGCTCGGATTCGCGTCCACTTGGCGACGAAATTTGTCGAAGCTGTTCAACAAGGCTTGGCGATTTCGAAGTTCTTCCAGAGAAATCCCGTTGAGATGCATGTTCGCCATCCCTTCGCCATCCGGCTGGAATGCCGCATAGGCTGGGCCAAGAAATCCTGGCATGCCTGGATTTGCATATTCGGTATGTCGACACTTGGTGGTCAGTCCCACAAATGCAGGGACAGCCGGATCAATCGTCCCTTGAATTTTTGAAACAGCTGATCCCAGTGATGGGCGATAGTTTTGCCGCCCCCTCGGGCCTATGCCGTAACCACTCATGCACATGTCTGAAGCATGTTGATCCGGTCCGCCGTACAACGAGCGAATGATTGCAAACTTATCCATCATGGATGCGAGACGAGGCATATGCTCGCAAATGTCAATTCCCGGTACGTTTGTGCTAATCGGCCGAAATGATCCACGAATCTCCGCGGGGGCATCCATCTTGAGGTCATACATGTCCTGGTGCGAAGGCCCACCGGACAGGTAAATCATAATGACGGCTTTGTGAGACAGCGGCTTGGCACGCCCCGACATCGACTCGGCCCGAAGAATCTGTGGAAACGTTAAACCACCCAACGCCAAGCCACCGAGTCTCAGAAATTGGCGACGAGTCTGACCATCACACGCAGATGCCGGAGGGCTTCCGAGAATCGAGAGCATAACCGAGCCTTTCTGACCTAAACAACAACACCATCCGGACAAGCTGGGTACAATTCTAAGCACTGTACATTAGTAACTATTGATTCGGTAGAAGCTAAAGTCTATCGAATACCTTCGACCGGTCATATGCGTTTATCGAGTCTTCCAAAAACAATTGGAAGAATGGTGCCCCGAATGCATTCTCGGCGAATGACGCCACAGGGTCATTCGCCGAGACGATCGCTGAAGATCTCAGAAACGTCCCGGAGCCATCGAATGTAGCTACCACGGAAATCGTCGCGAAAAATTGGCGAGTTGCTACTGACACCAGCAGATTTCACGGCGCCAAGATTGGCCGGCGGTCAGTCTCAAAAGGAAGCATTCGCATTCGGGGCATTGGTTTGCGTCACGCCGCGCCGTTCCGCAGACGGCAGATTCTCTAGGCGACAATCACCGCTCCGCCCCGCCAGACGATGACACAGACGAACTGCGGGACGATTCTCTTATCGAGTGCCTTCCTGCGGCTCCGAAACTTCTTGTTCCGCTCTGTAACGCTCCACCGCGCGAATCTGATTGGAAAGTCTCTGCTCTGACCCCATCGGGAAATATTGGACGTCGTCATCGAGGTAATAGGCGGACGGCAACGTCTGTCCACCAACGGTCGTCTGAAAACAACCGGACGAAACGGCGGACAATACTAAGCAGCCTCCGAGGATTAACTCTCTTGACCACCAATTCTGACTTCGCTTCATGACAGACTCCTTTCGAGAAACTCGGCGAACTTGCCGGTCCAAGCCGAATTCCTTTCAGCCAAATCATCGTACTGCAGACCCGCCACGTGTGACAGGAGACCTGTCTGGCAAAGCCTTGAGACAGGACCTATGAACCCTCTTATCAAAACCAATCGGCTATTAAAGGCGGGATCTTTGGTGGAATCGTTACGTTCCTTCCGCTTTGTCAAGTTTGTTATTCCGGGAGATCACCAGTGGGTGCTGCTCGAGAAAGTTGATTTTCATCGTGGATTGGATCAATGACTTCCTCGAGATAACAAAACATCCGTTCTGACGTTTCCGGAGAGGTAGTCGTCATTCCCACCTATCCCAAACGATCACCTTCGGCTAAAATCTCTATCGGCGAATATTGCCGATTCGGTTGTTTTCCGGATCGCACGAGCAAAGCAGGAACGAAAATGAAATACGCGATGGAACGCGGATGCTGGTTAGCCGTTTTGGAAATTTGCCTCATTGGGTGTCGGCAGCCCTACGAGATGAGGCATCTGACATGCACTCCACGACCGGCACGGGTCGAAGCACGTTCCTTCGATTCACACGATCCTTTTGCTGATGAGTCTGCAGGACCAGAGACGTTCACGCGGCCACGGGCCTTTCAGGAACCTCGCAGTGATACTCGCAAGACGAATGATCTTCGTTTTCTCCAAGCCATGCGAGATTTTTCGCCGCGGGGAACATCTTTGGGGGATCCCGTCAATCCCGTTGAAACGGTTTCCTCTGCGGGCCAGCCGTTCTGGAAAATCGAGTCGCAGCCAACACCGATCTCCATCATTCCAAAGTCTTGGGAAGCCAGTGCGACTCGATACGATGTCGTCAGACCTCAATCTCCCCGTTGAAAGTGAATTTGCCGATCTTCGGTATGTGCAAAAGTGTATTGGCACACCGAGTGGGCCTGCCCCCGTAGCATCTCGGTGCCACCCCTTTGCGATCCCCTTGGCGATGGTCGCCGCCGCATTCTTCTTAACGACGTCCTTTGTGAGGGGAGAACCGGCGTCTCACAAACGCAATTTTGAATCTCTGGCCGGCGAATATGTGACGGCGGAGACACAGAACACGATTGACCGTGGCCTCGCAAATCTTGCCAACCGCCAAAATGGCGACGGCTCATTTGGATCCGATAAAACCTATAAGAGAAACGTTGCTGTCACAGCTTTGGCGGGGCTGGCTTTCCTATCTGCCGGCCACTCTCCAGGACGCGGACAATACGGTCCGAACGTCGAACGAGCGATCGAATTTCTGTTGGTCTGTGTCAAGCCCTCAGGCTACATCGTGCGTGAGGACAGCACGGAACATGGCCCCATGTATGGTCACGGTTTTGCCACGCTGTTTCTCGCAGAAGTCCATGGAATGACGCCTCAAAAAGAAGTGCGAAATGCCCTCAAGGGGGCAGTTCAACTCATCGTCAACTCGCAGAACCGTGAAGGAGGCTGGCGTTATGAACCCGATGGCAGGGATGCGGACGTTTCGGTTACGGTTTGCCAAATGATGGCCCTGCGTGCAGCGCGCAACGGCGGAATTGCCGTCCCCAAAACGACGGTCGACCAATGTGTTGAGTACGTGAAAAAGTGCCAAAATTCGGATGGCGGCTTCCGATATCAACTCCACATGCAGCCTCAAAGCGAATTTGCTCGTTCGGCAGCTGGTGTTGTGACATTGTATTCTGCCGGCTTGACGGAAGGACGTGAACTCGAACGAGGTCTCTCCTTCTTACTGCGTTTTGCTCCCGGTGGAAACTTAAGACGGTCCGAAACGCATTATTTCTATGGTCATTATTACGCAATACAAGCGATGTGGCATGCCGGCGATGACCATTGGAAGCAGTGGTATGCGGCGATACGAGCGGAGTTGGTGGCCGACCAATTACCGGACGGAAGCTGGAAAGATTCGCTCATCAATAGTGAATACGCCACAGCAATGGCATGCCTCGTACTGCAAATGCCGAACAACTACCTCCCGATTTTTCAGCGTTGATGAGTCTCAAAACATAAACTCTGGGACCCTGTGAAATGGCCTGCGTATTGACTGCACCAACCCCGCCCACTTTCCTTGATTATCAGAATGGCTGAAATGCGAGTCGTGATTGCGTTGGCTGCTTTGTGGGTCGGCGGATTGACCATCACTCCCGCGGTGGCCGAGGAAATCGTTACTGCTGCGGATATCTTCGGAGAGCATTCCTCGGGCCAGCAACTGAAGGGCTGGGCGGACGGGAAGATAACACTGCGAGGAAAGACACTACGTACACGAAACCTCGATGAGATTCTCGCGATCCAGTTCGACCGCAAACCTGACGCACTTTCCGGAGGGGATTCACTGGTACTCATGGCTTCCGGAGATCGTTACGTCATCAGCCCAATCACGGTCTCCAACGACGTGTTGACTGCCGCGTGGAAACGAAATACTGCACAGCCCGAGTTGAAACTACCTCTCGAATCCGTCGCCGCATTAATTTTCGATCTTCCTGCTGCCATGATTGATCGTCAGAGATTATTCGCCGACTTCCAAACACTACCACACGGAAGCGACATCCTATTTCTAGCCAACGGTGACAAGATAATGGGTGACTTTAAACACATGGACCAGGCGTTCATTGAGTTGGTACGTGGATCTGCGTTACTAAAAATTGATCGAAGCCAAGTTCGTGCGCTTCGCTTAAATCCCGATTTGACGAATCGTTTCAAGATGGAAGGTCGTCGAATATTGGTGACACTTGTTGATGGCTCACACGTCATCGCAACAAACATCGAGTTACACGACCGAGAAATGGAAATCTCCTTTCCTCTGGGGCAACAAATCATCGTGCAAGCCTCGTTTGTTGCCGCATGCCAAGTTTATGGTCAGAACGCGATTCCATTGACGGATCGAGAACCGACGGATGTCACTCACGAGTCGTATCTAAGTACTCCTTGGCCGCTCGTGAGGAACGCCAACGTGAACTACGGACCGTTAGCTCTTCGAGGAAAAGAATATCCCGCCGGTCTGGGGATGCACAGTCGAACGTCAGTGACATATCACTTGTCGGGTGACGAACTGGAATTTCGAGCGACCGTCGGTGTCGATGATTGCTCGAATGGTTTGGGCAGCGTTCGTTTTGTGGTCATCGTTGATGATCGTCGTGCGTGGACAAGTGACGAGATTACGGGACAAATCGCTCCGATTGAAATTCCACCCGTTCCGCTCCGCGGAGCAAAGAGCCTGACATTATTCGTCGACTTTGGCCAGATGGCGGATGTCTCGGACTATGCGAATTGGTGCGACGCCACACTGATCATCGATCCAAAACATACTCCGCAACAGTTCAAGTGACAGATATCGCAATCAACGATCCCGTGTCATCCCCCCTCAATTTTCACCTGACGAACACTCGTTGATGCCGTATCGGACGATACGGCAAATCGCGACTTGTCTATCCTGGTGGGGCAGAGGGAATTCCCGTACTACGACATCCGGACGTCAAAAGTCAAAGCAGGAATTTTCGGGCGTTTTTTTGCTTTTGTTCGCAACAATTCCAGTAAGTTCGCCCCCGAATCCTGAGCCGCACGGACTCTCCACGGCGATCCACCAACCGGGCATTCCTTCGTCGAGATCAATCCCAACAATGACGATCCCCCGTGCAATCATCTCACACGCCATGAAACCAATGAGCTTAGTTATGGTGTGTCACATCAGATGAAACATTCCACAGTAGAAGACCGTAGGACGCATACCAAACAGAGGTCCTGCGTACCCGACAACTCGCAATCCGATCCAATGGAAACGGACCCAGCCACAACGCGGCACGAGCCACTACAATCCACGTCTGTGGAGCCATCAGGGCGAAACGCCAAATATGTCCAAGATTCCGAGAAGGTGAGGCAGCGTCACCAACGAGTTCATCGGCTGCAACACGATTTGCGTCCCGTTTCGTCTGATAGAGTCGATCCAGAATTCGACCTCGAAACATCGACCGCGGCAAACCATGGTGTCCAGACTGCTCGCTGCCGACAAACGTCAGGATCATCTATTCGATATTGATCGACAACCAGCCATTTCGTGCTGTCATGCCCGAGATTGCCGGTACTGGGCCGTTTTTCTGCCACAACCTAGCCGGTAGCACGCGACTCAGCTCAAACGTGGGCAGAGTTAGAGCAATGAGGTTTTCGATGGCAACTTCCGCTACGGTCGATTCACTCGAATCATCAGCACGACCGATTCCCTTAACCTTGGGGCGACTTGGCTCAAGTCGCATCGTCGTGCCGGTCAACACCGCACGGTATTCGATGCGAACTTGCAACGGAGGAAGCAGTGCTTGACCCGCCGGTTTAAACTGAGCTTTGATCGTAGCCAGCAAACAATCTCGGTCGAAGCGGACGTTCACCGGGTCGGTAACATCAAACTCGATGTCGGTGACGATCTTCATGGCAGAAAACAGCGGATCAGGTCGCCCCGCTCCTGCGGAATCGACCGGCAATGTACTTTTCAATCCGTCGAGGATCGCCGCCGCCGCAACCATTTGCTGCTGCAACTCCTTGTCCGTTGTTTTGAATCCTCGTAGATCCCCACGTCCGATCAACTCGTTCAGCAAGCTTTCGTGAACGGAGAGATTCAGTTCAGCGTCACCCCACCCCTGATGGTCGACTCGCGAATTCAATTTCAGGCCGGATGTCTTTCCGACCAATGCGCTGTAGTAAAATCGGTCCTCAGTTGTCGAAACGGTTTCTGAGGCGGGAATTAATCCGCTGGACTGAAGCCGTTTCCGGAAGTCGTTTCGCAGAAACGCATTGGCGGTCGTCAATTGTGAATCAATTTCACCGTCGAATGCTGGATAGACCTTTTCTGCCACACGGTCTCGCGCGATTGCCTCCGATTCCGGCTTGAGTCGTTCCGCGGCCCGAAATGCGATTCGATCGGCGAGTCCCCCAAACAGTGATCCACTGAGGGGAGTCATTGCACCAATCGTTTGATTGTGTGCTCGAACAAACACCACGGCATGAGTCGTCAAAAACTGTTGGCCATCAAAGAAGACGTCCTTAACCGCGACAAAATGTTGCTGGCCGGCAGTGTTGATGAGTGCCTGTGATGTCACGCCGGTCGTCAATGTTTGTACATCGCCAGTCAGCACAAAGGCCGCTTTTGCTTGTTCCGCTGCCGACTGCAGATCCAGTTTGAGTTGCGATCGAGTTGTCTGCCTCCCCGTGACCTGCGCTCCAAGGATGTGGTCACGAACGTCTCCCGGTTGAATTTCGTCACGCTGAACAAGGCGATTAAAAAATGTCTCGCTGATCACAACGCGGAAGTCTGATGGCAACACAGAGGGCGCGACAAATTCACCGAAGCGTTGCACAGCCCCACCGGGCTGAGGTGGAATGGGTTGATCATTGGGTAACAAGCCTGTTTGCATCTGATTAAGAGGTTCAGTCCCGCCCGGCGGAGGAGCAAACATTCCCAATTCAGAATCCCTCCAATAGCCCGGTTCAGATTCAAACGGAGCAGGAGGCGGAACGAACCGCGAAGAATAGTAAATCGGCTGCGGATAGAAATTTGGGGCCTGTTGTCGGAACTTTGGTGGAACGGTTCGCCAAGACGGCCCCACACCTGATCCCAGCGGCATCGGCCCTGCAAAATGCGGGTCATTGGCAACCGGACGGCGCGGGCGACTCTGACCAAATACGTGTTTCTGAGGCCACCACGCCGCAATCAAGAAGGCCGCGAATAAAATCACGAATCGTCCGCAGAGTGTTCGCGCACTCCGCGGGGGCAAACCAAGTAATTTTGAGCAAATGATGTTCATGAGTCCAGAAGCCCCGATCCGGTGTCCGTATTTGCCTCTTTACCAAATCGTACAATCGACGTTCGCTCATTGACATGGCAAAAAACGCATGCGATGACGTAATTGTGAAACTCACCTTCTGGTGAAACGCTCCTCTCGGGTCTCTTTATCGCGTCGAAAAAACGATTTGCCCGCCTTTTTTTCGACGCCGAAGGCAATGAGCGAAGTGAACTTCACAGGGGCGTTTTCGAATCTCCTCCAATCCGTTCACAAAAAAACATCTGCAAACGCGATCCTCTGCATTCCTCGAAGGTGATCAAGCACTTCGCATTCTAATGCCATCGACGAAACAGCGATCTCTGACGAAATCACGTTTCGCCTTCGTACTGAATCAGACTGAAGATGTCATAGTCCTTGAGTCGATTGCGACCTTGCAGGAATGCCAACTCGACGACGAAGCCACATCCAACAATGGTCGCCTGACATTGCTCTGCCAATTTCATACAGGCTTCAATGGTACCACCCGTTGCAAGAAGGTCATCAATTAACAGCACACGACTTTCTGACGATACCGCATCGCGGTGAACTTCCAATGCGTCACTGCCATATTCGAGGTCGTATTCAAACTTAAACGTTTGCCGCGGAAGCTTGCCGGGCTTTCGTACGGGAACAAATGCCGCGCCGAGTTCCAATGCGAGTGGCGCTCCAAAAATGAATCCGCGGGATTCGGTCGCCATAATGGCTGTGGGACGGGCACCGCGAAATCTGTCTGCAAACTGTTGAATCACGTACTGAAACGCTTTCGGAGCGGACAGCAAAGGCGTCATGTCACGAAACAAAATCCCAGGCTTCGGAAAATCAGGGACGTCGCGGATAAACTCAGTCAAATTCACTGCCATTCTCCCAAAAAAACACCAATCACCAATCGCGAGCACCATGACACTCGTCAGCAGCCAACTCTCGGCAAAATGTGACATAAAAGCAACAGTCAACCAGAAACCGACTGCTGGAGGCCGTTTCGGAGGTTCCACGTGGTTGATCGAAGAACCAACGACAGATGTTTCCTCAACACAAACGAGGGACGCTTCCTTGAATCTCTCGCGGCGGTTGTTAGCCTTGGGAGGTTTCGCATGGATCGCTCTTGGGCAAGGTGCTTAGGTTGCTGATCCGCCCCCTGAATTCCTTACAAGGGCCGCCGCCGTGCCTCGCCGCGACGACATCCGTAAAATATTAATCATTGGCTCTGGCCCGATCGTGATCGGCCAGGCTTGTGAATTCGACTATTCCGGTACGCAAGCCTGCAAGGCTCTGCGGGAAGAGGGCTACCAAGTCGTTCTGGTCAACTCAAACCCCGCGACGATCATGACGGATCCAGCGATGGCGGATCGGACGTATATTGAGCCGATCACTTGGGAGTATGTGGCAAAGATCATCGAAATTGAAAGACCTGACGCGGTCTTGCCAACGCTTGGCGGACAAACCGGATTGAACGTTGGAATGGATCTCGCCCGCCATGGCATTCTCCAGAAATTTGGCGTCGAAATGATCGGCGCGCGAGTCGATGTGATCCAGAAGGCTGAAGGTCGCGATTCATTTAAACAGGCGATGATTAAGATCGGCCTAGAGGTTTGCAATAGTCGCGTGATTCACACAATGGAGGAGGCCCGGCTCGCCCTCGGCGATATCGGACTCCCGATGGTGATTCGAGCTAGTTTCACACTCGGTGGGGTGGGCGGAGGAATCGCATACAATCGCGACGAATTCGAAGACAAAGTTCGTAAGGGGTTGGAACTGTCGCCTGTTAGCGAGGTCATTCTCGACGAAAGCATTATTGGATGGAAAGAATATGAGATGGAGGTCATGCGCGACGTCGCGGACAACGTCGTCATTATTTGTTCCATTGAAAACTTCGATCCGATGGGTGTCCATACCGGTGACTCGATCACCGTCGCTCCGGCTCAAACGCTGACCGATAAAGAATATCAGCGGATGCGTGACGCGACGATTGCCGTGATGCGAGAGATCGGCGTTGAAACCGGCGGCTCCAACGTCCAATTCGCCATTCACCCAAAAACGGGCCGCATGGTTGTCATCGAAATGAACCCCCGTGTCAGTCGCTCGAGCGCCCTCGCCTCCAAAGCGACGGGTTTTCCTATCGCCAAGATCGCAGCAAAGCTTGCCGTCGGATACCGATTGGATGAAATTACCAACGATATCACTCGCGAAACGCTCGCATGTTTTGAGCCGACGATTGATTATGTCGTCACAAAAATTCCCCGATGGACGTTTGAAAAGTTTCCTGAAGCCGATCCGGAATTGACCGTACAGATGAAGTCCGTCGGTGAGACGATGGCCATTGGCCGAACGTTCAAGGAATCTCTTCAAAAAGCCCTTCGTGGACTGGAAATCGGACACTTCGGACTCGGCGGCGGAAAGAACGACTTATGGGGAACGGCCAAACAACCAGACCTCGATGAGATGACGAGCAAGCTAGCAAAACCAAACGAAAATCGGATTTTTTACATCCGTTTTGCGTTGAAGGCGGGAATGACCGTCGAACAAATCTACGATCTGACAAACATCGATCCTTGGTTTCTTGAACAAATCCGGCAACTCGTTGTCGTTGAAGACGATCTGCGTCAGACTGAGACTCTGGAACTCGCAACCGCTTCGCAGATTCGAAATGCAAAGCGTCACGGTTATTCCGATCAGCAGCTTGCTTGGTGGTGGAATTCGTCGGAAATGGATGTCCGCGCCTACCGAAAACGTCTCGGGATTGAGGCAACATTCAAACAGGTTGACACCTGTGCTGCCGAATTTGAAGCCTACACGCCCTATTACTATTCCACTTACGAGACGGAGGACGAAACACCCGCTAAGGGGAAGAAAAAGCGAATCATTATTCTTGGTGGGGGCCCCAACCGAATTGGGCAAGGAATTGAATTCGACTACTGTTGTTGCCAAGCCTCATTCGCGTTACGCGAACTGGGTATCGAGAGCATTATGGTAAATTCGAATCCAGAAACCGTTTCCACCGACTACGACACCTCGGACATCCTCTTTTTCGAACCGCTGACCACTGAAGACGTATTGAACATCTGCGATCGGATGCAACCTGACGGTGTCATCGTTCAATTTGGCGGGCAGACACCCCTCAACTTAGCTCGTGGACTCGAAGCAGCCGGCGTCAAAATTATCGGGACAAGTCCTGACATGATCGATGCCGCCGAGGACCGGGAACGCTTCAAGGTGATTCTTGACCGGATTGGACTGCGTCAGCCTCCAAATGGAACAGCCTCCGACGCGAATGGCGCACGCCTGATTGCCAATGAAATTGGCTATCCTGTGCTGATTCGACCCAGCTTTGTGCTCGGTGGTCGAGCCATGGAGATTTGCTACGACGAAGAAACCGTAACTCGATACATGAACGAAGCGATACACGTTTCCCCGGACCGGCCGATTTTGATCGACAAGTTCCTTGAAGACGCGATTGAAGTCGATGTGGATGCGCTCGCCGACGGGACGTTGACCTTGGTGTGTGGTGTGATGGAACACATCGAAGAGGCGGGCGTTCATTCCGGCGATTCTGCGTCAGTGCTGCCCCCTTATTCTCTTCCGCCTGATGTTGTCGAAAATATCAAGCAAGCGACCTATGCCCTTTCGAACGCATTGCAAGTTCGCGGCCTGATGAACATTCAATTCGCCGTCAAACACGACCAAGAAAAACACATTGTCTACATTCTTGAAGTGAATCCAAGGGCTAGCCGGACGTCACCCTTCGTGTCGAAGGCAACCAACGTCTCCCTCGCGAAGATTGCGGCGAAAATTATGGCGGGGGTGTCTCTTGCCGAGCAAGGCGTGACCCGAGAAGTCGTACCCCACTATACATCGGTCAAAGAAAGCGTTTTCCCGTTCAATCGTTTTCTCGGCGTCGATATCATTCTCGGTCCTGAAATGAAATCGACTGGGGAAGTCATGGGTATTGCAAACGATTTTCCGATCGCATTTGCCAAGAGTCAGATCGCCGCCGGAAACAAACTCCCGCAATCCGGTATGGTTTTCATGAGCCTCGCTGGCCGTCACAAACACGCAATCATCCCCTCAGCACGTCGATTGTTGGAACTCGGATTCCAAATCATTTGCACGAGCGGAACGGCTCGAGTCCTTCGCGACCATGGTCTTGACGTCGAATCCGTTAAAAAGCTCCAAGAAGGACGGCCAAATCTGCTGGATTACATGGCCAACAAGCAAATCGCCTTTATTTTCAACACCCCCAGCGGTAAGGGTGCTCGAACCGATGAGGGGCGAATTCGTGCAACGGCTGTCATGAATAGAATCCCCTGCGTCACCACCTTACCAGGCTGCATTGCCGTTGTTCAGGCTCTCGATGCGTTACGTGATCATCCAACACCGGAAGTAAAGGCCATTCAGGACTGGATCGCCGAAAAAACGATCGTCGCCCAAGCGTAATGGCCGAACAATGACGGATTGCCGTGTTGACCGATCCGCTGCGCCCGTTTGTGAGCGGAAATATTTTTTAGCGGTTGGTTCGTCGGCCGCAGCGGTTGCGCGATCTTCCTGCAGTGATCCGTCGAGCCAGATGATGCCGGATGTGCCGCTATGGTTGCGCCCATCTTTCGCTCCATTCGCCGAACTTTTGTGGTCCATGGTCTGCGACGCAAATTTCTTGCAGACCAGTTCGACGAAGTCGCCCTCTGGCGATCTCTTGTGAGCCGCCGAGTAGGCTGGCGATTCGTTGATGCTCGTGCTGCGGCAAGAACAGTCCCGCGAGTTCCTGAAAAGACGGCCGCGTCATCGTGTTGGCGACTTCACACAAGAAAAACTACGAGGACCCGCAAGTCCATTCCTGATATGACATAAGTCCCATAATCCCAGACAGATCGATCAAAAACACGACCACGACCACAACTCGCTGCACTTGACATTCCACTCCGCGGCAACGTGTGCAGGGTCTGGATGTCGACGCCAATCTTCACATCTGTTCGGTGTTCTTCAATAACTCAATCGGAGACAGTGACTGCCACACGACCCAAAGATCAGCACGATTCCGGAGTCGGCCTCCGTGATTGCCGTTGTTCGAAGAGGGGCCCGAGCCGATCGACAGAAATGCCACGCCGACGCGCCTCTCTCAGGCCGGAGTTCTATTCAGAATTCGTCACGACCATTCGCTTCCCTATCACCACTCGAAGAATCGATTCCACACGATTCAAACCAAGAATCCTTCGCGGAGGGCCTATCCCCGTCCTTCACGAATCGTTGTCCACGCGATTTTCCAGGGGTGAAGCACCGTCCTCCAGTCCCGTGTGGAACTACTGACGCGATGCTCGACAGAACAGAAGGCCTAATTCATCCGCTCTTCACGAAGAACACAAACGATACAAGTTGTCTTCCGAAGGGAGATCGCATTTCGCACAAACTCTGGAAACATCCCAACCCATCCCGTGCGCGACGGCGTGTTAGGTCTCGTTTCCGAATAGTTGCTGCATGACTCGGTAATCCGCCTGTTTAAAACCGAGTCTCAAATAGGCGTCTTGAGCGCGAGCATTGTGTAATTCCACATAGAGTCTGATACCAACCACGATTGCCGATGATCTCGCAGACGTTTCCATGTAAGCGAGCAATTCTCGAAAGACGCCACGCCGACGGAATTCCGAGAGCACATACACGCTTTGCAGCCACCAAATTTCTCCATTGCGCCAGTCACTCCACTCACGAGTGTGCATGATCTGGCCAACCACTTGGCTTTCCAGACAGGCGACGAAGTATCGTCCGTGTTGCGGATTCAGCAGAAGCGTTTGAACACCCGCCGCGATGGTTTCTGGATGCAATCGCTTCTGCTCCGTTTCTTCGGCCAAAAGGGTATTGAATTGGACAATGATCGGCCAATCCTGAAATGTTGCGGCGCGAATAGTGACGCCATGGCCACTGGGTATGCTTCTTTCTGTCACCATCATTTCGTTCCTACTGAAGTTCCCTTTGATGGCGCACCTCGTCCGAAGCGTTATAGCCCCTACGCAAGGAGCGATCTCACCGGTACCAGGCGCCGAATACTCCGAAGATGCTTCAATCGGCAAAGCTTGCCGAGTCAGACTGGCGATAATGTTTCGTGTAGGAAGACTCTATCACCTTGTTTGGAAAGTTATCTCTTCGTTCGTTACCACAAAAACGGTTTTTCAAACAGGATGAGCGTGGCAAGTATCGGGCAGATTTATGGTTTGTTAACGCACGTTTTCATTGAGTCCCCGAACATTTTTCATCACATTCCCTGAGGGGAACTGAAAGGAACCGATATGCATACGACCGAGCAAAACAAACTGAAGTTGATCGAAACGCAACTTGCAGAGCATCAACGGCAATCATGGACAATGTTGGCCGTTGGAATCTCTCTGGGGTTTGTTGGATTGCATTATTTGATGGCCAGGCCGATGGGACGGCAGATGGAAGGGCTGCAACGCGATTTAGCGATTGTGGAACAACGGATGCAGGATTTGGTTGGCCTTCGCGATGACGTCTGGGACACAAACAGCCTGCTTGCCGGTCTCAAATCTCAAAAGGAACAACTCGATGAGGCTCGAGTTGCGTTGCAGTCTATCGGTAAACTACAGGGCGATTTGGTGGCGGAAGCCTCACGCAACGAGGCGGCCAACGAAGCCTTAAACTCGGTCACGACAATTCATTCGCGGCTAATCAAACAACGCCCCCACAATGAGGCCGCGAATGAAATTCTAAGTCAAATACAAATCCAGCAGGAAAAACTGATTGCGCACGGCAACGAGTCGGTATTGGCGACACAGTCGCTCCATGATTTGATCGGCATCAAAAATACGATTCTCGGTGCTTCAAAAGATGTTGAAATCGCTCAATCCACGCTGTCTAAATTTGTCGGATTCGGCCAAGTGTTGAGCCAACAGAACGACGGAATCGCACGAGCTTCGGAGGGCCTTAAGGGATTAGTGGGTCTCAAAACAGGACTGGCCGAGGGCTCCTTGGATTTGGAGGAGGCGCAGTCCGTCTCGGAGCAAATGCTGGCCTTGCAAGAGCGTCTGAAAGACCGCGGTGGCCACACCGAAGCGGCCATGGAAAGTGCAACTCAACTGATCGCTCTGCAAACTCAACTCAGCAAAGGTGATCTCAATCTCTCCGTATCGCACAATAATCTGGACAAGTTGCTGGAATTGCAGAAAAATATTTCCGGACAGTCGAAATCATTGAATGAGGCCGTGGAAACCCTAGAAATCCTTGGTGGCTTTCACGAAGAGTTTGTCTCGCAAGTTCAGCTGTTGGGTGAAATGCGGCGCAATCTGTTGGAAATCAGCCTGATGGAAACGACAGTCTCGAGAGTTTCGCGGATGCTGAAACCACTAATTGAGCTCGGTTACCTTGGGCGTTTAGGTGACGACGAACTGCGTCATGCAACTCGATCAATTCTCGAATGTCGGACGGCAACGCGAATATCCAAAACAATCCATGACCCCGAGTCTCTGCCGATCAATCCACCGTTGAACGATCGATCCCTCGAACGCCGCTTGGTACCGCTTCCTTCTAAAGGGGAATAATCGAAATTAAGGAGAATTCAAAAGCGAGAAAGCGTCAAGAGCACCCGAGCGGATCGGAAGGGAAGGCCCTCTGATCCGTTCGTAGCTCGAAACCGATTCTGACATCGGAAGCAGTGGATCCCATAGTTTTCCGTAATGTGCCATTAGGACTCACGTTGACGGTTGTACGACAATATTGCGGGTCCTAGAATGCTTCTTACGATAATGACTTAAACACGGGACGTCTTGACTCAAAAATCGAACTTGGATCAACAGAATGCGTTTCCTGCTAATTGATCGGATTACAGAGATTGTTCCCCATCAATCGATATCTGCACTGAAGAACCTCACCCTTTCCGAAGAATATCTAGCGGATCATTTCCCCGGTTTTCCGGTGATGCCGGGAGTGCTGATGCTAGAAACGATGGTCCAAGCCGGCGGTTGGCTGATTCGACATTCAGAGGACTTCGCTCACAGTACAATTTTGCTGAAGGAAGTTCGAGCGATTCGGTACAACAGTTTTGTTTCCCCTGGGAACACCCTCCAAGTAAAAATGACCGTCAGAAAAAGAACGGACGGAATTTGGGATTTTACCGGTTGCGGTACCGTCAATGATAATTCTGCTGTATCTGCCCGATTGCTGTTGGAAGCATTTAATCTGGCGGATCGGAATCCCGAATTATCGGAGTCGGATGCTCAACGTCGCCAAGTGTATCGGGAACTTTTCCAACAAATTTGGAAGACGGCCGATTAGATCGGCGTTGAAAGGCCTTGCCTGTGGAGGTTGTTCGCTGTTCATTCACGTGTCTTTGGCGAATCGCGTCGGAGTCTGAATGCATAACGATTTTTGAGAGATGTAACGAGTAAAAGGGCAACTCATTTGAATAATCTTTCGGGACGGGTTGCGTTGGTGACGGGCGGAAGTCGGGGCATCGGCAAGGCCATCGTTTGTCGTTTGGCTGAAGCCGGTGCGAACGTGGCCTTTGTTTATCAATCCAATCAAGAAGCGGCATCAAAGATTGCCTGCGACATCACCGCACTCGGCCAAGTCGCATGGGCCATGAAAGCCGATGTCAGCAAAAAAAACGAAGCGGACTCGGTTGTTGAGCAAATTTTGGAAAAATGGTCGAAAATTGATATCCTCGTAAACAATGCTGGCATCATTCGCGACAAGCCAATCCTCACGATGTCCGTCGAGGAATGGCAGCAGGTGATTGATACCAACCTCACGAGTGTGTTCAACTTTTGCCAAGCGGTTGTACGACCGATGATGTCGGCCCGTTATGGGCGCATTGTGAATATGTCGAGTGTCTCCGCTGACTTCTCCAATCCCGGACAGGCAAATTATGCGGCCAGCAAGGCCGGCATTGAAGGTTTTTCACGTTGCATGGCGGTTGAGTACGCCAAACGAGGAATCACTGTTAATTGCGTTGCTCCGGGATTTATTGAGACCGACATGACAATGGCAGTTGTTAATCTTGCGGGAGAAAAGATCAAGGCGGCCATACCGGTCAAGCGACTCGGAAAACCTGAGGACGTTTCAAACGCTGTGATGTTTTTTGTCGGTGAAGAAGCGAGTTACGTAACAGGCCAAGTCCTCAAGGTCGATGGCGGCCTCACACTTGGCGGAATGGGTTGAACAAATTTTTCATGGGTTGACGCGAACATTGGGACTTTGATCGTATTTGTGATGAACGAAAACAGTTCTGACGCTGTCGTGTTTCGTGGAATCCTTGGTTTCGGTTAAAGCCAAAGACATGGACAAATTTTGTTTGAGCGTTGACAAGTCGATGGGCAGCGTAGAAAAAGTTGTTATGGTTGGCCGGTCCTTCACCCCGGTGGCCAATCGGCGTTTAGGGGTTGCACGGTATGGAAGAGCTGTTCTTCATCCTCCAGTGCTTGACGATTTGCCTTCCTAGGAGAAACTTTGGATGCCAACACACGACGAAATCTTTGCAAAAGTCAAAGAGACATTAGTCGATGCCTTGGGGCTTGATGATGACGAGATCACCCCCACTGCGCGACTCAAAGCCGATCTCGGTGCTGAATCCATTGACTTTCTGGACATCGTTTTTCGACTTGAAAAGAAATTCAATACGAAAATTCCGCGGAACGAGCTGTTTCCAGAAAGCTTATTCTCCTCCGAAGCGGGCTTCGCAGAAAATGGAAAAGTCACCGAAAATGGATTGGTCGAGTTGAGATCTCGTTTACCACACGCGGATAAAGCAGCCCTCGAAAAACTTGCTGAAGATCCGCGTGTTGAGAATGTCGAAGACTTGTTCACGGTAAATATGGTGGTGAACTTTCTGCATAGGAAACTTGAGGCGTGACGGCAGGATCTGAACCTGAATAGCGTCGCGGAGCTTCTCGCTGCCGGCCAAGCTCTGGAGTACTGGAATGCGTTGGTTTTGGATTGATCGATTTGTTGAGTTCAAAAGTGGATCGCATGCGAAGTCGATTAAAAATGTGACCTTCGCCGAAGATCATTTGCACGATCATCAGCCCGGATTTCCGGTGATGCCAGCCTCGTTAATTTTGGAAGGATTGGCCCAGACGGGTGGTATTTTACTTGGAGAACAGCGACAATTCTCCCTTTTAGTCGTCTTGGCCAAAGTGCCTCGGATGACGTTTCACAGTTGGGCCTGTCCAGGTGATACGTTGACCTATGCGGCCAAGCTGACGGATTCGCGTGACGAGGGTGGAATGGTTGATGTGACCGCCCACATCGGCGATCGCCTCGTCGCGGAAGGAGAGATTGTCTTCGCGCATCTCTCCAAGGAGGATGCGGGAGCTGAACGGGCAGAACAGATGAGTTGCGTATTCACGCTGTTGCGTGGGATTTTGGATGTCGGCAAAGCCGAGAACAGATAAATCGATACAAACCGAGCAGCGTGTCCATGCAGTCTCAACGCTCAATTGAGATCTGTTACCATGTCGATTATGTTTCTTCGTTGGTTTTCGAATCGCCTTCCGTGGAAGCAGCAAATTCGAATTTATTTGGTACACCGACGTCGTTGGGAGGAATTGTCATGAGGCGGCGAGTGGTTGTCACGGGAATTGGTGCCATAACTCCCATCGGCAATTCCGTGGAAGAAATGTGGAAGTCGTTGCAGGAGGCAAAAAGCGGCATCGGAGCGATCACTCATTTTGACGCGTCACATTTTCCGACAAAATTTGCCGCGGAAGTCAAGGGATTCAATCTTGATCAATACGTGAGTGATTCAAAGCGTTTTGAATTCTCCGGCCGAAACATTCGATTTGCCGTCGGTGCGGCGAAGCAAGCTATTGATGATTCTGGCCTGCTGCAAGGGCCTCTCGATCCGGCAAGATTTGGTGTTTATTTGGGAGCCGGTGAAGGGCAACAAGATTTTCAACTCGTGATGAGTCTGGTGGCCGAGTCGCAGCGAAACGGCGAAGTGGATCTTGAGGTTTTTACTCGTATTGGTATGCAGCGGCTACACGCCCAAACCGAACTCGAGCAGGAGCCAAACATGCCCGCCGGACACTTAGCGGGGCTGTTTGACGCTCAGGGACCGAACCTGAACTGCTTGACCGCGTGTGCGGCATCCAGTCAGGCGATCGGTGAAGCCACCGAACTGATTCGCCGTGGTGATGCTGATGCGATGCTTTCGGGTGGCGCTCACAGCATGATTCATCCATTCGGTGTCACAGGCTTTAATCTGCTGACCGCACTTTCAACACACAATGAAGATCCTCAGGGAGCGTCTCGACCGTTTGATCGTAATCGCGATGGTTTTGTGCTCGGTGAAGGTGCAGGAATGGTCGTGCTCGAAGAGTTGGATCATGCGATGCAACGCGGTGCCCGGATCTATGCCGAAGTTGTTGGCTATGGATCAACCGCCGATGCGTATCGAATCACGGATATTCACCCAGAAGGGCGAGGAGCTGTTGCCTGTATTCGCATGGCGCTGCGGGATGCCAGCCTCAATCCATCAGACATTCAGTACATCAATGCCCATGGGACAAGCACTGAGGTTAACGACAAGGTTGAAACATCAGCCATCCGCCAGACCTTCGGTGACGTCGCTTACAAGACACCCGTGTCCAGCATAAAAAGTATGATGGGGCATCTGATCGCAGCCGCTGGAAGCGTTGAGGCGATCACCTGCCTGCTGACCATTCGTGACGGGGTGTTGCCCCCCACAATCAACTATTGTACCCCCGATCCTGAATGCGACTTGGACTACGTCCCGAATGAAGCCCGACAGGCGCGAGTCCATCGAGCGCTTTCCAACAGCTTTGGTTTCGGCGGACAGAATGTCTCCTTAATTTTTGCTGAGTTCTTGGGATGACAGATCTGCTCGGTGGCGATGGCTATCCAACATTGAGCTTCGCGGTCGAATTGATCCGCACTCCCACAAGTCTGGTTGCTACCCGATTTCGCTTTATTTCATCCCTGCTTTTCAGGGACCGATCTCCTTAAAATTCGACGCCGTCAAATCGGACTCTGCGCACAATGAGCACACCGATCCGGCGATCGCTTCAAGGCATTGCCGTTCGCGGCATTTGGTTAAATTTCTGACGACTTGACCTTTTCGAGGGTGAGGACAATCAATTGCATTTTTTTTTGGGTTTAGTCCTTGTTCTACTGGTTATCGATTTACTATTGCGAGTCATTTATGTGCGCCTGATTCTACGCCTGTTTGAGTTGAAACCGCCATTCTCTGCCCCCACATTGCCGCCAGATCCGATGGCGGAGAAAATTCAGTTTCCGACTCGTGATGGAATTTTGTTGCGGGGAAGCCTCTACCGCACAACAGCCGAAAATGCTCGAGGCTTGATCTTGTTTTGCCCTGAAATGGAGGGCAATCATTGGTCCGCGAAGATCTATTGCGGGGGGCTGATCGAAAGTGGCTTTAATGTTCTGTCATTCGATTTTCGCGGCCAAGGCGAGAGTGATTTTCAGCCACATTACAGCCCGAATCATTGGCCAACGATGTATGAAGTGGAAGACGTACGATCGGCTTTCGATTTCATAGAAACCCGTGACGATTTGCGGAATTTGCCGCTCGGAGTGATGGGCGTGAGTCGCGGATCGACCCCTGCGCTGATTGGTGCTGCGGAATTTTCAAACGTCGGAGCGGTCTGCTGCGAGGGTGCCTATTCCACGGACTCTCTCATGCTGCATTTCATGCTTCGATGGGCGACTCTTTATGTGCCGAAATGGGCGTTGAATCTGGTTCCCAAATGGCACTATCAAGTCACGTCCGTCTTGGTGAGATGGACCAGTAGCATTATCCGTCAGCGAAAATACGCTGTCTTGGAAAGATGGTTACCAAAGCTCAAAAACTGTCCCGTCCTACTGGTGGCCGGTGAGCGAGACAGTTACGTCCACCCTGATGTGGCGCGAGGAATTCATGGAAGAATTAAATCGCCAACCGCCAACATCTGGCACGTTCCTCGAGCCAAGCATAATCAAGCACGAATAACCGCCGGTGCTGCCGAGTACGATCGCAGACTGACCGATTTTTTTTCGCAGATCACTACACCGATAACTGCTAATTGACTGGTGAACGCGTTGGCTGGAACTGACTCGGCCGCGACAAACAAACCTAAAAACATTGAACGTTAGTTCCGTGAAGAAACACAACCACGATCTACGTTGGCAGGCTCATCGGTGGTCCGTCCGATTCGACGCGAACTGCGGACTTTGCCACCAAAACTCGATGACCGCTAATGCCGGCCATGACAGTCACCGCGGCTCCAAAAGTCTCTGACCTGACCTTGGCTTCGTGCAAGGTCATTCTCGTCAGACGTTCATCACTGAAACTGCGGCTGATGCAACGACGAGAAAAATGTTAACCGGTGCGTCGATTCGCGATCCACCACGGATCTCGAATACCTGAAAGACTGAGTGACTCTGATCGAACTCGTAATCCTTAAACTCACCGGAACAGGTTCGCCTTCACAACTGTCCCCACAGCAAGTCCGGCAAGCCGATTTTCGCAATCAGCCGACAATATCGGCCAAAACTTAGGCGGAATCCACTTGGACTTTGGGCATGACTCCGCTCAATAAGTGGCCCAGCATGTTCGGTCTTGATGGCGACAGATCGCCCAAAATCACGCCCGCGATCCACGGAACGACTGATCCGGGCCGATGGGGAGATCCGCAACACCCGTCGATTCCGGTCGTGGACCACTTCACTGAAAAGCCTAACGGCCTGCTCAAATTCCTGTTGAGAGGGTTGCGGAACATCTCTCTCTGAACCGCAATCAACATCCAAAGTATCTCTCGTCATCGCTTGGGCCAATGCCGTGGGTTCCTGTTTTAAAAGGCGGATCAATAAAAAAAAATTCCAACCGCCCCCTGTGAGACAGATTTGGCGTCCGAAGAAACTTCAAGGCAGCGGGAGATCCCGTTTTCCGATCCAGACTCTAGCTGCCGAGGGTGCTGTCGCAAACGTTGAGGTACGCAGCGAGTTCCTTGAGTTCAGGTCATCCGCTGATTGGGGAACGGTTTGAAACGAACGCTTTTCATTGTTTTGGTGACGAGATCCCGAGGTCGGCCTCGCGGTCACTGTTTGCCATTGGTCTGCGTTTGGATGTTCCGTCATGGATGGAGACGAAATTGTCGCTCCAGGCATCGGTACGATAATCGCGGGCATTGTCTGGACACTCGATTCAATTGGCGCAGATTGAAACGACGAAGCCGGATAATTTAACGGGTTGGACATAACTTGAGGACCGGTCGCCCATGATTGCGAATTCGGAGCCGCGGCTCGCAGGGGCATCGAAAGCGGAATGGTTTCTGTGATGTTTTCCAGCGATTGAACCGGCACGAGTTGTGTGGAAATCTGTGGGACTCGACGCGTGAGCTGATAGGGCACGGCGCGCGTTCTGACCTGTTGTTGAACGACGGTTTTGGCAATCGTCTTAGTGACGGGTTTTGGAACCCAAACCATTTGATAGCTTCCCTGATCCACTGTCACACTTTGATAAATTGTGCGAGGAACGTTTTCCACGACGGATTCATTCCGAAGATGCGTTTCCGTTTGCTCACTGTAGGTCACTACTTGTTGAGAGCGTAGTTGAGTCTGTAAGACGGTGTTTGTTTGCGTGCAACAACAGGAAGCTTCCGGAAATGTACAAGTTTCGCAGCAACGGTCAAAAGGTCGGCGAAATCGTTGGGCAACCGCCGTCTCAGACACCCCCAAGGCAAGACTGACAAAGAGGATGCATCCCCAATAAATTCGTGGCATGACTCTCGCCCCTTGGATCACTGAGGACAAATGAAACTTCGATGTGTAAACCTTTAATGTCATCGACAGTATTCAGATGATTTCTACAGCGAAGATGATTTGTGGATCGGAGTAGACCGGATTTGCCCTCGCCAACGATCTTAACGACGATTGCTTATCGTCGTAGATTTAATTCTTGCGGCAGTAAGACCGTGTGATGATTCGCGATCTACTCCGTTTGAAAACCATTCCGATTCCGCGACTTGATGCGGCTTCCAAGTTCGAATTCTTCGGATGTGCTTTTTTCATCTAGGAACGATCGGCAGATTCCGCTAGTTTTTCGAGACGGGTCGGCTTGGCATCATCGGTGCGGGTCGTGAAACGGATATTCGCAATCACTCGGCAAGGATTCTGCACAATGTATAGTAGATCGTCTCGCATCATGATCGATGGCAGTAGTCGAAGCAGAATGAGACTCGTGATATTCGCCGTTTTCAGCGGCAGTCTTGTTTCGATTTCCAGCGACTCTTTCGCTGAGGGCCCCCCTGTGCGGCGGACGACTTATACGCGAGATCAAACTCGCAGCATGATCGACGACCTCGATAAGTCGCTACAGGATCCCGCCACGATACGGCGACGAGTGATCAACGATCGTTCGTTTCCGCATCCTCCCAACGGTGAGATCACGGCTGAACTGAAACAATTACGCCCATTACTCCGCAGCTTTTCGAACGACGTGTCACAGTTGGCCTACGCTTTGAATGAACAAATCCGACAGACGCCAGCCTTAAGAACACTCTATACAGACGCGTTGCGAGTCAGTGCCGAAGCGGTGAGTATCGACAAGCACTCTGCTCAAGTGGGAGATCATCGACAGTTGTCTGACGATTTCCGGTTACTGGATGCCAGTTGGCGTGAACTGGCATACCGCATCGACGGCGTTCGTGGTTTGCCCGCCGATACTCGCGACCTGATCGCCAATTTAAACGATGAGGGCGAACAAATTCGGAGGTTACTGGCGATGCAACCGCAGCTCAACCGTCAAGAATTGTATCTCAAAACGGCCAGCTTGGCCGGAGATCTCCAAAATCTGCTCGATGATATCAATGCCGAACTAGGGCGTTCCAAGGTCGCACAACAGTACACGATTTCAGGAAGTCGAGTTCGGCAGGAAGTTTTAGGTTTGGCCGATCTGGCACGCGACAGTCAAACAGAAACAGATCTGATCGTTGACGAATACAAACGGGTCGAATCCATGTGGCTCCCTCTGGCCGTCAAGTTGCAAGCGGAAGATAATCGATATCTTGAACGAAGTTTGCGACGGATTACCCAAACGTCGGGTGAGATTCATCAACTTCTTCTGTTGCCACAGAAAGTCAACAAACAGCAACTGATGTATCTGACCGCTGCTCTGAAAAAGGACATCGACGAGTTTTTCGAGCGGACGCCGTTGATACTCGTGATGCATCTACCTAAGGCCAAAAACGCCTTATCGACCGCCGACCAATTCTACGGAGTTTGCGAACACTTTATGGATGTTGTCAGCCATGGCAAAGAGGCCGCTGCGGCCAATGAAGTTTTGGACTCATTCCGATATATCGAAGATGCAGAGAAGAGCTTCAATGATGTTTACAGTCCAATCGACAGCGATCGCGCCGTTGCGGTACTGCAACGAATCGACCAGACGGTAAGTACGATTCGGACCTCGCTGCAATTGCAGAGGGAGGATTTCAATCGTTCCGCCGCCAACGACCTAGCCGCATCCATTGAAAATTTGAGCGCACAAATTGACTTTGCCAGCAAACGTTGGCTAAGCGAAGATCGACAGGCCTTCGCGAGAGAATGCTTGAACGAGACATCCGCCTTGGGCGAGTCGGCAAGTCGCATTCACCAAGATTTGGTGAGTGGTGTTCCTTCAGCTCAGCTTCGCAAGGAAATTGATGAAATCTACGACAGCTGGCGAACCATTTATGGATATTTGGTGAAATGCCAGACTGAGGATCGACCGACACTCGGACGTCTTTCATCGCGTTTAACTCCGGCTCTCGTTGAACTGAGAACGATGATCGCTCAATAGTGTTTGATGCGTGTTGTTGGTAGGCCTCGTTCATGATTTCAGAAGCCCGGCATTCGTTTGGAATGCCGGGCTTTTCGCCTTCTGTGCTGCGGTCGATCGTGACATCAAACGTCGACTGTTGCGCTGTGGCTCAACATCGGCGACGGAGAGACCCAATTCCAATGTCAAAAAATTGCTGCCGTTTTTTTGTCAACCGACTTTCCGTCGATCCGGATTTACGGTTTGGCTGCCGAATGTCTTCTGACGTTCCGCTGTGAAGAGGATCCTGTCAAAACCGTTGGTCACCGGAAATCGTCGCTCAAAAAACAACTACTACTGAACAAGGAATGGCACCAGATCCCTGATGTTTCTGACGTCAAACGTGCTATCGTGGGAGGAGAGCAGGACACCGAACACAACTTCTGTTGTGGAAGCAGAAAAAGCATCACGTTCCTTTCTGTGTTCTCACAGGCCATTACGTCACCTGAAAAAACATAGCCCGGTTTTTGTGGTTGCGGGATTTGTCAAAGGGCCTACTGATGAAAGCCGCCATTCAACATCGCCAATCCTTTTTAACAGCCCTCAATTCAGGCCAGTGTGCGTGCATTGCTGTTTTTGAGCAGCGACCGTATTGGGGACCGGAACTCCAACGACAGATGACGGTTCAAGACGGCGATGTTCAAGGCTTTCGTGTGCGGGACATCGTTGTGCGGGAATGTCGAAACGTCGAAGATCTTAATTCTGCCGTGAGCGACTGCGCATCAGCAATCATTCTATTGGACATGGATTCGTCGCCAATCTCATGTTTAGCATGGCTTTCCCATTGGTGCAGAAAAGCCAATCGACATCCGGTCATCGTCTGTGCATCGACGGAATTGGACGACCTCGAATGGATCATCCGCGAGACGGGCGTGATCGCATTTCAGGGAGCGTTGGTCTCAAGTGGTCAACTCGCGAAACTCTGTTTGCGACAGTTGCGAATCGCTTTTGCCGAATCGGCCACTTAATCGCCGCGGAACCGGCCTATCGATCAGTCCGCACGCGATTCCGTGCGGGTTTCCATGGCACGATGGGTGCCGATGACCGTTTCTGGATTGGGCTCTCGGAGTTTTCTCTCCCGCTGAAATTTTTCTATTTCCAATGTCGGGTGTTTGTGATGTGTCGAATTTTTTTGATCGACGTGAATACCTGCGCCAAGCGGATCCATCATCTGCATCACGCGACTTTAGACCTTGGACTCCGGAGGATTTTGCGGGCTTATGTCCATTTTCTGAAGCCGACGGGATAGACTTCTTTCGCTGAAATTTTCCAGGGCCACGACATGACAGAAAAAGGACACCGCTATGTATTGCTCTGTGGGGACGTTCGTGAGCTTGCTGCTCATTTTACTGACGACGGAGTCGAGCATGCGCGCCGACGATGCTCCGAAGGGCGAGGTCACAGAATACTCATTTGAGGCGTCGAAAATTTTTCCAGGGACCGTGCGGAAGTACTTCGTTTACGTGCCGAAGCAGTATGACCCCCGCGTTCCGGCCTGCCTCTACGTCAATCAGGACGGCGTGCAGTACAAGGCTCCCGAGGTCTTTGACGCATTAATTCACAGCAAAGAGATGCCGATCACGATTGGAGTTTTTGTGACGCCTGGCGTTGTGAAGGCGACATCAGATCAGACGCAACCTCGCTTCAATCGCAGTTTTGAGTACGACGGGCTGGGCGATTCCTACGCCCGTTTTTTGTTGGAAGAATTGCTTCCCGACGTCGAAACGAAACGGACAACCGAGGGGCACGTCATCAAACTGTCGAAGGCCGGTAATGATCGTGCGATCGCTGGTTCCAGCAGTGGGGCGATCTGCGCCTTTACTGCGGCGTGGGAACGGCCGGATGCCTTTCAGCGAGTCTTCAGCGCTGTCGGAACCTATGTCGGATTGCGAGGCGGCCACAACTATTCTCCACTGATCCGCAAGTACGAACCGAAGCCGATCCGGATCTATCTGGAAGACGGCAGCAACGACCTCAATATTTACGCCGGCGACTGGTGGATGGCGAATCAGGCGATGCAGCGATCGCTCGTCTTCGCCGGCTACGAGGTAGCACATCACTGGGGCGTTGGGGCACACAATAACACGCAGGCGACCGAGATTTTTCCGGATGCGATGCGCTGGCTTTGGAAGGACTGGCCCCGTCCGGTGCAGGCTGGCAAGGGATCGCCGCAACTTCAGGAGATCCTCATTCCCACGGAAGATTGGACCCTCGTGGGGGACGGCTACGGCTTCACGGAAGGTCCGGCCGTGAATCCCCAAGGGGTGGTGTTCTACAACGATGTCCCCAACGGTCAAACGTTCCAAGTCGACCGCGACGGCCACGTAACGGTATTCCTCAGCGACTCCAAACGAGCCGACGGGCAGGCGTTCGGCCCTGACGGAAAACTGTACGCGAATGCTCGAGCGACCGAGCAAATCCTCGCTTGGGATACGGCTGGGAATTCCTCTGTTTTCGCAGAAGGATTGAACGGAAACGATCTCGTGGTTCGGCATGACGGCAGCGTGTACGCCACCGCTCCGTTTACGACGCCCCACGACAGCAAGATCTGGTACGTCTCGCCGAAGGGTGAAAAGCGAATTGTGGACACAGGTCTGCCATTCGCCAACGGCATTTGCTGCTCGCCCGATCAATCCTTACTCTACGTCGCCGAGAGTCGCGGCCATTGGATCTACAGTTATCAGATTCAAGCGGACGGATCACTGACTCACAAACAAAAGTACTTTCATCTCCACGTTCCCGATACGGCTGAGGACAGTGGAGCGGATGGACTACGCACCGACCGTGATGGGCGGTTATGGGTAGCGACACGACTGGGTTTGCAAGTCTGCGATCAGGCAGGCCGAGTCAACTGTATCATCCCCACACCGAATGGCCGGATCTCGAACCTGACATTTGGTGGCGTCAACTTCGATACGATCTTCGCCACCTGCGGTGATCGAGTCTACCGCCGTAAGGTCAACGTTCGAGGAGCCAATGGATGGGAAGCTCCGCTCAAGCCAACGACGGCTCGACTGTAGTTGGTGCCTGACGGTCGGACGCCGCGCCGAGTGGATTCCACTCGGCCCGCGCGCTGATTCGACGTCTATTCTCCGAAACCCCAAATTGTTTGGCTCGAACATCTTCCGTCTTTCCAGTCTCCAATCGCCGAAAAGAGTCGCCAGAACTGAGTTAGTCGCCTACAGAACTTCTGGAAAAAATTTCACAATATTCCCAGATTTCTGCGGAAGTGTCCCTCTCGCCAATCGTCCTTGTCTCAGGCAGGCCGTTGGTGTCTGTTCACGAAATCGGCAACCGGGGGGGTAATTCATGAAAACGTATGTGGTGGCGGTGGGTGTTGTTATCACTGTTCTTGCTGGATTTTGTGGCTGGGCGAGCCATGTCCCCCGGCAACTCGAAGGCTTTGCCAGAGCCTCCGCCGAGACGGCCGCGAATCGCGTAGTCAATGCGATTCCGGATGAAATCCATGACCGCAAACTCGACAATGAAGTGAGCACAGTCCGGCAGGAGATCACCGACATACAGATACAGATGAACCTCTCCCAGCGGCAAGTCGACCAGTTACGGACGGATGTCGACCATCTGCAAGAACGTGTCGAACGGCGGAAGCGATTGCTGATCGAGGCCTATCCGATTCTCAAGACGGCCACCGATCACCAGCAGAAGACGGTGACATTCGCCAATCAGGAATATTCACTGTCCGACTTCCAGAAGGAGGTTGACGAGTTGTTGTCCGTACAGAATCACGAAACCCGGCAGGTCGAAATCAAGCGAGTCGCCCTGGTTCGATTGCAGAACAGCGTCGAACAGAGCGAAATTTCCGTGAGTGAAATGAAGCGGGCAGTCGATCAAACGGAACAGGAAGTCGCTGTTCTGCGCTATCGACGCGAGCATGCGGATGTTGAATCACAAACACTCGACTTAATCTCGTCCTCCACCGCCAAACGCGAGACTGTTGGTGCGGTGATGAACGATGGCATTACCCGACTGAAAGGGAACGTCAACCAACTCGAAGCCCGTAACGAAACTCGTCGCGGCCGGATGTCCCTCGATCAGCGTCCGTCATCGAACGCTGTCAGTCGCCAGTGGGACCGATTGGAGTCTCTCAAGATGATTCACGACGAAGCACTCCCCGACGCTGATAGACAGTCGGCGGAGACCCCTGACAGGCCCCAAGACTGACGCTCTGTCAGTAACGCCGCGCCACACAACGACGATCGTGACCTCCGAATCTGATCGATTTCCATCGAAGTGGAGCCCTCGACGAAGTATGCTGTTGATTCGGAGTATCAGACGCACTACTTCGTGGGCATCAACACGAGATCGGTGGTTTGGTGAATGTTGATAACAGAAAGAGACACACCGTGACCGACGAAGACCGTCTGATTGAACTGCTGCAGAAGCATTGTGATCTGACGAAAACCCTGCAGCAGTTAAACGCGTCGACGGTTTCGATTGAGATCGAACAGCGAGCGGTTTTGCGTCGCGAATTGACACCGATCAATGACGCCATTTTTGAACTCGTTGACAAGTACTTTCGGCGGGAACTGTTGCCGGTTCTGACCCACGTTTTTGGCAGCGGCGTGATTGGCAAACAACTGCCCGAGCAGCGCCGTGGCGACCAGAGTCTGCGGTATACAGAGTGGATCCAAAACTTCTTCGTCAAGATGCTCGACAAGCGTCCCGATGCGTTCTGGAAAGCGCAAACGGCGAAGAATCTCCGTATTTGGTCGTCGGTCGTCATCGCAAACATGATGCGGGACTATTTGAAAAGAAAGAAACGGGGACAGAAAATTCTGGCGGACATTGCACCGCTCATTGCCGAGAAACAGAAATACTTTGAAGACCGCTATGCGACGACGTTCGAAGATTTTCTGAATCTTCTGGCTGATGGCCAGGCGAGTGATGACGAAACGCTTCACCAGAGGGCCGCCGTACTGCGACTGCGCTACGTCGATGGTCTGACGTGGCAACAGATTGCCTTGGATCTCGCGATCACCGACGAACGCTTAACGAAACTTCGCCAACAAGCCTCAACTGACTTGAAAATGAAACTGGTACGCTAAATCATTTGTGTTGACGACCAAGTGAGGTCCTTCACCGTGCCCCGATCGCGAACCGCCGCTCGCGCTGCACGACCGAACGATTCCTTCGAATTAGACATCGGTTAGAGCGATCATGAAAATTCTGCCCGATTCCGGTGAACCGCGCAATCTGCTGGCCGGAACCGTGCTGGGGACGGAGACCAGATCGGAATTACTGACGGAACCGACTTGGCAGCATCTGCACGAAAAATACCAGTTTCAAGGGGAGCTGGGACAGGGTGGTCAGGCGGTCGTATTCCTCGTCAAAGAGCGAGCCGCGCCTCATCGTCGGTTGGCCGTGAAGGTCTACCATGAGAACTCGGATGCCGCCAAGAAACTTTTCCTCAACGAATGCCGTGTTCTGGCATCCAACCACCTACCACAAGACCTGATCGTCGGCTATTTCCAGTGCGTCGACGAGGAAAATCTGCAACGATACTTGGTCCTCGAATACATCGACGGCCGACCGATTGGCGAATACGTCGGCTCAGGCCGAACGATGTCTCTGGCTGAGAAGATCGACCTGTGGGAGCGGCTCTGTCGCGCCCTCCATCGTCTGCACCAGTGCCACCTCGTATTCGGAGATCTCAAGTCGGAAAACGTCCTCGTTCAGAAAGACGGTGTGATCCGATTCATCGATCTGGCGGGATCGAAGTTGCTAAAGAAGGCCTATTCCAATTCTCAATCCAGCGAGAACCTCGCCACTCCGGGGGTGATGCCCGAAGCGTGGAAGACCGGTGAATCGCGCACCGCACTCTGGACAGACATCTACGTCGCAGCGGCAATCGGTTTCCAGATACTGACAAACCAACAAAAGAATGATGTCTTGCCGACGCAGTGGGAGGCCAAACTGAAAGACAAAGGCATTCCCCCGCGCGTCCGCCGCGTGGTGTTGAAGGGACTGCGAGAGAAAGATCCCAGCAAAACCGACGATTCGAATCTGTATGCCACAGCTGAGCATCTGGCCAACGACTTGGCGGGGTGGCGGAACGCTCAGTTGTGCGTTAAGGCCTGGTTCCGGTGGTCGGCGGTCACACTGGCGTTAATGCTGGTCGTTGGAGTCATCGGCTGGAACAATAGCCAAAAGTATTCGACAGCCAATCTCAAAATCTTAGGCGAGTTAGAAAGCAAAGTGGAGAAGTTAGAAAACCGTACGCATCCGGCTGTGGCTAAGCGGCTGCAACTGCTGGAGACCGAGCGGATGACGACGGTCGATCGCATCGCCAAAACTCGCAATGTATTGCAACTCTCCGACGAAGTGATTAAAGCGGAAAAAATGCGGAAATACATCGGCGCTGTGTTGTTGGAGGACGAATCTGCAAAGAGACATTCGACGGATCTCTGGGTGGTTGGCGCGCCGATGATCAACACGCGTCTGCAAGAGATCCTTAAGAAGTACCTCGATCTCAAAAAACAGATTGAGGATGGGGAAATTGATTCCATTCAAACACATCTTGCAGAGTTTATGACGGAGCTAACGAAGCTATATAGCGCCAACCAAGAAGCCCATTTGGCACGCGATGCGAAACGGGAGTACGATCAAGTCAAGGCAGGGGTCCCCCAACGACTGCTTAACGAGGACAGTTTTAAGACAATCGAATCTTTTGGACACATGGCTGAACAGAAATGGGGTGCCCAGAAGTGGGACAATGGTCAGGAACTGAAAAATGCCAAGGACGGGTTCGAAAAATCTCGGCAGCGACTCAACGAGTGGCTAGTGGAGAAACTCAAACCAGAGGAAATGGAGGCGTTGGAAAAGAATAGGCAAACCCGCATCGCTGAACTGAACGACGAGCGTGAAAAACTGTTGAAAGAAAATACACTTCAAACTGAGAAAGTGAAAAATCTCAACGAGCAGATCACCAAGCTGACTGAAGAACGACTCAACGATCAGCAGAAATTAGACACGGCAAAAACGGCGTTGGCATCCGAGCAGAAACGCCTGCAAGAGACCGAAGCCAAAGCCACGGCAGGAGAAAACGAGCTCCAGAAACTGCGGACAAACATCAAAATCCAAACGGATGATGTGAACAATGACAAACAGCAGATCGCCAAGCTGAATCAAGAACGCGACAACGACCAGAAGAAATTAGCGATAGCGGAACGGGCGCGCGACCGTTATCGAGAAGATGCCGCACGGTGGAAGACGTTGGTGCAGGAGAATCCCGGTGCCGGCATTGCGATCAACAAGCAACTGATCGCGATTGAGCAGGATCTCGGGCAACTCGATCCGAAGAACAGGGATGCGGCCGACGAGGCGCTCCACAAATCCGTAGCGGAATTGCGCGCGTTGGAATCCGAACGAATGGCGTTGGTCAAGCCGAACGGCTTCGAGCCAAATCATCCGAAGGTCAAAGCCAAGGATTTAGAAATTTCCTATGCCGCGAACGTGGCTGAAAACGCTTTAAAGAAACGCGACGAGTGCGACAAACTGGTTTTTAGCCAACTCCAACAGCAGATCGACGCAGTACAAAAACTGCATGACGACGAACGCGCGCTCGGTGTCGCAGAACTGAATCCCGAACTGGTGCAACTCCGTTTGCGAATCCTCAAATTTAAGGAATTACAGACCCCGCACGCCGACGGGGCCCTACGCGCCGACCTCAAACGCCCGAGACCAACAGTCAAGGAATTGATGGTGATCGCGGAACTGCCGCCGATAACGCCATTGACAAGCGTATCCTCCCAACAGTTAATCACCTCGAGAACCACGGGGATGAAATTGACGTTGATTCCCGCAGGGACGTTCACGATGGGTTCGCCGACGTCCGAAGCCGGTCGCAGTGGTGACGAAACCCAACACGTGGTCAAGATCACGAAGCCGTTTTACATGGGCGTGTACGAGGTAACGCAAGGTGAATACAAGAGCGTGATGGGACGTAATCCGAGTTATTTTTCAACAACCGGTGGCGGCAGCGTTGCTGTGCGTGGTCTAACGACGAGCAATTTTCCAGTGGATTGTGTTTCGTGGGATGATGCGCAGGCGTTTTGCAAGACGTTGAGCGAGCAGGATGGCGTGCGGTACCGATTGCCAACGGAAGCCGAATGGGAATACGCATGCCGGGCAGGAACAACGCCGCCGTTTTATTGGGGGACGCAGAATAACGGGACCAAGTCAAACGTCAATGGTGAGGATCCCTACGGCACGACGGTGAAGGGTCCGAATCTTGGGAGGACAACGACGGTCGGTTCTTACGGGGCGAATCCCTTCGGGCTGCACGATATGCATGGAAATGTTTGGGAATGGTGTTCCGATAGGTACGACGCGAATTACTACGGCAAATCACCTTCCGAAGATCCTCAAGGCCCGTTCTCCGGGTATCATTGTTTGGTTCGTGGCGGCTCTTGGGACACCTATACTAGGTACACACGCACGGCCTATCGCAACATGAACGCGCCCGGCAACCGGATCAACTACATCTTCTTTGGTTTTCGGGTCGTTTCGGAGAGCGTGAGGACTCCGTAACAACCTCTCGGCTTTACCGCCTTACCTCTTTGCCTTGTCTGGTTGCGTCGAGCGGAGCGAGGCGCGCGATTTTTTTTGACAGCCCGAAACGACCGAGCCAAGGAGCAATCACGGCCCAAGCGGAAGCCGATTTGCTTGTGATCGAAAAAACACAGGCGTTGTTGGTCTGGACATTAAATCACATCGCAAAGTTTCCCCGCAGCCATCGCTACGGAATCGGGTTACGGTTGGAAACACGGTTGTCAGACATTCTCGACCTCCTGTTGCGAGCGAAGTTCACCAAGGATCGGCTTCCGTTGTTGTTGCAAACAAACCTAGAACTGGAGTTACTTCGTTTCCAGTTCCGGACAGTCAAAGACATCCACTGTCTGACGCTGGCGAGTTACGGCTCGGCCGCTCGTTTCGTGAACGAGATCGGTCAATCGGTCGGGGGCTGGATCAAACAAACCCTCGGGAGGAACCATGAAGCGACACGGAAGCCTGTGGCCGGAACTGGTGGACTTTCGCAATCTTCTGCAAGCCGCCCACAAAGCAGCACGCCGTAAACGGCACTCCGCCAACGTGGCTCAGTTTGGCTTTGATCTAGAAAATCAATTACTCCGTTTACATGACGAATTGATCTCGAACACTTATCAGCCCGGCGCGTATCGAACATTTGAAATCTACGAACCGAAACGGCGGATGATCAGCGCCGCGCCGTTCCGCGATCGCGTGGTTCATCACGCATTGTGTAACGTATTGGAACCGATCTTCGAGCGAACGTTTGTGTTCGACAGTTACGCGTGTCGCAAAGGCAAGGGGACCCATGCGGCGGTCGATCGCTTTCAACATTACGCCCGGCGATACCGCTATGTCTTGAAGTGCGACCTGCGGAAGTTCTTTCCGTCGATTGATCACGAAATCCTCAAACACGTCATTGCCCGTAAGATCAAAGACCGCGATGTTCTTGGTTTCGTCGATCGCATCATCGACGCCTCAAACACCCAAGAACCCGTTGACCGTTGGTTTCCCGGCGACGATCTCGTGACGGCCTCGGAACGACGCCGTGGGATTCCCCTCGGGAATCAAACGAGCCAGTTTTTCGCCAATGTGTTACTCAATCCGTTTGATCACTTTGTAACGGCACAACGAGAGGTTGGGGGATACGTGCGTTACGTCGATGACTTTGCAATCTTCGGCGACGACAAACGCTCCCTGTCGGCAATCCGCGAACGCTGTCGCGAAGATCTCGCGCGTCATCGTCTGCGGCTCCATCCCCACAAATCGGTCATTTCGCGTACTGCCGACGGCGTGCGATTCCTCGGCTTTCGTGTGTTTCCAACGTATCGACTACTCCCGCGAGAGAACCTCATTCGACTGCGACGGCGGTTACGAAGAATGCAAGAGGGATTCGCAAATGGTGACTTGCGTTTGGCTTCGATCCGGCAACGACTCGTGAGTTGGCTCGGTCATGCCCAACACGCCGACACGACACGCTTGCAGAAGGATCTGTTCGGCGCGACAATCTTCTCCCGAACGATGGTCCACGAGTGACCGGACGCTGACGCTGGCGGTCGTTTGGGGAGACGTGGGAATCGTGTGGTTCGTGGCGGCTCTTGGAACACCAATACTAGGAACACGCGCACGGCCAATCGCAACAGGAACACGCCCGACAACCGGAACAACAACAACGGTTTTCGGGTCGTTTCGGAGAGCGTGAGTACTTTGCGGGTGGCCGAGTTTTCTCGATCACCTTTGCCAGAACCAGTCGATTCACGGATCGTCTGGGCGTGCGAAAGTGCAGTCCACCGCGCCACCCCGCGTCGGTTTTTGATGGCGGAAACCGGCCCAATGTCCGATTCCCTTCGCGAGGTCTGGTAGGTTCGCCGAAGGCCCTCGCGAAGGCCTTTTTTTATTCGTTCCTCAAGCCGTTTGGTAGATCGCGTCTTGGAAAATTATCCCTAGCAGCCCGTGGTGAAAGGCAATTATTGGAGTTCGAGTCGGCGATGGACCGGCAACTCAGGCGAGTGTGGGTGTCGGTTGTGTCCAATGAATTGTTCGCGGTCGAGACGGCAGAAATGTTGGAGCGGCGGACCAACAGCGCCAG
>CAMCMU010000001.1 GCA_945876035.1 Schlesneria paludicola DSM 18645 | reverse complement strand
AACAACCCCTCCTGACGCTCCTGCTTCCGCCGTCCCATCGCCATCGAAACCACCTCCGTGAATTCCTAACCAACCACCGCGACGACAGCCTAGCGCCATTCTCATTCCCGTCAACCGTCAGCAGTGACTTTCACCACGGGCTCCTAGGATTCCGCTTGAGTTTTTGTTCGTTTTGGACATTTCACGGAAGTTGTCAATGCCGTGTTTTGAGTCTTTGCGGGAACTCTGCAACGACGTCAAGCACGCATCGGGACTAACACACGGCAAAATATCTCTTCAATTCCTGAGTCATTTCGATTGCGTGATCTTGAAATGGTTTCGAGTTGCGAAGCACGTGTTGAGGTCGAATCTTAACCGCGATCAAAAGTTGATGCGGTCCGGCTCCAGTCCGACGGTCTGAAAGCCCCCCCATTGTCAGTCCAATTTCGAGAGGAGGTTCGGTCGTTGGCCAACCGAAGTACTTCCACCACGTTGAATGTCCGATGCGCATGGTGACCCGCGCTGTCGTGACTTCGGTGAGCAGAGCATTGTGGTCGCGTACGAAACCTCCGAGTTTGCAGTAGAAGATTTCTGGCAGATCCGTGACCGTAAAGCTGCTGGTATGCAGTAGCGGATTGGTCGGCTGATCCTTTCGAGTTTCCATCAAAGCTTCTTGACGCAGATCAGCATTAGTCAGCGAGCAAGTTTGGTTTCGTCCATGCCCTTTTGCTGAGTACAGGGCTCTGTCAGCACGCCCCAGAATACTGTCCACACTGTCACCTGGTTCGGATTGGGCGATACCGAACGAGGCCGTCACTTTCAGGCAATCAATCCCCCCGAGAGAGGTTCCGTCCAATGCCGTTCTCAGCCGTTCAGCGCGTTTTATCCCCTGTTCCAAATTCGTACTGGGGCACAACACGACGAACTCCTCGCCGCCGTAACGACCAACGACCTCTCCCGAATATGTTTCACGCGTTAAAAGTTTCGCAAGTTCAATCAAAACTCGATCACCGACTTGATGTCCGTAAGTATCATTGACCCGTTTGAAGTGGTCGACATCAGTGAAAATCACGCAAAATGGCTGCAGTGGATTCTCAAGGTAATTATTGATCAAAACCGTGAATTGGTTTTCCAATTCGCTGCGATTGACGAGCTGGGTCATTGGGTCGCGTGTCGCAGCAAGCTTGAGCGCTCGAAATTCCTGCGGCTGCTTGTCTCGACTTCGAGCCATATCGCGTAAAAATTCGGCAGCGCCCCGAAAGGATCCTTCATTGTCGAGCAGTGGTATGGCCTGTAGTTCTATGGGACAACCGTCCCCTGTCTGAAGCTGAGCGATGGCAGTCCGACCCGATTCGATCGCCGTACTGAGGGTCGAATTCTCCCGCTGAATCGCATCCCCCGATAAGGTCCGATATCCAACCAATTCGGGTGACCAAACAGCGCCCAACATTTCTTCCGCACTTCGTCCGAGCAGACCTTCTGCACCGCCGTTCCAAACTAAAACCCTATAGTCAGCGTCTAATAAATAAAACCCGTCATAAAGACTTTCCAGTGTGTGGAGGTACGAGAAAATCTGACAGGTGCGATTGTATTCCTCGAACTCGAGGTGAGACACGATCGACTCTTGCAAGCCCATCTTGAGGTCGTCAGCGGAGTGATCCACAAATGGCGATCCATCCTTCTGAATCCATCCGTTGAGTGAGCAGACAATGTTGCTGTCAAACTGTATTCCCGAGCGATCGCTAAGAATGGAGATCGTGTCTTGGTGGGATTTTGCGTAGCGATAGACTTGGTCGGTAGAGAGTGATTCGTAGGCGTCCGCGACAGCGAGGATTCTCGCTCCCAGATGAAGTTCACGTCCCTGATTTTTTAAAGCATCGCGATTGGCGGTATTTGCCCGTTGAGATTGCCCGATGATTTGTAAAACCTCATGGTGCACATGACAGGCCTGTAACATCGCCACCCCAACGGCATAGTGCAGGGCCATCAATTCAACTTCATCAGCGTTGAGATTTCCAGGTTTCAAGAGTACGTTATCGGGTACGCCAATCTTGCCGACATCATGCAACAACGCCGCGATTTCGAGTATTCGCAATTCCCGGCCGTCCCATCCGAGATGCTTTGCCAACCCGACGGCCAGAGTCGCAACCCGCCGACTGTGCCGGATCGTCAAAAGATCGCGTTGATGCAATGTCGCAAGTAGGCGGTGAAGTACGGTCTCGCTAATCACGCCACCAAGCGACGATCCCTCGCAATCGCTAGCCATCTCGTGAGCTGCGATTTGAGCTAACGACAGCAAATCCAGAAGGATACGCGCAGAATCCGACCCCGATCGTGTTTTTTGTGCAAAACGAGATCGAACGGTCGTGATCGATGAATTGGACTTGTTGGCCATGGACAGTGGCCTAGCGACTTCCGTCTGGAATGAATCCAACCCGACAAATTCCGGATTTGAATGTCGATGCTGAAGCATTGAAAATGATTCCGAAACCGAAACAGTGACTCGATGCTGATCGAGAATCTCAGGCTGTTTTTTCGGTTTGTATGATCTTTGGTCGTCGGGTTTCGTAATGGTGTTACACTGCTGCCAACTTAGCTCATGCCCTGCAATCGTCAATCCGGCATCAGCGACTCCAAACCATCGCCCGTGACGCCGGTATCGATTGTTCCGCCTTTGCTGAATGTTCAGACTCAGGCGAGGTGTGCTTTTGTAGTGGTCCTGAAACCTCAAAAACCGTGGCGCAGACCCAATAGTCGATTTTTTTCAGGTCGTTTTTTCAGAAGAGAGGTTGAAGAGCTCTCGAGTTGGCGTCCCTTTTCTGAGGCATCAGCCTTCATCGAACATGGCATCGACGAACTCATCCGGGTTAAATAGTTCCAAGTCGTCGATTTGTTCACCGACTCCGATATATTTGACCGGAATCCCCATGCGTTGACGAATGGCGATGGTCACGCCTCCTTTGGCCGTACCATCGAGCTTTGTCAGAATAATTCCAGTGCAGTGTGCTGACTTTGAAAAGTGATCCGCTTGATTGAGACCGTTTTGCCCCGTTGTGGCATCAATCACCAGCAAGCATTCGTGAGGCGCTCCCGGAATTTTCTTTCCGATCACATGACGAATTTTTTCCAGCTCCTTCATCAAATTTGCCTGATTGTGAAGCCGGCCGGCTGTGTCAATAATGAGAAAATCAACATGGGACTGCAGTGCTTCCTCGCAGCCAGCGAATGCAACACTCGCCGGATCGGTACCACTTGGGCGGGTGACGATCGGACAACCGAGGCGTTGGCTCCACATCGTTAATTGTTCTACTGCGGCGGCACGAAAGGTGTCACCAGCCGCTAACAAAACGGTCTTTCCCTGCGATGTCAGCAATTTTGCAATTTTGGCGATGGACGTTGTTTTTCCTGTTCCGTTGACACCCGTTACCAAGATCACAGTTGGCCCCACATCGGAAATTGTCAGAGGGGAAAGTGGCTGTTCGCGTTCCCACGTGACTCCAGCCGTTCCTCGCAAAATCGACTTCAATGTGCCTTTGATCGTTCCCCAAACATCATCGAAGTCCAGTTTTCGCCCATGAAATTTCAATCGTAAATCGCCCACCACTTGCATCGAAGCTGCGACCCCCATGTCTGTCCGGATCAATTTTGCCTCAAATTGTTCCAGCGTGGCCTCGTCTAATATTTGACCCGATTTGAATAAGTCGCGGACATCGGTCTGCAAAAGCTGCTTTGTCCGTTTCAATCCCTGTCGTAGTTTTTCAAAAAACCCCATCGTCTTCAGACTCCCTAGTTAAATTTCGCTCGGCGAGCGGATAATAGAGGTGAGCTTGAAGCGGAGCAATCCGAGCGTGCTGCTGTATTCATGTTTTACCGAGTCATTTGACCGTCAACTGTGTGGTGCTTTTGCCGCAGTGGTCAATGATGTGGAACAGAAACCGGGATCCGCGTGGTCTCAAGAGTCCTCAACTTTGTCCCTCAGCCACAACGTCCTTCCCAAAACGCCCTGAGGGTCATCGCATCGCTTGATTAAGGAAATGGTTGCGCAGGGTGATGACCGTCAGAAGAGACCTGTCTTGTATTCCTGATTGGCCGTGTGTGGTACTGTGGGATACACTTCACGCTGGATTCGGGATTTCGATGGAAGCATCCTGATTCTAAGATGCTTTTCGCGGGGAGAGATGATTGCCATGAGGATAAGGTTTGTTTTTTCGGCCTTATGTTGTTTGAGAATGGTCTCGGACACGTTTGCTGCAGATTCGCCCGAATTTCAATCCGGAGTGATGCCGATCTTTCGGAAGTATTGCGTTGGCTGCCACAACGTCCAGGAGGCGAATGGTGGTTTGCTGTTAGTGGACTACGTACGGACGATGCAGGGTGGCGAGAGTGGCCCGGCGGTGAACGCTGGCCAGAGTGATGAGAGTCGTCTGTGGCGGTTGGTTAGCGGTCAAGACGGTCCGCGGATGCCTCCTGAAGAGTCGGCTCAGCCAACGTTGCCGGAACTGGCGATCATCAAGGCTTGGATTGATGGCGGCGCGAAATCCCCGTCAGGCGAATTGTCGATCACGGGGCTTGTGACCCCGAAGATCGAGCCGCAGGGCATCGTTCGTGAGCCTGTGACGTCGCTGGTTGCGTCTCCCGACGGAAAATGGATAGCGGTGGGACGGCCTCAGTCGGTGGAGATATTGCATGCGGTGGATCATTCGGTCGCGCGGTCTCTGACCGGTCACACAGGATCGATCAACGACATCAACTTTTCGTCAACCGGCGAATGGTTGTGCGTTGCTTCCGGAGAGACCGGGTTATTGGGTGAAGCGACGTTGTGGCGTGTTTCCGATTGGCAGCGGGGACCGGCCATTCGAGGTCACCGCGATGCGATCTATGCGGCACAACTCAACCACGACGCAACGATTCTTGTGACGGGTAGCTACGACCGCGAAGCGATGGCCTGGGACGTATCCACCGGTCTTCCGCAGCAGACATTTCAGGGACACAACGATGCCATTTACGGTCTTTCCTTGTCACCGAATGGCCAACTGCTGGCCACGGCCAGCGGTGATCGAACGATCAAACTGTGGGACGTAAGGTCGGGACAGAGGCTGGACACGCTGACTCAGCCCACGAAGGATCAGACCTCGGTGGCTTTCAGTCCTGACGGTCAGTACTTGGCGGCTGGCGGTGTCGATTGTCGTCTGCGGATTTGGCAGATCAGTCCCAGTGCTGCGGAAGGCACGAACCCCATTTTGCACGCTCGATTTGCGCACGAAGAGCCGATTTTAAAGATCGCATTTTCTGCGGATGGGCGTCTGTTAGCCTCTTCGTCGTCGGATCGCCGGATCAAGGTCTGGGAAACGCAGACTTTTACTCAAATCGCGGTCTTGGAGCGACAAGAGGACTGGGCCGCGGCGGTGGCCTTCAGTTCCGACGGCACACAGTTGCTGGCTGGGCGAATGAATGGCTCGGTAACCCGTTATGCGCTCAACCCCAAAGGGAGCGATGCGACGGGCCAACGGCAACTCCTGACGGATTCCTCCGGGGCATCGAGCGCTGCCGCTGTGAGCAAGAGTGTGTTGCAGGTCGAGGTCGAACCGAATGACGGACCAGAGACATCAACGGCGTTCGCGTTGCCGGGTGAGATTCGAGGTCAATTTCAACGCGTCTCGAACAATCGGGACACGGCACAGAAGCACCAAGAAGCGATGTCTGACCGCGACATCTATCGGATCAACGTCAGGTCTGGTGAGGTGTGGGTGATTGAGACCAATGCGGCGCGGAGTGGTTCGAGGGCGGACACAAAAGTCGAGATCCTGCACGCCGACGGTCGGCCAGTTTTGCGAGCGAATCTTCAGGCCGTGCGTGATTCGTGGATCAACTTCCGACCGACAAATTCAATCGCAACTAACGTTCGACTCGAGTTTTGGCAGGAAATGGACCTGAATCAGTTTCTGTATATGAATGGCGAGATCTGTAAGACCTTTCGGGCTCCGAGTGGACCAGATTCAGCCTTCCAGTTTTATGCGATTGCAGGGAAACGCCGCGGTTATTTTGATACCAGTGCGATGTCTCATGCGAAGGAAGAACCGTGTTACATCGTAGAGGCCTATCCCGCGGGATCACCGATCGTGGAGAATGGCTTACCGACGTTTCCGTTGTACTTCGCCAATGATGATGATGCCGAACGAAAATTGGGCCGAGATTCTCGGCTGACGTTGACCTCACCTGTCGATGAGACTTACCTGATCCAAGTGACCGACGTGCGCGGTTTCACAGGCGATGATTTTCACTATACGCTGATGGTTCGTCGGCCGAAACCAGACTTCCGTGTGACGGTGGACACGATGAATCCGCAGGTCTCACCCGGCAGCGGCCAACGCTTGAAGTTTACTCTTGACCGCCAAGACCACTTTGACGAGGAAGTGCGCATTGATATTGTTGGCCTGCCGGCGGGATTTGCGGCGGCGTCGCCCGTCGTTATTGCAGCTGGGCATGTCGAAGCTACCAGCGTGATTCGCGCCGCGCTCCTCGCTCCCGAACCCAAACAGGAAGATTGGCTGCAGGTCGCCGTGTTGGCCAGCGGTGTTATCAACGGCGAACTTGTGACAAAGACGGTGGGTCACTTGGGAGAAATCAAACTGGCACAGCCTGCCACCGTGAGAATCAGGCTCGTCCCCGACGATCCGAAAAGCACCTCTGCCGACGGGGGACTTGTGATTCAATCGGGATCGATGATCACGGCAAAGGTGGTTGTGGAACGCAACGGGTTTGACGGAGATATTCGGGTCGATGTAAACAACCTGCCCCAGGGTGTGATCGTCGAGAATCTTGGATTGTCCGGGCTTCTGATTCGGGCCAAGGAGACCGAACGACAGATCTTTCTGGCATCTCGCCCGTGGGTTTCGGCTTCGTCTCAGTGGATTACCGCGGTTGCCCAAGTGGAAGGAAATCAGTCTTCACCAGAGATTATCTTGCACGTAAAAAAAACATCTGATGTCGCTAACAAGTAGTTTTCAGAAAGGCTTTTAGGCCCGCGGAGGGAGCAAAACAATTGCCTAGGATCACAAATTCAAGGGATTTCTGATCCCCTTGGGGAGGCCACAGCGAGGGGCCTTCTCAAGGGCGACAAACGGGAAATTGAGGTTGACGTGATTCGCTTCTATTTCGATTATCTCCCGCATGCGCACAAAGCCAAGGTCAACTTTCGGTTTGCAAATCGACTCTGTCGAGACTCTCAGGCTCCTGTGGGACTCGCGCCGTTGTTCTTCACGCGTGATCTTATTCTGGACCATACGGGCATCCGGTCTGGCGTTGTTGGCTGTGACCTCGGGGTGTGGACAATCCCTGTTTTCGGAACCACTCAGCACAACGCCGAGTTTTAGGACGTGCTCGACACCGACCGGGACTGACCAACATCCTGAAAACCGCTCGGTCGAACAGGCCGACGTTGCTGAAACGCCAGTGGTAGACAAATCAATTTTGGTCACGGACTCTAACACAGAGGCGTCTCTTGCGAGAGAGTCGAGTCCCGACTCGGCATCCGTTCCATCGGCGTTCGATGCAAGAGCATTGGTCGGCACATGGCATGACTCGTTCTATGGACAGAGGACTCTCATTCTGAAGCAAGACGGAGCGGCGTCGATGCTTTTGGAACTCGACTTGGCTGGTCGCCTGCTCTTTGGCAAGCATTTGAGTTTTGAGATGAGCTGGTCCGTCAATGATTCGATTCTGACATTCACGATTCTCACGGGCTGCCCTATCGACGCAGCCCAATCCGCCATGGATATCTGGGGTGATAGTTTCGAGTACCGCCTGGTACGACTCGACGAGGAATACCTGCACGCCTGGACCAGTGACGGTGCCACGTTCTGCAGGTTGCGTCGCGAGTCCGCCCTCGGTACGGACACACCGTGACGAGCGGGTTTGAGTGCCGGGCTGCTCACCCGTCGCCAGGGAACGTTCAAAATCACCCGCTCCAATTCCGTCGGCGAAGTCTGTGTGAGTTCTCAGATCTTGGCCTCTGGTCAATCTCCATGGATCATCCATTCTGGCGGCGGTTCCTTGGATCCACTAGACTGCATCCGATGATGCACCGAGCCTTAACACACACTGATTCGTCCTGCCGTCAACGGCTTGGGCAGGCGACCTTGGATTTCATTCTGATCGTGGCGACGATGCTGCCGATCGTGTTGTTTATCGTGTCGAACGGAAAGAGAACAATGCAGCTTGTCTGGGAAATGTTATGTGTGCAGCTTTCCTGGCCGTTCCTGTAGCGTTACAATTTGGGCACACGCTTCAGTGGGTTCGTAATTCCGATCGGTTGCCGTTCCGCGGTCAGGTGCTTTGGGAGAATTTCGAAAATGATTCGTGGCCGATTCTGGCGAAAGCTGACGCAACGCATCCACCGCGACGAGCGCGGCGCGGTCAGTTTGGAGACAATTCTCATTATCGCTGCAATCGCATTGCCAATTCTAATTTTTCTGTTGAAGTTTGGTTGGCCCAAGATTCGAGACTACTTCAACACGGGAATGCAGAACCTCGAAGACGAGGGCAAGAATGTCACAAGTGGCAGCAACGGCACCTGACGCGAGGTGACTGTGGACTCGGAAGCCGTCACTCTGATCCTGCTGCTGTTGCTGATCGTCGCCACCTACACCGACGCCAAGTGGCAGATGATCTTGAACTGGAACACTTACTTCGGCATCGGATTGGGTTTCGTATTGCGAGGCTGGGAGGGTGGCTCGGCCGGATTGGAAGATGCCACCAAGGGCTTCGCGGTCTGTGGCGGCTTGATGCTGATGTGCTTCGTGTTGTTTGGATTGGGTGGCGGCGACCTGAAACTTATGGCGATGATGGGAACCTTCCTCGGCTTTGAACGAGGTGTGGAAGCTCTTCTCTGGACACTGGTCTTGGGAGGCATCTTTGGCGGTGCGATGATCGTCTGGCAGATGGGGTTCGTGGACATCGTCGTTGGAGTGGCTAGGCAAGTGATTCGGGTTTGGCAATTCAAAGGGTGGGTGCCTCTGGGCACCGAAGCCAGAAAGCCACTTCAGCAGACTTTGTTTCTCGCCCCGGCCGGATTAATGGGGACGTTGGTGGTGACGTGGGATCAGTGGGGCGGTCACTTCTTCAAGTAAGAACAATTGTGTCGGGGGAGGGGGCGTTTCTATCCGTCTAGGTTTCACAGGCGGGCAGGAACGCCCCTCCTGCGTATTCGTTGACCTGAGGTCTTCCGTGCATCGAGATATCCTCATCGCCTGCCTTCCCTGTTTCGTCGTACTGTGTGCGGGAATGCTGATGCTGCGCAGCGTGTTGGCGTTGGGAGTGGCCTCGTGGAACTGGCGGCGTCTAACACAGATGCACCGCTGTCAACGAGGCGGCGTGCAGTCGCTGGCGTTTGTCTTGACGATGCCGATCTTCGTCATGGTCGTCCTGCTGATCGTGCAGGTTAGTCAGTTGATGATCGCTCAAATGGTGATTCACTACGCTGCGTTTGCCGGCACGCGAGCCGCGTCGGTCTGGTTGCCAGCTGCCGTGGATGATCCGTCGAGAGAACTTGACGAGGAAGCGGAGGTCGAGAACCGCGTCAATGACCGCCCCACGGCCAGTGACGGCGACTACACGACGTTTGAGGCGAGTTCGTCCAGTCGAAGTCAAAAACTCTGGAAGATCAGGGCGGCGGTGATTCAGGCACTCGCACCCTTGGCCCCCTCACGCGATCTTGGGGCCGTGGCGGAAATGAAACGCCTCGTCGATGTGATCTACGCCAACCAGCAGATGTACTCGACACTGCTTCCCGCGTCGAAGTCCAATTCACGCATTCCCGTTCGCATGACCAACAAGTTGAACTATACAGATCAGAACACGCGAGTCGTGGTTGAGTGGCGAGACTGTCGCAATGGCCGCGAACGCAATTCATTGGACAACACGTCCTCTCAGGTGTCCGCCGAATCATGGAAAAACGAGCTTGACGGTTTTGGGCGAGATTCGCTCGATAACACTTCCTATAATGTCCGCAACCACAGTTGCCCAAATCCGGAATTGCAGACAAACTTTCGCGAGAGCGAGATCGGGTGGCAGGATCCGATCACCGTCTACGTTATTCATCAGTTTGCGTTGCTGCCCGGTCCCGGACGGTTTCTGGCCACGCGATTGGTGACCAACAGTGCTGTTCCCGATCGAGTCAGCCCGCTTATCAAGCAGAAATCCAACACAAAACGCACGGTTTATACAACGCAGATCACGGCGGCAGCGACGATCACATGTGAGGGTCTTAAGTCCGTCAAGCCGCTGATCCAGCCGACATACGCACTGCCGGGGCGATAAACATCATGGCCCGAACGTTCCAGTATCTGCTCGATGTTCCACGTCGCCTGCACCAAGATCAGCGTGGTGCGATTGCTCCCCTGTCGGTGTTCGCCATCTTCATGTTTACAATCCTGATGGTGCAGATCGTCAACGTGGGGCGGCAGATCGATGACAAATTGCGGATGCAGAACGCTGCCGATGCGTCGGCCTACTCGGGGGCAACGGTGCTGGCCCGCGGTCTGAACGCCATCGCGTTCAGCAACCATATGCTGTGTGAGACATTTGCATTGGTCGCTTATATGCGTGAGGGCCGCGACCGGAAGTCGGAAAAACTCATCCCGGACATCCTCGATGCATGGGAGGCCGTCGGCAATCAGTTTGCCCACGGAACCGGAACCGCTCCGCTGTCGCAGAAGTTCAAACGCATGGGGCAGGCCATCGTCGCCAAGGTTCCTGTCGAGCGCGAGATGGTCCGCGATTTCTGCGAGATGACGTTTCATCAGTCTCGTATCACGCTGCCGCTGTTTGAGTACATTCTCGCCGGACCGGAGAGCACGACTTACGAGGGTCGCAGTGACAAATCGCTCGGCGGTTTCATTCCTCGTTTTCAGCGAGCGCTATTGCAGTCGGTGCCGCACATGTCGAGCATGGCGACCGATGAAATCTCCATTCGCTACGGAGAGCGGGTCCAATCGCAACATAAAAGCGAAAAGCTACGTGGTTTAATGTGGTCCACGAATGTGGAGGTCGTCGGTCATCTTGATGAATCGGCTCCAGCGACGAGAACGCTGCCCGCCATCGACCCTTCACGCTACGGAAACGATTTGTCGCAGATCGGTAACACCGCATGCTACGAGTGCATCAGCCGAACGCAACGCCGACAACTGGCCTTGCACTATCTGGAAGACTGGATTCGCTTCTGGATGAGTGACTATTTCGGATGGTCGGATACCGTTTCGGGAGGAGTCACCGGTGAATCGGATATTGCGGGCAGCCTTTTGAGTGGAGTTCGCCCTGTCCGCGACGGTGCGATTACCGCGAAGATGTCGAACCTCATCAATCTGTGGCGCGTCTTTACCTGCGCCAATTTGAATACTCTGCTGGAGGAAGAATATCCGTTCACGAACCTGCCGTTTGTGATGCGAGAGCCACCCACGTTTCCTGACAGTTGTGTCCGTGTTGTCGATCCAGCAGACCCTCACTATCCCGGTGGTCCCTGCGATCCGCCGAGACCTCTCAATCAGCAGACGCTCGAAAAGAACTTTCACTTCGTGTCGTCTGTTTATTGGCCGCATCAGCAGACGATGTTTCCAGGGTTGTTCCGCAATCCCCTTGATCGGGAGGAGAGGGCGTATGCGACCGCTTTCGCTCAAGCCACGATCTTCCTGCCACGAGCAAAGTTCCAGTGCTGCCAATGGGCGGATCAGGTCCCTTGCACCCTGCCCAACGGAAATCCGGGAATGTGTTGCATGATTCACTACGACAGTTCGCCCGGATCATGGAACCTGTACACGCGGTCGAATACGGATCCGGAATCCGTTCAGGCGTACTTGAAATCGCTTGGAGGGCAAGCCGAGGCATCGTTCGAGACGCCTTGGGAGCGGTTCGGTCAGTGGAATCTCTTCAATCAGCACTGGACTGCCAAACTTGTTCCAGCCACGGCGTCGAATGTTTCGGCAATCGTCTCGCAGCATCCAGGCCCCTATCTGAATGGGGGCCTGCAGAACTACCAATCTCCCCCATTGCAGAATGTCTCACCACAAGACTTTCATTTTGTGAACGGACACTGAAACGGGGAGCGAGGAATGCACAACGCAGAATTGAAGGTCAGTCACTCTTGAACGATTCAACACCATGCACGTCAGCCGTCGGACATCATTGATTCGCCAACTTGGGCCCGTTCGGTTGACCAATCTGGCGGTTGATCGTTCGGAGCGGCGATCGCAGGCTGTGTACCGAGTCCACTCTAAACCGGAGGGATATGGAAAGAGTTGTGCGACTCTTTCCAAGTCATTTCCATATTCCTCAAGCGGCATGCCGTTTGCGCGGCGCGGCCTCGCGCCCCTCGAGCTCGTTCTTACCTTGCCGATGCTCGTCCTGATGATGGCGCTGATGATCGATTTCGGTTTTGCGGGAGTGTGGAAGATCAGGACTCAGACCAACGCTCGTTACGCCGGTTGGAGAACGCTGACCGCTCGAACGGGTCAGTTCAATGCGACGCCTCCCTATTGGTCGAATCAAGGGGCGAGCTTATCGGCTCAATGGGGTACTGCGCTTCCCAATGTCAATCAGCAGTGGGACGCAACGCAGGATTTGCTTTGCCCCTGCGCTCGTGGTCAACGATTAACGGCACCCAACAGCGTCGCGGCCATCAATGTTCCTGGCCGTTTGGAAATGGACGATGATGTCGTTCGAGGCCACGCGGACCTCGATCGACCTCTGCCGCTGTTCCGAGGGGCAATGCCCGCCAGTAACGGGCGATTCCGGTTCGATATCAATCTGGACCTCCTCGATAACCACTGGCAGTACAACACCCTCGGCCTCTCGTCCAACGCCGATTCGCGTGCGCGTGTTTGGTGGGACATTGAACACGCCGACTTAGCCGGCCTCGACGGAGCCACCGCTCGCAACAAGCAGCCGCTTGATCAGAACCTGCAACAACTGCAGACGAATCCGAATCAAGCCGATCTTGATCCGCTTGACGACGACGACGAGTTCCAACGTGACAGCGGGAATGCCCCTGAGTTTTATCCACGTTTGGAAAGTTTATGCATGGCAGACGCCGACGCTCTGTCTCTGCGTGCCATCTCTCGTACGGATTCCAACGGTCGCTCGAATCCGAACGCGCTTCTCAGCCGGATCGATCGCCTACCCTGCTCGATGTCAGGCAGTTTCATCGGAATGTACCGCGTCTGGATTAAGAAACTTGAAGAGTGCGGTGCGGCCGATGGCGACATCGACCCACTGCGGCAGCGTTACGGTGATCTACAGCAGTTCATGGCAACGCTCGGCTCAGTCGGTTGTTCCCGCCCAGACAATCTGCAGGGTAGTCGTCCTCCGATGCCCCCGATACCGAGCCCGTCGTGTCCTGCTTCACCCGTGGGAGTTGGCTATTGAATCACAAATTCGACGTTCGATTGTTGTGACAAGAGACCTTTGTTGCCAGTGTTGACCCGACAGGTGATTGACATCTTCTGAAAACTAAAACTATCATTACCAAGCCGATGAGGACGTTTCTGCCTCTCCTGTCCGATCTGCCAGCTGGATTGAAAACTGTCGTGTCGACAAGACCCCACGCGATTGTAACCCCCGTTCTTCGAGACACTCTTTACGACCGAGTGAGTTCTTGGGTTATCGCTTTGTTTGTCGGAGTTGGATTGACGTGCTTTTGCGTCATCGCCATCTGGTTTAGTAATAGAATTCCCCAACGACAGGCCGCGGTTCCTGTCGAAATGATTGAACTGGCAGGTGGCTTTGAAGATGGGGCACCCGATGAAACTCTGCGTGTCGATTCGCCCGAGCCTGAGGCTCGAGATGCTGCCCCTTCCGAGATGAACTCTGATCAAGTGGAAATTTCGGAAGCACTGGAAGCCGTCGTCGAACTCTCGGAGAACGCAACTCAGCAGGTCCAACAACAATTTGATACGGGATCCTTAAACACGGGCAAAAGCGGCAGTGCGAAAGGAACCGGAAGGAGGGGACTTGGTGTTGGACCGGGATCGGGTGGAATGCCGCGGGACCAACGCTGGTTTGTTCTCTTTGGGGACAATCCGAACCTCGACGAATACGCGCGGCAACTAGATTTCTTCGGCATCGAACTCGGGGCCGTGTTGCCCGACGGACGGCTGGCCTATCTGTCAAAAATTGCTCAAACGCCGCCTGAAGTCAACTATGCGAACAGCGGCGAGGGAGAGGCCCGTTTATTTATGACCTGGCAGGGAGGAAATCGTCGAAGTGCAGACGTTGATCTTTTCAAACGGGTGAATCTTGATTTGCAACGTGACACACTGATATTTCATTTTTATAGTAAGGCCACCGAGTCAGACTTGGCTCAGCGAGAACGAGAGTACCGCAATCGTCCGGTTAGAGAAATTCTCCGAACCTATTTTTCAGTTCAACCTGCCGCTGTGGGCTATCGGTTTACGGTCACACGACAGACGTACTTTCAATAATTCGAAGTGACGTGATCGTCGGCGGGTATTAGACGAGTCCATCCCAGCAAAGCTTCTTCAAATTTCAAACAGACGGTCGATGCCAGGGGGTGACTTAAACCGCTCGAGCAAGCGGGCATAGTCCTTGGGAGTGTCCAGATCAATTAACGCTCCCTCGTCTTCAACAGACAATTCGGCCACGTCCGCGGAGTATTTTTGGAGCAGCCAATTCAATCCGCAATCGACTGGGATTTGTGAGACTTCTCGTGCCAGACACCAACGAAACAGAGTTGGATGGCCTCGACGCCGACAAACGCGCGGCACAAGGATTCGCGGTCGAGTGTTCTGCCAAGACAGGATCATGGTCTTTAACAACTCCCGATCCAGAACCGGATGATCTGCGGGAACCAACAACCATCCTTCCTCGTCTCGGGGTGAAAACTCACGTTCAATGGTTTCCAACGCAAGTTTTACGCTCGTGAGCATGTCCGCAGGATCCTGGGGTGGACGAATGATGATTCCTCCGTGTCGCAGTACCTCGTCGGCAAGAAGCGTATCATCACGGCGAACGACGACATGACGAGAAACAATGGATGGGTGTTCGAGAGCATCTAGAACACGTGCGATAACAGTCGTTTCTCCGAGAGGAAGGAGCAGTTTTGGACGACCCATGCGCCGACTTCGACCCGCGGCCGGAATGACGGCGAACAGTCGAGGCAGTTCATTCATTCTGTGGCTTTTCAATGACAAGTGGCTCTCGCGTCAATAAAATACATCGGTTAAGACGGGGCGAACGATTGAAGTCGGTGAATGTCTATCGCACAATCGTGATCGAAAATGTGCTCCCTTGTCGAAAAGATGTACCACAGTTGGCTCAAATCTTCATTAAGGTCCCTTCCCTCAATGGCCCGTATCGTCTTGCCGTTTTCGCGTCATTCGCTTGGTGAATGGATTGAAATTCTTCAGAAGGCCACTTCCGCTGACGAACGCTATCGGGCTTTGTTGGCGGTCAACTCGCTTGGGGCGATCACCAAAGTCGTTGACTGTTGCCGTGACCAATTGCGGGATGCGGATAGCTCTGTCAGGGCATTGGCGGTCAAACTGCTGGGTCAGGCAAAATCGCGATCGGGTGCCGATTCCATCGGTTGGGCGGAGTTGATGTGTGAACTGACGGAGCGATTGAGTGATTCGGACATTGACGTTCGATTTGAAGCAGCGCGGGCCCTTGGACGAATCCAAATCAACGACGAATCCTCCAAGGGCATACTTCTGTCACTGCTCGAAGAAGATGGAATTCAGCCACTCATGATCGCCGCCGTCGTCTCATCACTCGCCGAGCGTTCGGATGTGGATCTCACGCAGCTCGTCGCTCGATACACATTGTTACTGACAGACGAACAAGCGGAGATCCGGGAAAGCGTCTCGGCGGCGATCGCGGCTTGGGGACCTCAAGCCCGTTTAATGCTCGATCCTTTGGTGCAGTCCATTGAAGACGAAGAACCACTCGTCCGCGAAAATGTGGCGTTGGCTCTCGGTCAATCGGGAGTCTCCTCAGAAAAAGTCCTCAGGGCTTTGGAATCCGCTAGCACCGACGAAGATGCGATTGTTGCATCAGTCGCACAGGAATCACTCCGCCAACTCTCCCAATCAAGCTAGCGTGCCTGGCTCCGCCGCCTAGGCTGATCTGAGTTGCAGGCACATCTCCTCCGCCTCTCGGCAGTTCCCCGTGTGTAGGACTTGGGATATTCAGATTTAAATCTCGCTGACACGGGTAACGGTCGATCGCAAGCAGAAGAATTCGGTTACGATGGTCACGTGAATGAATCCGTCCGAGTTTTTGGGATCGTGCTTTTACTGGCGGTCTAGAATTTCCCTGATTCTCATTGACGTGAGATGAAAAGTGCCGATAAGTTACGGGTATGACTGATACATCGTTACAAAATGGCTGCCTATATTTTGTGGAGTGAAGGCACATGCTCAGTGTTCTCGGTCATCCAAAAAAACTGTGTGACGGGCTGTCGCGCCGCGCATTGATGCAGGTTGGCTCTGTCTCTCTGTTTGGCGGCATGACGTTGCCACGATTGCTTCAAGCGGCCGAGATGTCACCGACACACCGCAAGGGACCTGCGAAGTCGGTGATCCTATTCAACTTACTGGGTGGCCCCAGCCAGATAGACATGTTTGACCTCAAGCCGAATGCTCCTGTCGAGGTGCGTGGCGAATTTAATTCGATCGAAACATCTCTGCCGGGCCTACAAATCTGCGAACACATGCCGAAGATCGCGCAGATCATGCACAAAGTGTCGCTGATCCGCACGGTCACTCATACCCAGAACTCACACAACCCTCTGCCGGTGATGACCGGGTGCGCAAACGGTAATGCCGGCACCTCTCCGGATCGAAATGATCCGCCGGACATCGGCGCGATCTGTCAGTATCTGGGGCTCGGCTCGAAAGACATGCCGGGGGCTGTTTGTCTGCCGTGTTATCCGGGGTGGGGCCAATCGACCCAGTTTCCCGGTATACGTCTGCCCGGACCCTACGGAGGGTTCCTCGGCAGTCAATACGATCCGCTCTTCAGTCTCTGCGATCCTACTTTCGACAAAGTTGCCGAACGCCCGTTGTATGGAACGGCAAGGGCACTCGGTGTTCCGATGGCGCCGGGTCTCGATGATCTTCCCGAGATGACGGTCAATCGGTTGGACAGACGTCGGTCGGTACTCGAGCAACTCAATGGACAATTCGATCGATTGTCAGTTTCCACGGCCGTCGATCGACTCGACCGTTTCCAGCGGCAAGCTTTCTCGATGCTTTGCACCAGCAAGACGCGAGATGCATTCGACATCTCGCAAGAGTCAGAGGAAACTCGCGATCATTATGGTCGCAATCTGTTTGGTTCCAGTATGCTGGTGGCTCGACGAATGGTCGAAACGGGTGTTCCTTTCATCAGCGTGCATGCCGAGCCATTTTTTTCAACCGGATCGCTCACCTGGGACATGCACGAGAATATTTTTGCGATGTTGAAGAAGCATAATCTTCCTGTTCTTGATGCGTGTTTCTCAGCGCTCATACTCGATCTCGAAAATCGCGGCCTGCTCGAATCTACATTAGTGTTCGTGATGGGAGAAATGGGTCGGCTTCCGAAAGTCAACAGGGAAGCCGGCCGAGATCACTGGCCCTCCTGTACCTTTTGCCTGATGGCTGGAGGGGGTGTGAAACCAGGCGTGGTCTATGGGACAACGGACTCCATGGCGGCTTATCCTGATAGCAATCCGGTTTCGCCCGGCGACATCGTGGCGACGATCTATCAGCAACTGGGGATCGATCCTCACATGACATTACCGGATCTCAGCGGACGCCCGATTCCGATCGCACACGGAGGAGAGCCGATCCGAGACCTGATCGGCTGAGCGTTCGATCACGGCCGTTCAGGCCGAGCTGTCCGCAACCTAGAACGCGATTTTGCACATTAATTTCGGTCAACGTAGACTTCGAAGCCCCCCCATATCTGTGGAACCGCAAGTCGATCGAAGACCGGCGTTTCTTGTGATCCCTTTCTGGAAGTTTGACGGGCATTTTTCTGAAGCGTTGCAATCGCTCTTTGATTCGAACTCTAATCGTTTCGGAGTCAATCTCGTTGTGCAAGAGCAAGGTTCAGCGGTCACAAGAGGACGACAGGTAGAGTCCGCGAGACCTATTCGGGATAGCCGTATATGTTGATCGAGGCTTGATGGGATGTCCGCCAACGTCCACCCGAAAGATGTCGTCGGCGGGGGCCTCGTGCCGCTTGCTTTGGAGGGGGGCATGTCAGCGAGTGCGAGAAGGGACGTCTCGTGCGCGTTGTGAGTAACCATCGGGAATACGCGTCGGGTGAGTGGGAACGGCTACAAACCGTCAAAGAAACTGCTGCGGGAGAACCAAGATCCCGCAACGACGCATCCAACACGCAGGGGCCGCGTTTGCTTATGGGGGAATCTCGATCTTCTTTTTGTCACAGGCCGTTGAATCTGAAATAGTGAGGTTTCGCGATTGATCCTCGGCTGGAAATCGATGACGGCTCCCAGAGATTCTGGACCCGATTGAAAAAGGTCTTTTCCAGTACCCGTGCGTCAGCCTGCCGGATCCATCACGCGTCCAACGCGCACAAGAAAATCCCGTCGTCTGCTGATTCCATGACTCATTGTCTCCCACGGAACTCTACTCCATGGCCACGCGAATCCTGTGTTTAGAAAACAGTGTTGTTTTCTAAACACAGGATTGGGCAATACCTCGATCGGTTGGCCTTCATGAACAGATTTGAGCTGCTTTGTCCCCCAGGTCATTCAGACCGGGTGGATCGTCGTTTCTTTGCGAAGAAGCGACAGTGGTCCTGTGAATGCACCTAGTCGATGAATCTGGTTTTTGGTAGTTTGGGAATTCGACAAATGGTTTTGCCAAGTGACGTCAATGACGGACGTTTCATTCCTGTGTGAGTGAGTTCCTCGATCTGGTTAGTCGTGTATTAAGTGGCCGACGGATGGACAATGAAATGTCGACGGTGGCGGCATGGATCGTGTCGATTTCTATGAGTTGACCTCGCGATCATCGCAAGAAATTCACCCACCGCCTTTATTTCCTGAGCAATGTTGATTACCGAGAAAAAGCGCGCCTATAAAATCAGAACTTGGCAAATCTCCTCGACATGCGGCGTTGCGAGATTGTCGATCATTGTCCGTGGGAGCATCCCTCGATAGTGTTGCCGCATCAAGGACTAATACCAAATGAAAATTTCGTCAATTCGTGCTCATGTCATGGGCATTGCGAGCCCTGGGGGAAGTGCACCTTCTCGAAACTGGATTTTCGTTCGTGTAGAAACCGATGAAGGGATTGTCGGTGTCGGAGAAGCGACAACCGAATATCACGAGATGGCCGTGGTTGCCATGATTGAACATCATTTTGCACCCTTATTAGTCGGTCAAGATCCGACTCAGGTCCATCGTGCCTGGCAGCAGATGCAACGCCTTTTTTGGTGGCGCGGTGGGATTGTGGCATCGAGCGCCGCCAGCGGCATCGAGCAAGCGCTTTGGGATGTGACCGGTAAAGCCTATAACCTGCCCGTTTACAAACTGCTCGGCGGCGCCGTTCGAGACCGTATCCGACTCTATGCTCGAGGGGACCTCGGCCTTGGATCTTTGGCCGCCGAAGCCAAGACGGCTGTGGACGAAGGTTTCGATGCATTCAAGTTGGGAACCGGAGCATATGTCGTCCCCTATCATGATAAGAAGCAGGTCGATGTAGCGTTGGAGGCTGCTCGCAAAGTTCGAGCGGCCGTAGGAACGGAGTGTGATTTGATGATGGATTGCGGCGGAATTTTTTCGTTGCAGGAGGCACATCGGCTGATCGAAGGCCTGGCCGATGTCAAAACATTGTTTGTCGAAGAACCCGTGAACATGGACACTCCGCAAAAGTTGATCGAATTGCGTCGCGCCTGCCCCGGAGTTCGGATTGCTGCCGGAGAACGATTGGTCACTCGATGGCAGTTTCGAGAGTGGCTCGAGAAGGGAGCGGTTGACATCATTCAAGCCGATATTTCCCACTGCGGGGGGATTGGTGAGTTGCTTCGTATCGCTTCTTACGCCGAGGTTTACGGAATTCAGGTGGCGCCCCACAATCCGTATGGGCCGGTGGCGATGGCAGCCAACATTCATGCTGCTGTCAGTATGCCCAATTTTTTGATCTTGGAACACTGTCGTCATCGCCCTTGGTTTAATGACGTTCAACGTCACGGCCACATAGTTGATCAGGGGTATGTGATTCCTAATGATCGACCCGGGTTGGGTATCGAACTGGACTGGGACTACGTTCGCAAATACCCTTATCAACCGTTGAAGTTGAGAACTTTCATCAACGGTGATGGCGCGTTGCCGCTGATTTAGGGAAACCACATTGGGGAGACGCCGCCCAAGACGTTTTGTGCCGCTCAATGATTTGCAACAACTGACCGGATTGGTAATTGGTTAACCACGAGGGGACACTAGCAACCGAGATAAGGTGCTAGCCTGATGTTCCATGATTAAAGAGAAGAAAACGATGAAGAAAGTTGTCGTCACAGGTGCCAAGGGAGGCACGGGCCTTTCCATTGTGCGTGTTCTGCGCGAAGCGGGCTATTACGTGCTGGGAGTGGATCTCAAGCCGTGTGGATTTTGGGAACAAGACTATCGGCAACTCAATTTGGAAGATGGTGCTGGCGTTTACGATGTACTGGCTGGTGCCGATGCCGTCGTCCACTTCGGTAGTCTGCCTAATGACACGTGGACCCCATGGGAGACGACCTATCGCAATCTGTCGCTGGGTGGCTATCACATCTTGCAGGCGGCGGCCAATCTGCGCATTCCTCGCGTTGTTCTTGCGAGCAGCCCAATGATCTATGGCGAGTACCGTCGCGCCTCCTACTTGCCGATCGACGAGGAAGCACCTGCTTGTCCCGATGGGATTTATGGTGCTGTTAAGCAGAACCTAGAAACATTGGCGCAACATTATGTGCGCTGGAACGGGATGGCAATTGCCGCTTTACGTCCGCAACGTATTGTCTACGAAGGGTCCTACGAGTGGCGTTTTCGTAAATTTACGGTCAATGACGCAGCCGCAGCAAATTCGATTTGGTCCTACGTCGATGCACGTGACGTCGCGACAGCCTGCTTGGCATGGCTGCAGTCAGACCGTACCGGATTCGAAGTTTTTAATGTCGCCGCCGACGATGTTTGTGTGACAACTCCAACCCGCAATTTACTGGCAAATTATTATCCACAAGTGAGCGACCTGCGTGGCGAATTGGCAAACAGAGTGGGGTTGGTCAGTTGCGAGAAACTCAAACAGATGCTGGGCTGGAGACCTGTGTACACGTGGCAAAAAATGGCGGCCGAAAGTGAAAAACTCGGTTTTAGCAACTCCCCGCCCACTTAACGAACAGTCGGCGCCCTCAGTGTTCGCAGGAATTCGGCACACGGACCCACCGAGCGTCGAAACAGATCTTCCAGTAAGACAGATCCTTGAAGAGGCCATGACCAGCAACTCGATGCCGGCAGACAAAAAATTCTGACTCGGATTCGCTGTTTTTTCTGTGAGGGATTTCGCTGTGGACGGATCAACGTAGTTTCTAGTGCGGGGACGACACACTTGACGTCAACTCGGGCGAGACTGGGGATCGATCGCATCACGAGGACGCAACAAACGGATAGAGAGTGGCACATGAAAGAGCAGGTTAACATTCCCGATCCAAATCGATTTCCCGGGCGGCATTTGTTCCGCGTGTTCGGCATTGCCATTTCCGTGCGGCAGATCGTCTTGGGTCTTCTTGCAATCTACGTCATGAGCCTTGGAAAATGGCTTGGCGAGACGGTGACCGTGACAACGAAACGAAACGCAATCTCCGTTTTGCGGAACGCGGACAGCAACCCCGCTTTGGTCGATCTTGTCTTGTCAAGTCCAATATCGCGCGATCAGGCCGAAAGTGCCGCCGCCTTTATGAGTTCAACAGCACGCCCGTGGTTTGATCTTGTGGCTTCAGCGTTTGACAGCGTACGAACCAACAACTCGCCGCTTGGCAGAACGCGTGCCCTATTCGACGTCCTTTGGAGCGGGGTATTTTCAACATTCTTTGGCTTGGCGATTTGTCGACAGGCAGCGATTCAATTTGCTCGAAACGAATCGGGTTCATTTCGACAAATAACCGAATTTGGACTGTCTCGCTGGAGTCGAGGATTGGTTTGCCCATTGATTCCTTTGATGGGGGCGGCCGCGATGCTGCTCACCATCAGTGTGATTGCCCTGCCGGGACGGGTTCCCATTTTGGGCCAAACCTGGTTGTGGTGTGCATCACCCTTATTTCTGACGTGTGGCATCGCAATCACGATTTTACTTTTGGCCGCCGCCGTGGGGTGGCCTTTAATGATTGCGGCAATCGCCTCAGATGATTGCGACGGATTCAGTGGGTTGAGTCGCTCGTACAGCCTGTGGACTGGCCGTCCGTTTCAAGCCGTATCCCTTGCCACTGTTGCCCTAGCCATAGGGAGCGGTGTCCATTTTATTGCGACGCTTGTCTTGCATGGGACCGTGGACATGACCGTACTGTTTGTGAAATTCGGTGCCGGTGCCGGAACTAGCATTGAGCGGATCGCCGCGGATTATCACCGATTCGTAGAAAATCTCGTCGGAGGCCTTGGAATCAGCCTGTTTTGGACGAGTGCCACAATCATCTATCTCGTGCTCAGGCAGAGCGTCGATTTAATGCCTCTGGAACAGATTGCGCCCAGCGATGCGGAACGCCCCGTTCGCGATCCGCTTCCTGTCGTGGGGATGCCTGCCGTTGATGTGGACCCCGAAAAATGAATGACCAAACGATGGACGAATTCCCGATAGCGTGATTGCCATCGGGAACGCAGGCTGTCCGATCGACGAATCGGGCGCGGGGGTGGCCCAGCACACGTTGCCCCGAACTTCGAAGAGACCGTGTAACATTTCAGAAACCGATTCAGAGGCTCTCCACAACTCAAGTTTTTTCTTTTCCAACGACTCTGCCGGCGGCTTGGCCCGACCCCAAGTGGATCCTCATCGACCGAACGCAACGCCAATCTGCCCGCGTGTCATCCCGAGCGAGACTCCGTCATCGTTTGTGAATCCGTCCAACTCTCGAACAGCCTCTCGACATTGGAACCCGAACCGCCATTGTCTGCAGCAAGTTCGTCACCCTTCCAGTAGTTCCATAATTTTTTGCAGGTTGTTTTCAACGACCATCGGACTGTTGGAAAATGCGGCAGCCTCGACACCACGTGAGCGGAGTTTGGACTCAAATAACGATTTGTCGCCTGAGTGATAAGCCACCGTCGCGTCCGGATCCTTCAACTGGTGGCCAGTCAGAATGCAGACCACGCGGTCATTGGGTGCGATAACACCCTCAGCACGCAATTTTTTAGCCCCTGCCACGCTGGCAGCGCTGGCCGGTTCACAACCGAATCCGCCGGCTCCGACCTGTGCTTTGGAATCGAGGATCTCTTGATCCGTCACGTCACGTACGACGCCATCACAGAGCTCAATCGCTCGCAGGCATTTCTTGAGATTGACGGGACGGTTGATTTCGATCGCGCTGGCTAGCGTTGATGCCTTGCGTTGATCACGATCCATGTCCGCATAAAACGTCTCGATTGTTTGGTCTGCCGGTTGACCGGCATTCCAGCCGACCCCCTGCTGCTCAACGAGTTGGTAGAGCGTATTCGCTCCGGCAGCATTGATCACCGCGAGACGCGGTATCCGATCGATCAGACCGAGTTTGAACAGTTCCGCAAATGCTTTTCCGAAGGCTGACGAGTTACCAAGATTTCCGCCAGGAACCACAATCCAATCAGGAACCTCCCAATTCAGTCCTTCGAGGACGCGATACATAATTGTTTTTTGTCCTTCAAGCCGAAACGGATTAACGCTGTTACACAGATAGATCGCCCGCTCCCCGCAGACTTCACGGACGCGGTCGAGTGCGTCGTCGAAATCGCCGAGAACTTGCAGAGTTCTTGCGTTGTAGTCCAATGCCTGTGACAGTTTTCCAAATGCAATCTTGCCACTTCCCACAAAAACAACGGCTCGGAAGACCCGCGAAGTACTGGCATAAATGGCCAGAGACGCGCTTGTGTTTCCCGTCGACGCACACGCCGCTATTTGTGCCCCCACCATTTTGGCGTGTGTCGAGGCGGCGGTCATCCCATTGTCCTTGAAACTGCCCGAGGGATTCAGTCCTTCATATTGAAGAAACAGGCAATCGGTGTTCATGCCCACAAACTTTCCGACGAACGAATTTTTTTGCAAGATCGTCTGGCCCTCGCCAATCGTGACAATGTCTTTTTCGTCGGCAAACGGCAGAAGGTCGCGGAAACGCCAAACACCGCTAAAGTCGATTGGATCGCGGCGGTTTCCCCCTCGTTTTTCCAAATCGAGGAACGACTGAGGCACGGAGAACTTGTTCCAATCGTAGTCGATGTCAAGCAAATCGCCGCAGTCAACGCAGGATGTCAGTACCTCACGAATGTCAAATGTGGACCTACAGAGCGGATTGATGCAAATTTGGTAGGCATGTTCTGACATTTTGGTAGTCGCTGTTGTTGGAGTGATTGGTAGTCAGAAGAACATGCAAGGACAATCGCGAGCCTGGACGAGGGGCGATGTCGTTTAGACTCATCCACGCTCGTTGAGCATTTCAAATTCACGATTCGGTGGACCCGTGTAGATGCCTCTCGGTCGGATCGTCTGTGGTGACTGTTGCTGCTCGATGTAGTGTGCGGCCCAACCGACCATCCGGCTGATGACGAATAACGGCACAAAGAGATCGGCATCAAGACCAAGATAATGGAGTAGCCTCGCGGCAGGCCAATCCAGACTGGGCAATATTTGCTGTTCATCCCAGACAACAGCCTCTACGGCTGCCGCGATGTCTTCGAAATTTTTCCTGCCAATCTCAGCAGCCAGTTCGCGGCAAGACGCTGTCAAAAGCTCGGCACGCGGATCGCTTGTGCGATATACTCGATGCCAGAAGCCCGGCATACGCTCATACTGACGCAGGACTGCGATGACAATCGATTGAGCGGCTTTCGGATCGCCAACGGCTTCCAAAATGTCGATAATCTGACGCCCAGGCCCGCCGTGCCACACGCCCTTAATGGCACACAGGCCGGCAATGATCGCCGAATGAAAATCCGCACGAGTCGATGCCACAATTCGAGTGACATACGTTGAAGGAGCAAACTCGTGCTCGGCACACAGCGTCAGGAATGCATTGCAAGCGCGTTCCGCAACAATTGTTGGCTCGCGACCGGTTAACAACCAAAGCACATTGCCGGAATACGTCAAACTGTCAAGTGGTTCGAGCAACTCTAGGCCGTGTGACAAGCGACTCCGCGCGGCGATGACAAGTGGCAACTGAGCCAACAATCGAAGCAATGAATTCCAGACGAAAGCAGGGTCAGATTCGTCGTCAAAAGAATCCGCCACGGCGAAGAAGTTGACCGCCAGTCGCAAAACATCAATTGCAGGAACATTCAGCGGAATTCGTTCTAGCCACAACAGCAAATCGGGATCGAGTTTCGAAGCCTCGGAAAGTATGGCCTCCATATCCGCCATTTGCTCACTCAGTGGAAGTTCCCCATGAACAACGACATAAGCGACTTCAAGAAAGTTTGAGTGCTCGACGAGTTCTTCAATGGAATATCCGCGATAACGTAATCCTTGCTCCAAAGATGCAATTCTCGTCCCGGAACTCGGGGCGTCGTCCCATTTTGCACGCGTTCCCAACGGTTGATTCATTGAGGTTCGTCACTAAAAAGCGGTCATTCGAGTCGGAGATTGCCATAAGGCCTAGTTTGTCGCGGCATGCATTCTAGCGAGGATGTAGAGAGCAAGGGAATCGTAATTCGACTGCAGCGGACTGGTCGCCGACTGATTTCAGCGGCACAATATTCGAAATCGTGTGACGTTTAAGTCCGTTTCGATGGTTACATCGGGGATCGATTGATGCCACGGCTGTTATTGGTTGAAAGTGATCCGGCTCGACGAACTGGATTGTTGTTGGCTCTGAAGGAATTGGGTTTGAGTGTGCACCCCGTGCATAGTCAAGATGTGGTCGGTGAACTTGCGATGGGCGATGTTCACCTGCTGTTGGTCAGCGCAGACGATCCGCACGTGCTCGATGTCCTTACTTGTGAGCAGGGATCGCTTGGCGTGTCGACGCTCGCTTTGGTTGATCCCGGCAACGTTTCTAGCATCGTTTCTAGTCTTGCCTCAGGCGTGATCGGAATCATCTCTCGGGATCAATTGTTCAATGACATCGCGGCCGAGGTGAAGTCATTTAGCCAACGGATGGAAAGCGGTAAGCTCGAGCGTCGTCGGGATGTCGAGGAAAAATACCGTATCAGTGGGATAACCGATCGTGAGTCCGCGTTGATTGATGCGTTGGAATGCGTGTGCGAAGATGTTCGCCGTCTGAATCTGAAATATGCAGAGGTCGTCTCACAAAGGTTCAAAGTTGAGCAAGCGTTGATGGAGTCCGAGGCATTTTATCAATCCTTGGTTGAAACACTGCCGCTGGCGTTACTCCGCAAGGATCTGAAGGGACGTTTTACGTTTGCAAACCGCATCGCTTGCGAAGAGTTTCGTCGTCCAGCGGACGAGATCATCGGTCGCACAGATTACGACTTTTTTCCACGGGAATTGGCGGAAAAATATCGATCTGATGATCGGAAAGTCGAAGACTCTCAGCAGCAAGTCGAAATAACAGATGAATTCCAGACGCCTTCAGGTGATTCTCGCATCGCACGCGTTGTGAAGACCCCTGTCTACGGGACGAACGGCAGTGTCGTTGGTATCCAAGTAGTTTTTTCAGATGTCACGGATAAGGTCAAAGCGGAGATCGATCTTCAACAAACGCGTGCTCGTTTGCAGGCGGTACTCGATGCCGCGACTCAGATGGCCGTCATCGCTGTCGACGTGAATGGGCTGATTGACGTGTTCAATACCGGCGCGGAACGAATGCTAGGGTATTCGTCCGATGAGATGATCGGCAAACAGACATCAATCCTCTTTCATGTGGAAAGTGAAATAAAAAAACGCGGCGAAGAATTGTTGCGAGAATTCGGTAAAGACATTCAAGGCTTCGCCGTCGTTGTTGAAAATGCACGCCGGAAAAATCACGAAGAAAGCGAATGGACCTATGTCAAAAAAGATGGCGGTCACTTACCCGTCAATCTGATGGTCACGGCGCGTTACGATCTCCACGGAGAAATCGTCGGTTTTCTGGGGATCGCTACGGACATTTCAGCCCGCAAAAAGGCCGAGGCGGCGATGTGGAATGCCAAAGAAGAGGCCGAGGCTTCCAGTCAGGCGAAGAGCGACTTCTTGGCCAACATGAGTCATGAAATTCGGACGCCGTTGAACGCTATCATTGGAATGACCGAGTTGGTGCGGGATACCGAACTCACGCTGCCCCAACGCGAGTACCTTGGTATGGTGCAGGATTCCGGGGAATCACTTCTCGAAATCGTCAACGACATCCTTGATTTTTCCAAAATCGAAGCGGGAAAATTGAGCCTCGAAGACGTTCCGTTTTCCGTGCGCAGATTGTTTGGCGATACGGTGAAATCATTGTCAGTGCGAGCGGATCACAAGCAACTCGAGTTGGCGTGTCATATCGCACCGGAAGTCCCGGGCGTAATTATGGGAGATGCTCATCGGTTGCGACAAATCGTCGTCAACCTTGTGGGAAACGCCATTAAGTTTACCGACACGGGCGAAGTCGTACTGGACGTTGCACTCGAACAACAGTGTGGAGACGAGATCCTGCTTCATCTCTGCGTTCAGGATTCTGGCATCGGAATCCCGCAGGATAAACTCGAGACGATTTTTGATGCTTTTGAGCAGGCGGATACTTCGACCACGCGACGTTATGGAGGGACCGGTCTTGGTTTAGCAATCGTGTCCCGCCTTGTGGAATTGATGGACGGTCGCGTGTGGGTGGAAAGTGAAGTGGGTCGGGGTAGTCAATTTCACGTCATCGCTCGATTTAGGAATGCCTCCTCCGCTAGTGTTGACACTGATGCCACGGTTTACCCGCCATCAGTGCAAGGATTACGAGTTCTCGTCGTTGATGACAACGCCACAAATCGCCGCATCCTGACGGAAATGTTGATTAACTGGACGATGGCCCCGAGGTCCGTATCCACCGTTTCTGAGGCGATGGATGAACTCGAAAGCATGGCGCGTGCCGGAACCCCGTATGCTCTGATCTTGTCTGACTCCGACATGCCGTTGCAGAGTGGTTTCGAGTTGGCTCAACAGGTTCAGGCAAACGGTTCACTGTGTGGGTCGATGATCATGATGCTCACGTCGGCAGATCGTTTTGAGGATTTGGCGCGTTGTCGTCAGTTCGGCATCTCGGCGTATCTCATCAAGCCCATCAAACAGTCTGCATTGCTCAACGCGATTCAGACTGCTGTTCAGTCAAACAGTCCGTTGACGGTTTCCACCACTGCGACTCCCTCGTTGATCAAGCGGACTTCCCGCCCGAAAGCGATACTTCTTGCGGAAGACAGCTTGATCAACCAAAAACTGGCTCTCGGACTGCTGGAGCGTTGGGGCCACCACGTGACCATTGCCAACAACGGCGAAGAGGCCGTGAAGATCTCAGCGGAACATCGATTCGATTTGATTTTGATGGACCTCCAGATGCCGTTGCTTGACGGTCTCGATGCGACACGGATTATTCGTGCACGAGAACGAGAAACCGGGGGACATGTTCCAATCATTGCCATGACCGCTCACGCGATGAAGGAGGACCGAGAAATGTGCCTCGAAGTCGGCATGGACAATTATCTGATGAAGCCTATCCGAACCGACCAGTTGTTTTGTCACATCGAGGAACTCTCTGTCACAACCGTCAGCACGGAAGTGACCTTGCAGACCGTCTCAGGCAGAGGAATTATCGATTGGGCAACTGCGGTCCGCGCCGTGAATGGTGACCAGCAATTGCTCGACCAGGTCGTTCAAGCTTTTATGGAAGAGGGGCCGCAGTTGTTGAAAACGATGGAATCGGCAATAGAATCTGGGGAACAGAAGCGATTTTATCGGGCCATTCACACATTAAAAAGTGCACTCCGAACCTTTGGCGTGGCGGCGGCCGATCGCGTGGAAATACTGGAATTGGCTTCGAAAGCGGAGAGACCCTCGATGTCCAGCGAAACGGTCCGCGAAATCGTCGAAATAGTCTTACCCGTGCTCGACGAAATGTACCTCCGTTTAAACTCTCGCCACACGCATCAACGGATCTGAACCACATTGGTCGCTGGAATGACGGCCAAGCATACGTTCCCTCCTGTCCGGAGTATAAAATACAAGCCATGCCCACTGTGCTCATCGTCGATGATTCCCTAACAGATCGGCTGTTAGCCGGCGGTCTGTTGAATGACCTTGAACAAGTCAAGATTGAATATGCGGTTGATGGCAAAGACGCATTGGTCAAAATAGAACTTCAGGCCCCGGATGTGATCATCACCGATCTGGATATGCCAGAAATGAACGGACTTGAGCTTGTCTCTGTAATCCGTCGGGAGTACCCCCAGGTTCCCGTGATCCTAATCACGGCGATCGGAAGTGAACAGATTGCTATCCAAGCGTTGCGATCCGGCGCGGCCAGCTATGTTCCCAAGAACTCGCTGTACTTGAAACTCGCCGAGACTGTTCAGCAAGTGTTATCCGTCGCGCGCAAGAGTCGTGGACGAGTCCGACTGATGCGGCGGTTGGTCGAGCAGGAGATCCGCTTTGTCATCGAGAATGATCAGGAGCTGATTTCCGCGCTTGCGCATTATCTTCAAGACTTAGCCACGGAAAGCGGCGTCTGTGATCAATCCGAACGAGTTCGGATTGGCATTGCCCTTCATGAAGCATTCACGAATGCCTATTACCACGGGAATCTTGAGGTCAGCTCGGCTCTCCGCGAAGCTGACCACCGATTGTTCTACGATTTGTCCCGAGAGCGGTCTGCTGTTCCGCCGTACTCGCATCGAAAAATTCACGTGTTGGCGAAGTATTCCCCCAATCATTTTGAATGTCGGATTCGGGACGAAGGACCGGGATTTGATCGCCGGGTTCTATCCGATCCGACCGACCCCATGAATCTGCTACAGGCTAGCGGACGAGGGCTACTCTTGATGCGAAACTTCATGGACGAGGTGAAGCACAATAAGTCAGGTAATGAAGTCACGATGATTAAACGCCGAAAGAGAGCCGGAGTATGACTCTTCAAAACAGTCATGGTCCGCTGAAGTGCGGTTCCTAGAGATCCACGACATCTGGACCCGTTTGGCAGACGATACCCGGGGCGGAGAAGTCGCAGGATGTCTATCAGAATGCCATCGTGTCAGGCTCTTCGGGTTGGTGTGCGATCTGGCGTAAGTGATCCATTTCGGGTTGATTTTGCTGGGATCCAGGAGCATACTAAAGAAGAGGCTTTCGCTTCTTGTGGCGTGTATTGGTCTATGCTCGGGCATAACCATCGAAACCGAGATCCGGCTGATTTCGCGATCTCCAAAAACCGAGGCATCGGTCGGTTGAGATATCAAACGATTGAAGTCCGTGACTCTGCTTGGGATACTCTGCTACAAGGATTGCGATTCAGGCCGGCGAGCCCTACCTCAACCGCTTCCGTTACGATCGGTACGGTAGGCAAAGCACCGAAACTCTCCTGCCGGAGACGCGACTCGTGGAACGCCCGGCTTCGATGTGCCGGGCTGAGGTGTGCCGGGCTGAGGTGTGCCGGGCTGAGGTGTGGTGGGGGATCGCGATTCTGCTCGGTCAAAGTCGTTGTGTCATGAAGAGACGATGTGTTGTGTGAGAGACCGATCAGACGCGGGATGATGTTTGAACCGGTTGAAGCCCGATACCGTGAGAGTCGAGACGATGGATCCATGTCACGAGCCCCGCTGTTGGCAAACTCGCTGTGTTGATCACGAAAGGCACGTCTGTGACACGTTTATTAGGCTGTTTTCTCGGCGTGACGATTGCCGTTTGGGGTACGGGCCATGTCGAGACCGACACGTTCGCTACGGAAATTACCCCGACGCGGGACGTTCCTCCTTCCCCGCATACGATTCCCGCTGATCAGCTCTTTGAGCTCAAAATACGCCCGTTGTTGGTTGCCCGCTGTCATGCGTGTCATGGCGAAAAAAAGAGTCACGGGAATTTGCGATTAACGCGACGCGAGGAACTACTACAAGGTGGGGATTCGGGTGCTGTCGTGGTGCCCGGCGAACCTGACGCGAGCCTCCTCATCGAAGCGATAGAACAACATGGCGAACTCAAGATGCCACCGAATGGGAAGTTGGCCGATGCCGAAATCGCTGCCGTGAAGCGGTGGATCAGCGAAGGCGCCCTATGGCCAGAAGCCAGCGACACCGAACCGCATCGCCGCACGGGTGCAACGCACTGGTCGTTCCGTCCACTGGTGTTGGTACCTGTGCCTCAGATCTCCTCGTCGGCCGACGACGTGAACACACCGGTCGATGCCTTCGTCATCGCCAAGCTTGAAGAACGCGGGCTATCGCTGACCCCGGTTGCCGGATTAGTGGCCTTGTTGCGGCGGGTTTCAATCGATGTTACCGGACTTCCACCTTCCCCGGAGGTGATCGATGAGTTCTTACGCGATCCCGGTGCGGATGCGTATGAGCGGTTCGTTGATCGATTGCTGGCCACGCCGACCTTTGGTGAATGCTGGGGGCGTCATTGGTTGGATCTCTCCGGTTATGTCGACACACTGGGATATGATGTGAATATTGCCCAATTCATTCGCACAGACAACAAGTGGCTCTTTCGAGATTATGTCGTGCGGGCCTTCAACGCCGATAAACCGTTCAACGAATTCATCTCGGAACAACTCGCGGGAGACGAAATCAGCGACTGGCGTATCGCCGAAAAATATACCACAGCCACGCTTGAGCCATTGATTGCGACAGGCTACTTGCGAAATGCCGAGGATCGAACGGATGAGGGGATTTCACCGGTCCTCAAGCGGTACGAAGTCTTATACGATACGTTGCAGATTTTCGGCAGCAACTTCTTGGGTCTCAGTCTCCAGTGTGCCCGTTGTCATGATCACAAATTTGAACCGGTGACCCAGGAGGACTACTACCGATTGATGGCCGTGTTCACCCCCGCCTTCAACCCTGATCGATGGAAGAGCCCCCAAACGCGTCCCCTGCCGGATGTTCCGGAATCCGAGAAGGTTGTGATTGACGAGCACAATAAGACGCTTGAGGGACAGATCGCCAAACTTAAAGAGCGTGGGGACGCCTTGAAACAACCGTATTCCGAACGCGTTCTCGAAACCCGGCTAGCTGCCTTACCAGAACCGATTCGAGCGGATACGAAAAAAGCGTTGGAGATACCGAAAGAACAACGGGACGAAATCCAACTGTACTTGGCCAAGAAATTCGAATCGCTGTTGAAATTTACGTTAGAGGATGCCGCACCGTTTCTTACCAGCGCGGATCAGAACGAAAAGACAGAAATCGCCGAGGCGACTGCAACGCTGCATAACGGGCGACGTCGGTACGGTCTTGTTCAAGCGATTTATGACGTCGGCGATCCCCCGGCAACCCATGTGCTGAATCGGGGAGATCATGAGTCGCCGGAGCGTCAGGTGGAACCAGGGTTTGTCGAGGCCTTGTCGAACTCACAGATCGCGGAATGGATGCCTTCGAAGCCGGTCAGTGGCGTGACCAGCGGACGACGCACCGCACTTGCGCGGTGGATTACCGATCCGCAGTCTTCCGCATCGGCCTTAGCCGTACGCCTCTTGGTCAATCGACTTTGGGGCCAACTGACGGGACGGGGAATTGTGGCGACGCGCGATAATTTTGGGGTCACTGGGACGCCGCCGACACACCCGGAGTTACTCGAATGGTTGTCCTATGAATTCGTCCGCGGAGGCTGGAAAATCAAGCCCTTGCTGCGGACGATCCTCCTGTCGAGGACCTACCGACAGGCAACTTATCGCCACGAGCCGAATGATGCGAAGGGATCATTCATGGCCCATCCGGGGCGTGAGATCGTGGATCCCGAAATCGAGGATCCGGGGAACGAATTGCTGTGGAAAATGCGATTTCGACGTCTGGAATCGGAATCCATTCGAGATGCGATGCTGTCGGCCAGTGATACGTTGAATCTCGAGATTGGTGGCCCGCCAATCCTGACTGCCGTGCGGCCTGATGGGATGACCGTGCTCTCCGAAAAAGATCTACTGTCACCGGCCTCTCGATGGCGTCGCAGCCTGTATTTACTCAATCGCCGGCAGTGTAATTTGTCGTTCCTCAGTGTGTTTGATCAGCCGAGCATGAATATCAATTGTCCCGCACGACAGGCGTCAGCAGTCCCCTTGCAGTCACTGACCATGATGAACGGTGATGTTGTCTGGCAACAAGCAGAACAATTGGCGCATCGGGTTATGCGGGACGCGGGCCCCAGAATCGACGATCAGATGACGCGGGCATTTCGGCTCACATTGATCCGTTTGCCGGATGATGACGAATTGGAACGCTGCCGGGATTTTCTTGGACAGCAGCAGAGGTTGCTCGACACCGGAGAATTCCCTCCAGAACAATTGCCGTTTCAGGCGCTGGTGAAATTTTGCCACACGCTGCTGAATACGAACGAATTTATTTACTTGGAGTAAGTTCCATGAACCACGGGCTGCCTGATTGGAAATCGAGACGCGACTTTTTGCAGCACTGCGGTCTCGGCTTAGGAAGTGTGGCATTAGCGCAACTTCTCGGTGCCGAAGGTGTCTTGGCCGAATCGGCGAACACCGTCCCACGGGCGCTCAATTTGCATTCCCGCACGGGGCACTTCCCCTCAAAAGCCAAGGCCGTGATCCAACTCGTTCAAGAGGGCGGGCCAAGTCAAATGGATTTATTTGACCCGAAGCCGGAACTCTCCAAGCGAAACGGTGAGAAGCTTCCTACGAAAAGTGTGGAGAGCTTTCAAAAAGGGAGCGAATCGCAGCAGCTTCTGGGAAGCCCGTTTCAGTTCCGGCCGCGCGGTGAATCGGGAATGGTACTCTCGGAGCTGTTAGTGCATACGGGTGAACTGGCAGACGACTTGTGTCTGGTCCGGTCGATGTATAGCGAGAACAACAATCATCCTGAGGCACAGCAACTGTTTCAAACGGGTAAGATTACGCCCGGCCGACCCACTCTCGGATCGTGGGTGTCCTATGGTTTGGGAACGGAAAGCCAAGATTTGCCCGCGTATCTCGTGCTACTCGATCCCGACGGTCCGCCGGGCAATGGGTCTCGGTTGTGGGACAACGGTTGGCTGCCCGCTCTGTACCGAGGTACAGAGTTTAATTCTCGAGGCGCAGCGGTTCACAATCTCAAGCCATTCGTCGTGTCGCCAGCTGGAGTCCAACACAAGAGTCTGGAATTATTAGCCTGGTTGAATCAGCGTCACCGTCGAAACTATCCACAAGAATCGGAACTTGAAACGCGAATTCGCAATTACGAATTAGCCGCGCGGATGCAGATGTCGGCTGAAAACGTGGTTGACCTGTCGACGGAAACCGAAGCCACACGCCGAATGTACGGCCTCGACAATCCCGTCACCGAGGGGTATGGGCGTCGCTGCTTAATGGCCCGCCGATTGGTGGAAGCCGGTGTCCGCTTCGTACAAGTCTTTCCAGGACCGGGAAGCCCGTGGGACACTCACAGCAACAACTCGAATCGCGTCAAAGAACTCTGTGGAATGACGGATCAGCCGACGGCGGCGTTGATTACCGATCTTAAAAACCGCGGAATGCTGGACGACACGATTGTGATTTGGGCCGGAGAGTTCGGGCGATTGCCCATCACACAAGGCAAGGATGGGCGTGATCATAATCGCCACGCCTTCAGTCTGTTCTTGGCCGGCGGTGGATTCAAACCGGGATATAGTCACGGGGCAACCGATGAACTCGGTTACCGAGCCGTTGAAGATCGTGTGAGTGTGCCGGACTTCTTGGCCACGATCCTGCATCAATTGGGTCTCGATCAAAATCGATTGACGTTCCGACACCATGGCGTCGAGGAGACTTTGACCGATGCGAAGGTGACCAAAGCTCGCGTAGTGCAGGAACTGTTGGCCTGAAAAACGGATGGCTCGTGTTGGCAGTGACTCGGCAGATCGTTGGAATTGAACGTTTTAAATCGGCGAACACGGCGCGGTGATTCTTTAGGTGATTCCGGTGATCGTCGACGAAATCAACCGTCATCGCCATTCCTTGGCAGTCAAGGCTGACGCCTTTTTGATCGGCCGATTGATTGACGGGCCGACCTGAAATGACAACCAAAAACACCGAATACAGATGTCCCCCGGCGATTTTCACAGGGTGGAGTTGTCGAATGCTTGAATTCGGATTGCCTCCGCTTGGAATACAATGATCATCATCAAGGGACGTCTTTCATGAAAGATGTCCCGGTCGCGAGAGCAACATCAAGAAAAAGGGATGTGCCATGCCACGTTCTCTGCTGCGTCGTCAGTTTCTGCAGAAGTCGAGCGTTTTGATTGGAACAGGACTGTTCGCGGGAAAGTCTTCCGTGCGGGCCGAAGACGGACCAAACGACAAGTTAAACATTGCTGCGGTGGGTGTGGCGAATAAGGCCCGGAATAATCTCGACGAGTTGGCGAGTCAGAACATTGTCGCGTTCTGTGACGTGGATGAGATTTTCTTAAGAACGGCCTCTGAACGCTGGCCTGCGGCGCGGATCTACCGGGATTACCGCAAGATGCTTGAAGCGGAGGTCAACAAGTGCGATGCGGTTGTTGTTTCCACCGCAGATCATACGCATGCACCCGCCGCGTCGCTGGCGCTCGATCTTGGTAAGCACGTCTATTGTGAGAAGCCTTTGTCGCACACAGTCGCGGAGGCGCGTGCTCTTTCGAGGCTGGCGACCAAGAAGAATCTGGCAACGCAGATGGGGACGCAGATCCATTCCACGGACAATTACCGCCGTGTCGTCGAACTCATTCAGGGGGGAGCGATTGGCAGGGTCTCAGCCGTTTACAACTGGTGCAATAAGGGGTGGTCGAATGGACGCTTTGCGGTCCAGAAGCCGGTCCCGCCCAATTTAGATTGGGACCTGTGGCTCGGCCCGGCAAAGGCGCACCCGTATTGCGATGGAATTCACCCAGTCAACTGGCGGCAGTTCTGGGACTATGGCTCGGGAACGTTTGGAGACATGGCATGTCATGTAATGGACTTGCCGTTCTGGGCGCTGAATCTGCGACATCCGCTCACCGTTTCCTGTGAGGGTCCCGCGGTTCATCCGGAGGGCGCACCAACGTGGACCAAGGCCGTCTACGAGTTCCCCGGCCAGGCGGGAGCCAGCACCCCACTCAAGTTCTATTGGTCAGATGGGCATGCCCACTTTGACCTCGTGAAGGAAACGAAAGATCACAATGGCAGGTCGCTCAGCGACTGGGGACTTGGCATTCTGTTTGTCGGTGAGACAGGAATGCTGGTGGCTGATTACGAGCGGAGGCAGCTTCTACCGCAGGAGGATTTTGAGGATTGGAAGGCTCCCGAACCGAGCATTCCCCAGTCGATCGGTCATTGGAATGAGTGGGTTAAGGCCTGTCAAACAGGCTCAGCAACGACTTGCAACTTTGACTACTCAGGTGCTCTGACCGAGACGGTTCTGCTGGGGATCGTCGCATTTCGTGCTGGTGAGAAGCTCATTTGGGACGCGGCTAATTTGCGGGCCAGCAACAGTACAAGAGCTTCAGGATTCATTCATAAAGAGTATCGCAAGGGTTTCGAGGTCGTTGGGCTTTAAACGACAACGCTGGATGCTTTAAGTATCTGCAAACCACGTCAGCTCAAAACATCACATGGCACGCCGTCCCGCATGGCGCGATCATTCGGCCGTTGATACCGCCCCCCCAATCCGGAACCGTGTCGGGGCTGTCACAGGGTCAACAAATGCTGTCCGACCACTCGGCATCGTCATCATTGAACTCGTCTGGCAAGATAGGACGTGGCTCGGAGATCGGGAGTTGAGGATTCGTTCCGGTGATCCTCTTTGAGTTTGTGAATTTTGTCCGCAATCCTCTGCCGGGCTGTCGTGATCTCGCTTAAGCGAATGGGGCCAAGTGCGTCCATTTCCGTTTTCAGCTCTTGCGCTAATGGAATTGATACGCACCTGAGTACCTTGCGTCGAATCGGTTCGGAGATTGTTTTGAGCACTATCGCCCAGTTGCAATCGGTCGTTTCGCGAACAATCAACGCTAGTTCCTCATTGTCATATTTCGGCAAGTCATCGAATGAGAACGATGTCCGCTGTTGGAGGACATCCCGTGCTGTAGGGGAGATGTCGGACGCATTCACCGACGACAATTTGCGTTTGGATGACAATCCCGAGGGAATCGCCGTATCTCTCATCCGTTCAGTTGGTTGGGTGGCAATCGATTGCAAACGAGATTTTAGAATGGCGGCAATGTCCATGAGGATTTCAAGATTAGTCTCACCAAGCCGCGAAATACGTTGTAGGACATCTGTTTGATGTTCCTTGGGAAAGTCAGCCAGCAAGGAAGCCGAATATTCCGGCGGCAAATGGGCTGCAACAAGGGCGATTAATTGAGGTGATTCATCAACTAAGAGTGCGTGAATTTGATCAGTCGGCCGTTGGCACAGGAAGGCAAACGGTCCGGCGGAGATTCTCAGATCGTCCGGATTGTCCGTCGTGACGTTCTCGCCGTTTTCGATCGCCTGGACGAGGATCTCACGAGCAGACTCTGGGCCTCCGTAACGCAACGTAGGTTGATCCTGAAACCGTAACTGGAACTCTTCGAATACGGAATCCTGTTTAAGTTTATTGAGACAAGTAATTTCAGTCTCTGCAATGGCAAGCGTCACGCACTCAACCAACTCTCGCGGCAAAAGCCTCAGGATTTGGGCGGCCGCTGTCTGCTCAAGGCTCAGGAGAAGAATTGCAGCTTTTTGAGGACCATTCATGAGAGGGCATTCATGTGCGTCGTCCGTTGAGCGGTCATAATGTGAAATTGGGATCAAAAAAGTTTGGCTGACAGGATCGAAATTTTTGCTATCAGCTGGCTTCGGACAGCCATTTTTCCAGCACGGCTGCAGTCGTTACCGGATCTGAATCAGCGAGGCTTCGAATGCCGTCCCGCAATAATGACACGGTTTGGCCTGAATTCGAGCCTACGGGTTTTACGGCAGCTGCCTCCTGAATGACGTCGTCGTGTAGGAGCGGAATGAATTTTGGTTCGGGTCCTGTGTTCAGAGGACTCCGAGTTTGGGTGAGTAGAGCCATTTTTCGGACGACGCACAGCGATAAAAGGCAAAGGCCGACAGACACACCGTGCCTGCGAACAAGAGTCAGGAATTGTTCAACCGGCAACAGAGGGGGCTTTGATTCATGGTCTGGCAGTCGATCGACGGTTGTAATGGTCACGGCACTTTGGAGCGATCCTGCAGGAATCAAACGCGTGACCGTTCGTTCGACCTTTGTCGCGACCTCGTCTTCAATCGATTTTAAGTCGAGTCGTAGCTGATTCGTTTCACCCATCCTTTTCCGACTGGCGACGACATCACGATAGTAGTCGCTGGGAATCGAGATACTGACTTGGACGGCATGGGGTATGTCCTCAACCAGAGGATTGTCATTCCTGTCCTGAGGAACGCCGGAGTTTGGCCTCCGACTGCCCTCGCTGATGCCACGAAATCCGGTGACATGAGACGCCGAATCGGACTCAAAAGAGGCTTGTCGAATCGAAACGGGCGAAGATGTCACAGGAGCCGAATTGCGCCACTCAGGAGCCACCTCGCGACGCAAGACCGTTGATTTGAAACAATCGATGTCAACGCGAACGACAATGTTAGTATTGGGAATGAATGACAGTGCTTTTTGAATCTGTTGCTCGTACTGGCGAGTGAATTCGTGCAATCGTTGCACTTGGTGGTTGTCCTGTGCGCCGTCTTTCGCGTTACCCGTAAATGCCTGCCCCCGGATCACGTCGAATACGGTCACCTCGGAGGCATGGAGGTCCGGAACCATACTGGCAACCGCTTGACGTACAGATTCGATCAGTTGGCTGGACAGCTCGCGTCCTGCCCGTGATTTGATCGTGACATTGGCCGTCACGTGTGGTTTTTGGCCAAATGAGAGTCGTCGGCCGGAATTGGCCACGGCGACGCGAGCATGCTCAACGTCGGGAACGGCTTCAATCATTCGCCTCAATTCTTGCAGCAGTAACGCGTCCTTCATCTCCTGCCGCTGTCGATCGGTTGAAAACGGACCTAGCGACTCAAACTGTTTGAGAATTTGTGAGCCAAGATCCCCCGGAACGTTATCGAACTCGGCGAGAACAGCGTTACAGCGATTGAGCTGCGCCGGCGATACGAGAATTTTTCCGCCATCGCGGCGATAGTTTGTCAATCCGGCCTGATTCAAAGCCCGTTCGGCAGTAACTAACTCATTCGCCGCAAAGGACTTTCCGAATGACACGGCCTGGAAATTTTCGAAGTGATGCCCCGTCAAAAACCAGACAAAACCCACAAGCATCAACAACGGCACCATCACGAATGTCACTCGTTGTCCGAGCGTCATCGTTCGAAACAGCTCTACAAGCTGCCGGGTGATGCGAGGCAGGACGTCCATGCTGCTGCCAATCCGGGGGGAATGATTAAGGATGACTCAAACTGGCGGGTTTATAGTGACAATGCCCCGAATCAGGCAATGCGATCTTTTCCGAGCCGCTGCGATCGATTTGCTGGGGGATGTTGTCGATGTCGGTTCGTTGAGTCTCGAAACAGGCGTGAATCAGTGCGCCGCTGACGGTGAACAGGCGAGATCACGATCGGTCCAGCGTTTTCAGGCGTTGCGATCGGACTTTGTGAGACCGATTGACAAAGTCCCAGAACATTCCGTCTGGTCGCTCCGCCTCCCTCGTTCTATTTTTTAGGCCAAACACCCCTGCTCAGTTCGAAATACTTGCCGAATGACCTGGCGACGCAATAAATCCTTGGAAATCAGCACGCGATTGCGTCGTTCAACCACATTGATCCACACGTTTTCCGTGATCGGATAGGCCTGACCCGAATTGGTTGCAGGTCAGCAGATCTTCAGACAAAAATCTCGCCTTAGCGAAGCCACTTTGCAACGCGATCGGATTCAGTGACCGCTGTTAGTTGCTCCATGATCTTTCAACCTAGGATGTTCGTCATCACTCCACTATTTAAAATTGGCAATGTATAGTATTCGCGTTCGGCTGTATCGTCCTCGGTGTTGGTTGCGAGAAACACTCGCTGAAACCGTTGCCGGGGATACTTAAAGGAAAAAATTATGGGCTTGGCTCGTAAGACAAATTTACTAATGGTCGGACTCGCTCTCGTCACCCTGTGCCACGTGGCAATATTCGTTTCCACCGCTTCCACCGGCGAACCAGAAAGGCTCTCGGGCTCCACGAGCGTTTCGGCAACCGCTGCGAAACGCGTCCCGTGGAAGTCCTCGCGTGTTGTCGGTTCACCCTCCCCCCCGGCGCCTCTCCGCGAAGAAGTGGCCTACCCCAACATTCAATTTAAGAATCCGGTTGTTATCACGGGCGCTCCAAAATCGAATCGGTGGTTTGTTGGAGAGCTCAATGGTCGTATTTTGTCATTTCCCAAGAGGCGCGACGTCGAGACATCTGATCTTTTCTTGGATTTAAAGCAACTCATTCCGCCGGTCGAGACCCCGAGCCCATTCGTGGATAATTCCGAAGTCAAAGAAATTGAAGCACTTTATGGACTCACCTTTCATCCACAGTTTCAACAGAATCGCTTCGTTTATGTTTGCTACGTCGTCGGTGGCCCCGAAGGAACACGCATTTCGCGTTTCAAAGTGACGGAGACCGATCCTCCCCGCGCAATTCCGGAAAGCGAGGAGGTCATCATTTCTTGGCTCGCCGGGGGGCACAACGGCGGTTGTCTGGCATTTGGCCCCGACGGATATCTTTACATTTCCAGTGGCGATGGGGCGGGTCCGAATCCTCCCGACGCACGTAACTCCGGACAAGACGTCAGCAATCTTTTGTCCGCCATTTTGAGAATTGATGTCGATCATCCGACGCCTGAAAACAATCTGCGTTATTCCATTCCAAGCGACAACCCGTTTGTCGGACTCGTAGGAGCGAGATCTGAGATTTGGTGCTATGGTCTCAGAAATCCTTGGAAAATGAAGTTTGATCGTGAAACCGGCGATTTGTGGGTCGGCGATGTTGGATGGGAACTTTGGGAATTGGTCTACAAGGTGCAACGTGGTGGAAACTACGGCTGGAGTATCGTTGAGGGGCGACAATCCGTGTATCCCGAGCGAAAACTCGGTCCCACTCCAATTCTTCCGCCAACAATTGAAATTTCACATACGGACGGAGTTTCTGTTACCGGTGGCTATGTCTATCGAGGATCCAAATTCCCCGAGCTCATCGGATCCTATATTTACGGCGACTGGGAGACGCGTCGGATCTGGGCTTCCAAGTGGGACGACGCCACAAATTCGATGAGTCCGATGCGCGAGGTTGTCGAGTCGGGTGTCAGGCTTGTCGATTTTGCCGAAGATGAAGCGGGCGAGTTGTTCTTATTGGACTATGACACGGGATCTGTGCATGAGCTTGTTCGTAATCCTGGTCTTGCGGCGAATGCCGATTTTCCTACAAAACTCAGTGAAACGGGCCTCTTTGAATCCGTGCAGAATCAAGTGCCGGCTGAAGGCGTGCATCGGTTTCAAATCAATACCCCTCAATGGGCCGATCATGCAACCGCCGAATGGTTCGTTGGCGTGCCGAGCATTGAGACAATTCGAATGCGGTCGAACCAAGAAAACATTCCCGGATCAATGTTTGCCTCTTCAATGACTTTTCCCAAGCAAACTGTCTTGGCCAAGACACTCTCACTGAAATTAAATTCTGATGATCCGGCAAGCGAACGCCGCATTGAAACACAGTTGCTGCACTACGACGGTCGGTTTTGGCGTGGCTATACCTTTGCCTGGAACAATCAACAGTCTGATGCCGACCTTGTGGAGGCCCAAGGCCGCGAAGTCAACTACACGATTGTGGACCCGTCCGCTCCCGAGGGGCGACGTGATCAAACGTGGCATTTTTCGAGTCGTATTGAATGTGCCCGCTGTCATAATCAGTGGACAGAATATGGGTTGGCTTTCAATCTTCGACAACTCAACTGCGACGTTTCCAGCAATAATCATTCAGTACCGCAATTGTCTGTGCTGACACAAATCGGCCTAATCGATACGGATCATGGAGACGTGCTCCAGACGTCCTCCCCCGACGAAACCAAAAAAATCACGGATATGCTTCCTCGATTCGTCAATCCGTCTGATGAAAAAGCGGATCTCAGTGCGCGCGCCCGTTCTTGGCTCCATGTGAATTGTGCACATTGTCATCGTATTCACGGCGGTGGTTCTGTTACCCTCGAATTGCGTGAAGAGTTGCCGCTGAATGATCTGAAGGCCGTCGATGTCCGGCCGACTCAAGGGATGTTTGATATCGAGGAGGCACGCATTCTGGCTCCCGGCAATCCCTTCCGTTCCACGCTCTTCTACAGGATTTCGAAAACTGGCCCCGGACGGATGCCGCATGTCGGCTCCGAACTTATCGACCAAAGAGGCGTGCAGTTGATTGGCGAATGGATTCAGAAACTTCCATTTGATGCCACAAAACAAATTCCGTTCGACGCTCCCGATTTGGTCTCAAAGTTACGTGAACTAGACGACCGATCGTTCGAGGCCAATCAGGAACTGAACGTTGAATCGCGACGTGCTGGATTAGCTCAAGTCATTGCGAATGAGCGACAAGCCAAGGCCTTTAGGGACGCTGGTAAGAAGGAGCCCCCAAAAGATCCTGCGGCGGTCAACACAAGTGACCTTGAAAAGGGGTTGATCCTCGATCAAACCCAGTCGAAGGAGCAAATAGCACAGTGTGCCAAAGATCGCCAAACAACCATAGCAACTCTGTTGTCATCCACCAGCAGCGCGCTTCTACTCTCCCGAACCCTCACAACGACAGAGCTGCCTCCGCAAGTTCGGGCAGAGGTGATTGATACGGCCGCCAGCCGCCCAGAACCACAAGTCCGTGATCTATTTGAGCAATTTCTCCCCTTAGGCCGTCGCGTCAAGCGTCTTGGCTCGTCAATTCGCGCAGATCAGTTGCTCTCTTTAAAAGGCGATGCCGTGCGCGGACGGGAGCTGTTTCTCAATACGGCGGGAATCGCCTGCAAAAACTGCCATCGCATCGGCGAGGTCGGCAGCAAGATGGGCCCGGAGCTTTCTTTCATCGCCAAGAAGTTCAGCAAATCGCAACTCCTCGAAAGCATTTTGGAGCCCTCGAAAGTCATCGAACCGAAGTTTATCAGCTACGTCGTTGAGACCAATGACGGGAAGGTCCATAGCGGCCTGATGTTTGATCGGAATGATCGCGAAATCGCTCTTCGTACTTCCAAAGATGAGATTCTTAGAATACCTTTTGAATCCGTCGCTGAAATCATACCGCAGCGGCAATCGATCATGCCAGAATTATTGCTGAAGGACATGACGGCAGAGCAAGTTGCAGATTTGTTGGAATTTTTAGCCACACTCAAGTAGATCCCGTTCTTATGAAAATTAGCTCCGTCGAAGCCTTCGTGTGCCACGCTCGGATGAGGAATTGGATATTCGTCAAAGTTGTCACCGATGAACCGGGGCTTTACGGTTGGGGCGAGGCCACTTTGGAATGGCATACGCGCGGTGTTGTGGGGGCTATTGAGGATCTCTCCCAACTGCTCGTGGGTGAGGATCCTCGGCGGATCGAGCACCTTTGGCAAATGATGTTCCGCCAGCACTTCTGGCATGGAAATGGTATCATCCGTGCTTCAGCGATTAGTGGTATCGATCTCGCTTTGTGGGACATCGCGGGAAAAATTGCCAACATGCCCTGCGCGCAACTTTGGGGTGGCCGAGTTCGCGATTTCGTTCGGACATACAGTCATCTTGGCGGCGGCAAGATGGAGGACTTCTATGGAACCTCCATCGATGATGCTAAAAAGTTTGGAGCGTTAGCGCAACAATCTGTTGAGGAGGGTTTTACGGCGTTCAAGGCCATGGCGGTCCCGCCTACGATGCCGCTGGAGGGGATGAAGTCGATCCGGCTGGCCGAAGCCGCAGTTGCCGCGATGCGCGACGCCGTCGGAGATGGAATTGACATCATGGTTGATTGTCATGCCAGACCCTCGCCGGCGATGGGGATGAAATTTGGCAAGGCGCTCGACCCGTATGGCCTTTACTTTTTCGAGGAGCCCTGCTGGCCTGAAAACATTGATGGGCTGGCCGCAATCAATGCCGCGATAACGACGCCGGTCGCCACGGGTGAACGGATTACGGACTTGGCAACATTCCGCGATTTGTTCAACAAACGTGGCTGCGATGTGTGCCAGCTGGACATTACACATTGCGGGGGACTCACCGCGGCCCGCCGCATCGCGGCGTTAGCTGAGGCTTATCGGATTGCGTTGGCGCCGCACAATCCGCAAGGCCCCGTCAGCACGGCCGCTTCTTTGGAGTTTGGATTTTCACAACCGAGTTACATCATTTGCGAAACGGTCCACAACGATGTTCCGTGGCGCAGCGACGTTGTTTCAGAAGGATATGTGATCGAACCGAAAGGTCGCATTGTCCGGCCGAACAATCGTCCTGGTTTGGGGATTGAAATCAACGAAGTCGAAGTGAAGAAGCATCCGTTTGAACAAGAAGTGTTGCAACGGGTCTTCTATCCGGACGGCAGTGTCGGTGATTGGTGATCATTGCCAATATCCTCACGATCGGTTGACAAAAATTCAAAAGCCGCGAAAAACATCAAGCGGTACATGCCTACTTCAAACCTGCAAATGAGGAATGCTGTTTGTATCGGTCAATGCGCCCTGCCCCATTGACCGATACAAACAGGACCTTCCCGGTGCGGCCGTGTTCGATTTCAAGCCATTTCACCGCGATACGTTTGAGACATTCGTCGTGGTTTTGGTTCCTCAACACGAAACAATCGTAGTGCCATTTTTAGAGGATCAGGCATGCTCAAAACGATCACTGGTGTACTCCCCATTGCACATACTCCGTTCCTCAACGATGACTCCATTGACTTCCTGAGTCTACGGCGGCAAATCGATTGGGCTTTTGAAATTGGAGCCAACGGATTCGGTACCGGAATGGTGTCGGAGTTGCTTCGACTGACAATTGACGAACGGTTTGCACTGACAGAGAAACTTGCGGAGTTTAATGCCGGACGGGGAGCTTTCTTCGCTGGTGTGGGAGCGGAATCAACAAAACAGGCCTTACAATATGCACAACGGGCGGAAAAGGCGGGTGCCGATGCGGTGATGGCGATTCCCCCGATTTCGACGGCGCTTCCTCAGGGCGCTGTTCAAGACTATTTCACAGCGTTGGCCGATGGCGTGGGATTGCCCGTGATCGTTCAGGATGCGTCGGGCTATGTGGGACAGCCAATTCCCATTTCTGTGTGCGTTGAACTGCTGAGACGATTCGGCTCCGACAAGATACGCTTCAAGCCGGAAGCGACCCCGATAGGTCCCAATCTGTCGGCCCTCCGAGACGCAACGGGGGGTGAGGCTCAAATCTACGAAGGGTCTGGAGGCCTGTGTCTCGTCGATAGCTTTCGACGTGGAATCGTGGGAACGATGCCCGGTATGGAATTTCTCTCAGCCATTGTTGCGTTGTGGAAGGCTCTTGAAGCCCACGACAATGATGCAATCTATCGAATTTATTTTCCGGTTTGCGCGTTGGTGAGCCTGCAACTGCAGGCCGGACTTGATGGATTTCTGGCGGTTGAAAAGTATGTTCTTGTCAAACGAGGTTTGTTTGCCACGGAAAGAAGGCGTCAACCCCATGCATGGAGCCTTGATCCTGAAACTAAAGCTGAACTGGATCGGCTGTTGGAGAGACTCGATCAGGCGATGGAGTCAGTTCTGCCCGGTTAACAGCCGATTGAAAATTACAACAGAGTGCAAGGGACTGTGTTTGGCGGTGTTGCTTATCCGTCAAATGAGGGGGGGCCTGCCGATCCACTTCGATTGTGATTGAAGGGGCGGCATGGCCTAACGCCCCGTTCCCACTCGTATTCAAGGATCAGCCCAGTCTCGTGAGATGCCGCCTCCAACTGGTGCCCAGAACGCCCTGTTTTGACCAATCCCCCTCAATTTAAACCTCCCTCAATTCGAATGTTTTTTGGATTTTTCAGGATTTGCGCGTCATGAGCATCCGAAAAAAGTTCGAAATCATTTGACGAACTCTCAGAAATTTCTGAGTTTTAGGGCACATCAAAATGGCGAAACTTCAGCACAGCTAGCCAGACAAAGGATCGCCGGCCGTTGAAATTCGCCGAAAAAACACCAATTCACCTGCGAGCGGTATGGATTTTGGATAGCAACAGACACGCGGGTTGCCATTGAACCAAGTGACCTGACTTCGAAGGCAATTTCGATCTCGCGAGAATTTGAATTAGGAATTATCATCAGCAAGGCGATCGTCCGGAAGTCATTCCGCAGAAAAATCCGCCGGTCGCAATCGACTCAAAATGACCTTTGCGGCATGAGGCCAAGCGATCCGCTGGACCAGTGTCGGTGGATAAATCGAACACGAATCTGAGGAAAAGAGCCATGGATCGGCGACAGTTTCTCGAGGGACTGGGACTTTTGGCATCAATCGGCGTGTTGAATTTATCTATTGGATGTCGCGGGAGACAATTCGCACACATCCTGAACGGCGATGACCGGGATATGGTGGGCAGCCACACTGCAGGCGCCGAGACATGGGAACCGCTGATTCAATCGTCGGTGTCGCAATTGTTAGGACGTCAAATGCGTGACGTTCAGCACGTGGCACACGACGGGCAACCGGATCGCAAGCGAATCTGCTTCGTTGGCTTGGAAAACAAGAGTGCGGAAGAATTGGGTGACTTTGGTGAACAAATTTACGAAAAGATAGATACGTGTATCAACGAGTCGGAGATGTTTGAACTGATCAATCGTCGCTATGTTGAGAGTGGTTTACGTGAATCTGGCCTTCGACCAGACGATTTGTTTACTCCCAGCAAACAGCGCACATTCACGGCAGCGATGGAGAAAATCGAACAGCCATTCGATTATTTGCTTTACGCAAAAGTCACATCGGGGACAACACCCAGCAACCATAAGGACTATCAGCGAGACTATTTGCTGACTCTAGAACTCGTGAACATTGCAAGCGGTCACGCTGATAAGTCGTCCGCGGAACTGCGGAAGGGATATCACAAGTCCCGTTTGGGAAAGCTGAAAAATTACGGATGACGTTCGATTTCAGGATCAGAGGATTGATCCGTTCGAAATAAGAAACGTCAATGACGAGTTCCGCCGCCAATCGTGGCTGATGTCTCAAATCGAGAAAATCGCAATGAAGCCACGAGGAGAACGAGCCGTACCTCGAAAACGTGGCTCTCCACGCAGACGCCACTGTCCAGTCTTGGTCTGTGCCTGGATCTTTCCAGCAACCTGCATCTGCCTTGCGAGTTGTGCTTCACACCGCGACCACGTTGGAAGTGTTCGAGAAGCGTATTTTGCCGGAAATTTGGTTGATGCCGACCGGCACATTGAGAAACAACTGAAGCAGCACAAACACGAAGCAGACGCATTTTTGCTTGATAAGGCCATGCTAGAATTGGCGGCAGGTCGGCCAAAAAACTCCGAACGCATTTTACGAGGAGTGCGCGATCGGTTTGATCATCTCGAAGAAAAAGATGCTGGCGAGTTCACGATTTCCATGCTGACCGACGACACGCGGCGTGCCTATGCGGGAGAGGACTACGAGAAAGTTCTGATTCGTATCATGCTCTCGCTTTCGAACGTGATGTCGGGTGGAGGTGACGCTGGTGCGTATGCGCTCCAAGTCGTTGAAAAACAACAGCAAATCATCGCCTCGGTCACGGAAAAGTCGAGACCGGAGGAGGCTGATCAACCGCGGATGGAGTTAGCTTATAAACAACTCGCCCTCGGTCCCTACATCCGAGCGATGTTGGCTGAGGAATCCCCACTCACTCAGGATGAAGTAACACGTGCTAGGGTTCAAGTCGCAAACTGGGAGCCCAACTTTCGTGATGCGAAAGCCGATTTGCAGAGAGCGAAATTTTCAAAACCTGTCGCAAAAGGCTATGGGACATTATACGTTTTTGCACTCGTTGGACGCGGTCCTATCAAACAGGAGCACGAAGAAATTCCGACTCAGGCGGCACTGTTTGTCGCCGATCGTATTCTGAATTCTGTTTCAAGTCGCAGCCTTCCGCCGACACTCGCTCCCGTTAAAGTACCTCAAGTCGTTAAGCTGGGACGTATTGCCGATGCGGTTTGCGTGCGAGTTGATGGTGACATACAAGGCCAAACGGCAACGATTGCAGATATTGGGACGATGGCCGTTCGGCAACAAGAGGCTCGCCAGACAGAAATTATCGCCAGAGCCGTCGCTCGTCGAGTCATGAAGAAAGGTGCGATTTACGCTGTACAGGAACTGACCGACATCGATAAAGGATCGCCCCTGAGTCTGGCCGCGACAGTGGCGGGGATCGCCTGGGAGGCCACGGAAAACGCCGACACTCGATGTTGGGGTTTGTTGCCAGACGTGATTCAGGTGCTTCGCATCGAACTGGCCGTTGGTGATCATGACATCGGATTAAGACCGGTCTCGCAGGCCGGGGAATTCGAGTCCTCCGCCAACACGACCGTTACAATTAACGATGGGCGAAACAGTTATGTGATGGGTATTCTGCCCGCTGCACGTTTTGTAGGATCACTCTTAAAGAGTGGTGGGATTAATGATTAGGTTGTCTCATCGCCATGGGCGGCTAAACTGTGTGTGACTGTCGTTGGAACCGCGTGGTGTCCGCCGTCGATCACATTCCCCGAAAAATGGCTACAGCCCGTTATGGACTCTAATGCAATCTTTGCAATTCTGCTGCTGCTTGCCGGTATCGGTATCCTGAGCGCCGAAGTCTTCATCCCTTCAGGCGGGCTACTCGGTATTGTCACCTTTGTGGCTTTGGTGGGATCATTGGGATTCGCTTACCGCGCATGGGCTAGCTCCAATCCCAATCTCTTCTATGCATTTTGCGGAGCACAGCTGTTGCTGGTCCCACTCGTCGTGGGAATTGCCTTTTACATTCTGCCACACACATCCTTGGGTAAACGAGTCCTTTTGGAAGCTCCCGCTCCTGAACAACTGATGCCGTTTTCAAAAGAATTCGCTCGAATGGTGAAATTGATCGGCCATTTTGGAACAACCGTGACGACGCTCAATCCGGGGGGAATAGTTTTGCTGGAGGGAGAGCGATTCCACGTATTCAGTGAGGGAATCATCGTCGAACTTGGTCAGTCGATTGAAGTGCTGGCGGTCCGCGGATCTCGATTGTTGGTTCGACCGGGAAGGCCACCCGAACAGAATGACTCACCTGCTACGGCGAAGTCATCGTCGTTGCCGCTTGACTTCGAGTTCCCGCAGAGTTAGACGTGAACTGCGGTTGCTGCTCAGAATTGAGCAACCTGTTCAATCCTTCAGAGAACGACGAGGAATTATGCACACACCATTCGTGATCGCTCAATTCAGTCCGGTATTGTTATTCAGCATTTCCGCCGTACTGTTTGTGGTGGCGTTGATTTTTGTTGCCATCTTTGCCCAATTCATCAGCCTGTGGATTCAGTGCCAGATGACGGGTGCGGGTATTTCCTTTACTCATCTGCTGATGATGACCATCCGCAAGGTGAATCCTTCCGTCATTGTCCGAGCAAAAATTACAGCCGTTCAGGCCGGTCTAACAGAGGTTTATCCCATCAGTACCCAGGATTTGGAATCACACTATCTCTCCGGCGGCAACGTCCCTAACGTGATTCGCGCCTTGGTGGCCGCTCATCGGGCTAGTATTGACCTCGATTGGCAGACTGCTCAGGCAATTGATCTTGCCGGGCGCGATATTCTTGAAGCCGTTCGAACGAGTGTTTATCCGAAGGTCATTAATTGTCCCGATCCTCGCAAAGGCCAAGCCACTCTCGATGCGGTTGCTGCAGACGGTATTTTGCTGAAGGCTAGTGCCCGTGTGACAGTGCGCACCAACCTTCATCAGCTGATCGGTGGAGCGACCGAAGAAACGATCATCGCTCGTGTCGGCCAAGGAATTGTTCAAGCGATCGGCTCGACGGCTTCCTACAAAATGGTCCTCGAAAATCCAGAGATGATTTCTCAAACGGTCCTCAATCAGGGCTTAGAGGCGCAGACAGCATTTGAAATCGTATCGATTGACATCGCGGATATTGATGTCGGTGAAAACATTGGAGCCCGCTTGTCCGCCGACCAAGCAGAAGCCGACATGCGCGTGGCACAGGCCAAGGCGGAACAGCGTCGGGCCGATTTTACGGCACGAGAGCAAGAAATGATCGCTCTCGTGCAGAAGAATCGCGCAGAAGTCGTTCTTGCGGAGGCGTCGGTTCCGATGGCGATTGCGGAGGCGTTCCGAAAACAGACTCTGGGGTTAATGGATTACTACGAATTGAAAAACGTTCAAGCAGACACACAAATGAGAACCGCGATTGCGGGTACTGGTATGACCAAGTAGTACACGAAACCACCCCCATCGTTCTAAAGCGCATAACATGATGACCTTCATACCCCCAGCGATGCTTGCGATCACATTTGGAGAACTCGTCGGCTTGGTCATCTTCACAGTCTCCGTGGTCAGCTGGATCGTGAACCTAGTCCAAGGAAATCAAATCAATCGAGCATCGCAGCCAAAAACGGGTGCAAATATCCGAAAACAGAGCGACCTCGAAATTTTTTTACAGGATGTCTTGGGCGGCAACCCGCAGCAGGAAACAACTCCCGCAGTCGCATCGCCGCAGAAGCCGAAGCAATCCCGAGCGCAGAGGGGGACTCGATCCATCAAGGACAGCAAGAGGGAGCGAAAAAACAGGCCACCGAATTCGAATGAGCCTAAGCAATCCGTTGCGCTGCTAAAAACCTCTCACCGAGAATCACTGCCCTCTCTTCAGGCGTCGGTACGACAAGGCCAATTCCAAGGTGCAATCGATTCCAATCGGATCAGCGAAGCGGTTAAGCAAGACATGACATTCGCTGCGCATCGCGATATCGGCTCCGATGCCGCATCTGATGCGATTCATCGAGCTGGAAACATTCACCCCATCGCGCGAACGCTACGCGATCCCAACGGATTGCAACAAGCAATCGTACTGAACGAAATCCTTGCTCGCCCAAAAGCATTGCGGTAAGGGCAAGCTCACTGGAATCGCCTAATCCATTGGAACAGACGCAGGCGAAATCATTCTAGCCGGTGACGGTTCACATCGCGGCCTAACAACGTGGCGGACTACCCCGCGTTCTGTCGAACAGAGGTTTTTCCGCAGCAACCCAGCCTTTGCCTCAGATTGGAGGAGCGTGATGAGTTTGAGCGAAAGTCGTCGAGCTGTTGTTCTCGTGAGTGGTGGTCTCGATTCTGCCACGACACTGGCTCTTTCCATCAAGGAAGGGTTTGAACCGTTCGCATTGTCATTCGACTACGGTCAGAGGCATCGCTACGAGTTGGCCGCTGCCAATCGGGTCTGTGCATCACTGGGAGTGAAACACCACAGCGTGGTTCCGCTCGATCTGCGCATTTTCGGTGGATCAGCTCTGACGGATAATATTGACGTGCCCAAGGATCGTTCCGAAGAGGAACTCACTACCGGAATTCCAATCACGTATGTACCGGCTCGGAATACCATCTTTCTATCAGTCGCGCTCGGCTGGGCCGAAGTCCTTGGTGCAACCGATCTTTTTATTGGCGTGACGGCTGTTGACTATAGTGGCTATCCCGATTGTCGGCCGAATTTTATCGAGGCCTTTTGTCGACTCGCAAATATTGCCACGAAGTCTGGTGTGGAAGGCACGGTCTCTTGGCAAGTGCATGCTCCTCTGATCAATTTGACTAAGGCAGACATCATCCGCCAAGGCTTGTCATTGGGGATCGACTACGGGATCACACACAGTTGCTACGACCCTGACTCCAACGGTCACGCTTGCGGGCGATGTGACTCATGCGCAATACGGTTAAGGGGATTTTCTGAATTGGGCATCAATGACCCTGCTATCTATGTGCCGGCGCACCCTCAGAACGAATCGACAAGAAACTAGTTTCGTTCAATTCGGTTCTGTGCTCCTGTGGCCGGTCTGATGATTTTCAATACCCTGGCGAGCTCTTTTTTCCGGATTCCTTAGGAGTGATCTAACGGCCCCTGCGGACATCACAGACGTTGCCTAGCGAGTTAGCGAATCTCGCCGCAGAGATCTCGAATGATCGAGAGCGGTCATTCCTTTTTCCGATCTACGGTAATCGATTGACCGAGACGGACATCGTCGGACCGTTTGCCACTGATTCAGTGTCCGGCTACCAACGTCAGCGGCTGTGAAACCGTGAGAGAGATGACAATCGCTTCGGCGGGTAGTAACGTTTCAGAAATCGAGGCGGCGGCGGTCATATCGTCGAAGAATCGGCACTGAGCCCTCTGCTTCTTCGTGACGACGAACACTCGGCATTCGCGAAACGACTGCTAAGCATGGCCACCGACGACACTGAGGTGATCTAAAAACACCACACGGCCGAGGGATTAAGACCTTTGCCCGTAGCCGCCGCTCGCAAAAACAAGGTGGTCATGCGGTGGTCTCTCGAAGCCAACAACCTGAGGCATGAGGTCGCACTGCGCACCGCAGTGACCAAGAGGGACTGCAGATGGCCAGAAAGGGACGAACGAGCCTCGATCAACAACCACGATCCGCAGTGTTTTCGCACGCCAACTCTGAAGTTGCTCGACCAACAACGACCCATAACCACTAGGCTTAAAACAAACCCGGTACGGGGAGATCACGAACGAAACGAGACCCACCAGATTCACGACCCCCGGGCCGATGTCACACACCTCATGATTCGAAGATCGTGATTTCGTATGTTCAACTTCAAAAGTCATGGGAGATCTGTTGGGCAGTCAGCATGGTCCACATGTCGTCTTTCATTTGACCAACATCACAACCTCAAATCGGTGTTGGATTGGTTTAACCATCCGGTAGATTTCGGACTGCAGGGCATTGATTTGGTCCGATCGCTGCGCGAGTTCCCGTGGCTTTCTTTCAGCGGCAACATCAGACAACCAATCAGGAATACTAGCCATCACGACACTTCGAAATCGGCTATGAACAATTTTGTTTTTGGCATTGATTGCTTCCAATACGTTCTGTGCCTGATTGTAGATCGGGCCGGCAGTGACGTTACCAAGGTTCACGCCTTGCTCCAGTTCGTCATTCGAATGAATTGCGACGTCGACGCCGTCAATCTTGATGGAATATTTTCCGGGGGCAAGACCAGAAACTGCTAATCCATAGCGATTGAGATCTTCCAAATGATTCACGTATGGCAGCAGCGAGAACCATTCGGGCTGAACAGGCAATGGAAGAGCTTGGTCAACTCGGTCAAACCGAACGCCATGATCTGTTTTGGCTTCATCGCTGATTGAACAGTTATTCACATTAGATCCTGTCCCCCGTCCGAAGATAGTGGCGTCGATTCGAACATGACTGACCAACGCAGGAGCATTCATCCCTGTCAAAATTGCGTGAGCCATGAAAAGTCCACCATTTGAGGACGTGTGAAAGCCGTCACCAAACGGTATCACAGATGCTGCCTGTTCGGCTTCCATTTTCTCCAGTCCTGATCGCGTCTTTGCATATTGATCGACGAAGGTCGCGTTGTGATTTGTTGCCAGCATTTTCAGAGGCGCATAGAATTGTTTTTGTGTTTCCAGATAAAGACGAAACCGCTCCTGAACTCGACGATCAACTGCATTCGGTGAAACGAGAGCAACGCGGACTCCCGCTTGATGTGCCATCTTCAGCATGGCTTCAATCCCATCGAGAAACGGCTTCTGAAGAGTCTCATCGAACTTTCCATATCCGGCATCATTCATCCCAAAGTTGATCGTTATTGCGGTTGGGTTTTCGGACAGCACGTGTTCTTGAAAGCGTTTCATTCCACCCTGCGCGCGGTCACCGCCGATCCCGGCGTTGATAAACGTCAGATTCCACGTCGGAAACCGCGTGGTCAAATACAGTTCCAGATCGGTCGAGTATTGGTACTGCTCGGTAATACTGTCGCCCAGAAACAAGACGCGATCATTCGCCTTGAAAAAAAACTCGTTCGCCGCGCTATGCAACGCAGACGACGCCAAAACCAGCAGAATCGTGCCCAGAAAACGAAAAGTTCGCTTCATTGTGAATACTCAAATGGGTGTAGTTGGTATGCCGTTCAACATTCCTCGAGGCTCCGTTGAAAAAACTCGGAGACCCGCCATCGGACCTCGCATCGTGGAGATTGACGGCATGATTCGTCGTCGGAGCGATCATCACGACAGACGCCTCGTCGTTCGTCAGCGACAGGCAATTAGCAACAATTCTTTCTGCACGCTAGACATCGTGTTAGCGTAACGTGATCACGCAGGACGATCAATTGCAACGCGTTAAAGACAAAACCTCTGTTTTTCAAGACGATGGTGTGGATCTGCCAGAGCCTGGTCCGCATGGCACAACCACATCAAGCAAACAGATCGAGGCATGATGTGTCATCTCTTCGGCATTCGAAACAATCCCACTCCATTTTGAGTAGAAGTGAGCGTCTGGTTGGCAGGAGTCTCGATAAAGGCGTGTTTTCGGGATTCGTCGGATCGGTTGGAATTGAATCCGGTCGTTCACCAGAGTGCTTTTTTGGCGGGCCTATGTTGTTGCCCTGTGGTAAACTCACACAGGAGTGGTGCCCTATCGTCTTAGCTTAGCGGTCGGTTGAAAAAATCAGGGATGTTTCGTTCCGTTTTGAAAGGTCGATGTTAACCTACGCTTGGTTCGATTTCGGTGCAAGCGGAGAGGGTCGAGAGGGGACTGCGCAGTGGCGAGCGGCCGTCGATTCCGCCGGGCGTCTCCTTTGGAATGCTGTTCGTCCCGGACTTCTGAAGGACATCCTGTCGCCGCGTGGGACCGCCTGCCGGTGCCAAGACGGCCTGTCGTTGTGGATCGTTTTTCGGTTCGCTTGGACCGAAGCCACACCCGTTGGCTCCAGCCTGTCCAAGATCGGCGATCGCCTGCCGGTCGAGGTCCATGAACGAGGTCTTCGGGTTCGTGCTCAAACGGATCCATGAACACGGGCTGCTCTCGGGGAAGACGGCGGGCGTGGACTCGATGTTGATCGAGGCCAACGCCGCGACCAACGTGGAGCGTGCGGAAGGAGTCTGGCGGGCCTACCTGCAACGTCGGGTATCGGCCGAGGATCTCGAGTTGAAGACGCTTGTCGAACTGGCCTAGTTCGACAAGCAGCGGAAGAAGGACGGCAAGAAAACGGCATCGAATAACAAATGGGAATCCAATGAGCGGACGCCGATTCTTGCATCAGGATGAGGAAGAACGGCAGCACGCACTTTTTTGTAATAAAATAAAGCGGAGAACGCGGTTGACATCGACACGGGCGTGATCCTTACGGCGGAGATCGCGTCGAAAAACATCGCGGACTCGGTCAGCATGCTCGATTGAAGATCGGGTCTCACCTGCGTGCCGCCTTCCACAACCTCGGACTATTCCTGCGAACCTTGGTGGGAACGGGCAAGCCGCTCAGATTCTCGGTCCCGCTGGATCGGCGGCTTTGCGCTCCGAAACGCATTGTGGAAGCGTCGGGATACGATCCGAGACCTTCGTATCCGTCCGAACCGCCAACTCCAAGCAACCATTGACCGGCTCGGCAAACGCGACCGATCATCCCGCTTCACCAAACACACCGCCGTTTTCAACAGGGAGGGCAAGACGCTTTCGGCTTTAACAACCAAAAATACTGTCAAAAGCGGCCTAAAGGCCTATTGAAAAGGGGATTGATCATGCGCCACGCAGCGGCAGAGTGGCACGAAACACACGCCTTTTTTGACGTCAATGGCTCGATTGGAGCCTGATTTGTAATAACAGGTTGTCAACTTGGCAGTTCGAATCCACCACGCCGCTCACGGACAAGGAGCCCATTGGCCGCGGCATCATCGGAGAACTGTTCCTCTGAGGCATTCCATCGCAGCGGACGCCCCAATTGCCGGACAATGTTGGCCAAGTGACAGACGGAGACCGAGCGATGACCGATTTCGACATCGGCGACTGGTCGCTCGCGTGTACGAATGCAGTCGAGCCAGTTCTGTAGATGGGCCCGCGCCTGCCACAACGCAGTCGCGTCACTCCACTTGCGTTCCTCTTCAATCAGATCGACCTCACGAAACAACTCTGCAGCAATTTCAGGCGGATTAGAGGTCACCTTGTTGCGGCCGATTTCCAATTTCCCTTTCTCGCCCACGAATATCCCGCCTGCAAAGGGCCCCCGTTCGAGGACATATTTTACCACGACGCCGTTGGCATATTGCATCTCGACCTGTCCGTTAATCCCACCGGTCAGAGGTCGGATCTCGACGGGACCTGATTCATCAGCTCCTAACGCCCACTGGATTTGATCCACACCGTGAGCGCCCCAATTGGTCATCTCGCCGCCTCCGAAGTCACGCCATGAACTCCATTTCATCCACGTTTGATTGAAAGGCCGTTCGGCGGCTTGGTTGAGCCACATGCTCCAATCGAGCCCGTCGGGCATTGGTTGACCGGCCGGGTACGGAATGGGGCTCGGTGCGGAGTTGGTGTAATTCACCGCGCGGACTTCCAAGAGTTTTCCCAGCCCGCCGCTGCGGATGAATTGGCACGCCAAGCGATTAATGGTCATCGATCGCTGCTGTGTGCCGACTTGCAGCACCCGTCCGTGCTGACGAACGGCATTTACCAGCGATCGCCCCTCTTGCAGGTAGAGTGTCAACGGTTTCTCGGCATAAATGTCTTTACCGGCCTGGCAGGCATGAATGCATGGTAGTACTCTCTGAAAATCACCCGTACCGACGATGACGGCATCGATGTCTTTTCGGTCGAGAAGCTTCCGATAATCTCCATAGACCGTCCAGTCGGCTCCCCGTTTTGCCTTGAATTGCTCAGCGCGTGGTAGATTACAGTCACTCAGTGCAACGATCTGTGTTCCTTCCGGCAATTGATCCAGCAGCAGTGAGGCTCGGAGACCCACACCAATTGCACCGATGCGGATCCGGTCATTGGGGCTGCCTTCACCCGCGACGCAACGCCGTCGACTGACATTCACCGCCGAAGCCCCGAGGGTGGTCGCCGCAACAGTGAGGAAACTCCGCCGCCCAATAGCTCGATTTGGGGTATGCATGTGACTATCGCAATCCTTAATAGTAATTTGATCAAGTCATAAATCGCCAGTGGAATTTCTCGGTGCATGACTATGGAAAACGTAACTCAGCCGACGTCTGTTGTCGATAGTCCGGACCTCATTTGTCCATGACGATCCCTGTGAAATGAAGAGTGGATCAAAAAAGTTTTTTGCAGTTGGCAAGAGGACTAAACCAAGACGATTGTGGGTCTCCACTTTACATCGTTCGATTAAGCAGGCGAGTGAATACGTTTGGCAAATCGTCGGATCTTTCCGAGAACGATCGCAAGTTGCGGTCCGTGATTCGAGTCGAGTGGCATCAAATCGCTGCCGCTGTCAGACGTTCGCTCGGAGGATTCACGGCATCCTCGAGGGAGTGTCCGTCCGTCGCAGCGTTAGCAAGAGGGCATGGCAGGCCCCTCCGCCCTTCCGAACAGACCTGAAATAACAGACGAAATTGCCTCAAAGCAAGAACGGCCCGATGTCTCCGCGTTGTGGATTCAAAGCCGCGCATCGCAGTCGGAAATCGATCCCGCCCGAGCCGTGTTCATCAGGTCTAGACGAGTTTGACTGGCGGCGAGTCCTGATCCTGTTACCTGAGGACTCGCCTCAGGTAACAGGATTGCATTTCAATTTGAAGATGCTTTTTGGGGTAGCGGACAACCCATATTGACCGAATTCACAACCACCGATACCGTTCCGCCACTGCAACTCGCTGGTAGGTCTGCGTGTTGCGTCATTCGATACGGTTGCCGACACCTTGACGAGTGAACTGTTTTGGTAGGCCAGGGAAAATATTTCGGTGGCCGGATTTCACACTCACATTGCCGTGAGCACTGCCGTGGGCATGGGCTATGCCATGTGGGGCAGTACTCAATACGAAATTTCAGCCTCGACATGCGTTCTCGCCGGGGGACTATGCTCGATTGCTGGAATCATGCCCGATCTCGACAGCGATAGCGGTATTCCTGCACGCGAAACCATTAGTCTTGCGGCTGCCATCGTCCCCATGCTGCTATTTCAGAGGTTTCACGGATTGGGAATGAGTGTCGAACACATGGTGCTCGCCGGGACTCCACTCTATTTGGTGATTCGGTTTGGTTTCGGATCGATCCTGAAGTCCGTGTCGATTCACCGTGGAATGTTTCACAGTATTCCAGCCGCGATAATCGCAGGGTTGATTGGCTACCTCATCTGTGACTCCGGTGTCAGTCTGGTGAGGTACTACAAGGCGTTCGCGGTGACTCTGGGTTATATGATACATCTCTTATTGGATGAAATATGGAGTTTAGAATTTGGAGCGGGCCTGCCTCGCATCAAGAAGTCATTCGGCACAGCATTAAAACTGTTTGGTGATGATCCCGGACCGAATCTCAGTACCTATTGCATTCTTGGATTATTGACGCTGTTTGCAATGAATGACCAGATTCCGTCGGTACAAATACTCCCGCTGGCCTCCCGGAGTCGGACAGACAGTTCGGCTCCACTGAGACACAGTCCGCAGCTGTCACATCGCCCCACGGGGAGCTGGCCTGACGAGGACATTTATGGAAATACGGCGCGTGAACACGGGGTGCCGGATAACGGGTGGCAGCGTCCGCGGGCTGTCCGCCATCCGCGAATGGATGATCCGTGGCGGTGAATGGATTCTCCACGCAGCCTTAGAAAGGTCTCAGGCAAGACGGAGTCGGCCATAGACCCATGTCGTTGTTTTCAGGTGACATCAAACGAAAGACGTATTTCATTCTCTCTACCAGACTGACTTGCGACAAAGGAATTGTCGATGACGATTTATGATGGCCTCATGGCGTTGATTGTTGTTTACACAGTCATTCATGGATTTTGGCGAGGTGCGTCATGGCAGATCGCGCCGATCGTGTCACTCGTGGCCGGTTATATGATCGCCATGCCGATGTCAGTGACGGCGGCGCATTGGTTTGGCCAACCCCCGCTGAATCGGCTCTTTGCTTTAGTCACGATCTACATCCTCGTTTCGCTGACGGTCTATCTGTTTTTTCGATCGTTCCGCGAGGGAGTCGAAAAGGCGCAACTGACCGAATTTGATCGGCACCTCGGAGCGATCCTTGGTGGCTTGAAAGGGGTGATCTTCACTCTGTCGACTACTTGCGTCTTGCTGATCTATTTTCCTCTATCTCGCGAAATCATTCTTAAATCTGAAAGCAGTACGATTGTTTCGAAGCTCATTTCGAAAATCTACCCCATCTTGCCGCAAGCGATGCACAAGATTCTAGACCCCTATTTAAACAAACTTGATGACCAGTTGCGCATTGACTTCGATCAGGCTGCCGGCCATGACGACGGGTTCGAGCGATCGCACACTTCGAATCGCCGCCAATCTTCTGGAACTTTGGGAAATCAGCCACAACAAACCTTTGAGGAAAATGATTTCCGACACAATCCAACGGCTCATGATGACAGGTTCGACAGCCAAAATCGTCGTGATTTTATTCAAAATCGTGCTCCGATTCCGCGTGTGGCGGACCCCTATGATCCACCGGCACGTCGTGAACGCTATCTTCCTCCCGACTCCGGTGAGTCTCCGACCGCATCTCGTTCCGATCGCCGCATTGAACGTTCTGCGGAAGAGGATGATCCGTTTGAGATCGCCGATCCCGACAAGGCGACGCGTAAAAAAAGATAGGCACAGAACGTCGCGTCTGGCATCTCAGGGACAGATTCCCTGGGACTCCTTGTTTGGCTAGGATGAACACGTTCGGGGCGTGGTTGCCGCTTTCCAGATAACCGCGGAATTGAGTCTGTGTCTCCTCAAACATCAAAACACCAATCGCTTGTTTCGGTCAATCTGATTACCGGATTTCTCGGCGTCGGCAAGACCACGACAATTCTCAATCTTTTGTCACAGCGGCCAGCCGATGAGCGATGGTCTGTCCTCGTGAATGAATTTGGCGAAGTCGGAATTGATGGGGCAATTATCGAAGGCCTCGGGACGGCCGGAGTGGCGGTCAGTGAGATTGCGGGGGGGTGCTTTTGCTGCTCCACGAGCGAGAGTCTGGACTTTTCACTATTGGATCTTATCCAACAAACACGGCCTGATCGCGTCCTCATTGAGCCGACAGGTCTGGGACATCCAGCCGCCATACTCGAGACACTCCGAGGGCCTTGGTTCCGAGAAATGATCAATCTGCGTGCCACAATTTGTGTGGCCGATCCGAAAGATTTCGCCGATCTGCGAGTGGCCACGTCACCTGTGTTTCAAGACCAGTTACACATGGCGGATATTGTGCTTGTCAACAAGACAGACAGTGCGATACCTGAAGCGACAACGACGTTTGTTGAGCATCTTCGTGAATTGTTTCCGCCCAAGTTGATGATTCTCTGTACCACCCGAGGGCACTGCGATGTGGAGCTTCTCGACGCGGATACGACTGCGGAACGAGTCCCACTGTTTCCGAATGCTCATCCTCCCCAACCCGCGAGGAAAACAAATTCACCACCGGAATCCCTGTCGATGCTGTTACCGAGGCATCCACAACGAAAAGAAAGCCCTCAGGGAGACCGTGCCGCCTGTGGTTGGCTGTTTTCTCCGATCGATCGGTTTAATGAGAACGCACTGAACCAACTTTTGGGAGGCAGCCTTGACGTGCATCGTCTGAAAGGAGTCTTCAATGTCGGTGGGGCGTGGTTGCTGTATAATCGGGTGGGCGGTGACATGACCTGTGAATCGATTCCCTATTGCCGTGATAGTCGTTTGGAAATCATTCTCGAGCAGCCTTGCTTTAAATGGGATGAGTTCGCAGACAGTCTGTTGAAGTGCCTCAAATGATAATGCTCGCGACCAGGCCGGTCAAAAAACAATTTTCTGCACGCAGCTCATGGATTCGACTCCCCCGAGCCCGTCTCGCTCAGCCGCAGCGGGATCGGTGGCGTTGCTGTTTTGTCATTCAGTGATTCGTGTGATTGATGGGGCGGAGAGGTCGGGCGAGAGTGAGAAGAGGGTACGAATGTGCCTTTCGCCTCCGTCGTCGCAGAATTTTTTGCCGTCAGGGGATCTGCGGTAGGTCAGGATTGAAATGCTGTGCGGTCGCATTCCGAAATCGATCATGCCGAAGCTGACTCAGGCCCAGAACCGACAAATCAAAAAGTGTGCAACCGACAGGAAACGCAAGGCACAAGTCGGACTCGTGTTCGGTTGGATCAAAGGACTCGTTGGATTCCAATAATCATCACTCCGAGGGCTCAACAAGACACAAACCGAATGGCAGCTCGCCTGTCTGACCCACATCGGACGGGCACTCTGACGCGTTCTGCCTTTACCGCGGCCGAACAAGTGGCGACCGATGCGAAAAACATCACCCCCACCCCACCCGGCCTCAATGAAAAAAGACGGACTCCGCGAGGCACGTTCGTGCGTCGGTGTCGATTGTTGTGCCGAACCATCTGTCCAAAAAACCTTTAACCGATGGTTTTGCTTGCTACGGGGGGTAGGATTGCGTGGTGAGGTCCCACAAGACGATGCGAACAATCCCCCCCTCGAGGGTGAAGGTTGCACGCCACAAAAAATTCTTTTTTTGTCGGCAGCAAAGTCACAGGAAAGAATTAAGTTTCCCCTCCAATTTAATGCGAGGCCTGCTTGTTTTTTTGGCGGAATTGCCACGAGTTTGAGCGATTGAGATAAAACTTATTTTTTCTGTGATGTTTCGGCCGTGACGTTCACTGCGAAGCATGGTAAATTTCAGGCATTGTTGGCGTTAGTTGAATCGACCTCGATTTTTCGGCACGATGGTTGCCGCTGGTTTTTAGAGGTATAGATATTTTAAGGCGTTCAGGCTCCGGTTTTTTGGGAAGGCAGCAATTTATGAGTGGCAGTGCATCTCGCATCAGCGCAGTTAAAGCGGTTACCAATTTTGAATCGACACCGACACCGTTGAACTTCGACGAGGCTTCGGCAGACGAAATTTTCGGACTCAACGTATTTAGCAACAAGGTGATGAAGCATCGTCTCCAGAAGAGCGTTTTCAAATCTGTGATGCGAACGATAGAACTGGCGGAATCACTTGATCCCTCCGTTGCCGATACCGTCGCTGCGGCGATGAAGGATTGGGCCATCGAAAAAGGGGCCACTCACTATGCTCACGTGTTCCATCCCCTGACCGGATTGACAGCCGAAAAACATGACAGTTTTTTGAGCCCTGACGGATCGGGAGGCGCCGTTGCCGAGTTCAGCGGCACGGCATTGATTCAAGGTGAACCTGACGCGTCGAGTTTTCCCACGGGAGGAATTCGGGCCACATTCGAGGCCCGAGGTTATACCGCATGGGACGTCACCAGCCCTGCCTATTTACTCGAAAATTCAAACGGAAAAACCCTCTGTATTCCGACAGCGTTCTTCTCGTGGACGGGTGAAGCACTCGATAAGAAAACGCCACTGCTTCGTTCCATGAAAGCCGTGAATACTCAGGCGCAGCGAATCTTAAAGCTGTTCGGTCACAAAAATTCGGCACTCGTCGTTTCGACCTGCGGCCCGGAGCAAGAGTACTTCCTGATCGACCGCAACTTCTTTTTCGCACGACCGGATCTGATCAACGCCGGTCGGACACTCTTCGGTGCCTCCGCACCGAAAGGTCAGGAGTTTTGCGATCAGTATTTTGGAGCCATTCCAGACCGTGTGCTCGCTTGCATGCTGGATGCGGAGCGAGAAATGTACAAACTGGGAATTCCGGTAAAGACGCGTCACAACGAAGTGGCTCCAAGTCAGTACGAGATTGCTCCGATCTACGAGAACGCCAATGTTGCCGCGGACCACCAACAACTGACAATGTTGATTCTCAAAAAAGTGGCCCAGAAACATGGATTGGAGTGTTTGTTGCACGAGAAACCGTTTGCTGGCGTCAACGGTTCCGGCAAGCATTGCAATTGGTCGCTGGGAAACGCCACGCAGGGAAATTTACTCGAACCCGGCAAGACTCCCCACGAAAACATGCAGTTCTTAGTGTTTTGCGCCGCTGTCATTCGTGCCGTCCATAAACACGCACCTCTGTTACGAGCGGTCGTGGCGCACGCCGGCAACGACCACCGTCTTGGAGCCAATGAGGCTCCTCCCGCAATTATTTCGATTTTCTTAGGCGATCAGTTGGCCGACGTGTTTGAACAGATTAAAAAGAGCGGCACGGCTTTGAGCAGCAAGCAGCAGGGAGTGATGACCGTCGGGGTTGATACACTTCCCCCGTTGGCCAAGGATGCCGGAGACCGGAATCGGACCAGTCCGTTCGCCTTTACCGGCAATAAATTTGAGTTTCGAGCTGTCGGCTCCGCCCAATCCCTCTCCGGACCACTGGTCGCTTTGAATACGATCATGACGGAGTCGATGGATTACATCGCGAATGAGTTGGAAAAGGCCACAGGTGGTGACATCTCGAAACTCAATGAGGCCGTTCAATTGCTTCTCAAGTCGATTATAGACCAACACGGTGCCGTGATTTTCAATGGCGATGGGTATTCGGAAGAATGGCATAAAGAAGCCGCCAAGCGAGGTTTGTCGAACAACAAGCAGACCATTGATGCGCTACCCGCGTTGACGGATCCTGCGGTGATTTCGATGATGGAAAAGTACCACGTCCTGACCGCACGCGAACTTCAAAGCCGTCAGGAAATCTATTTTGAACAGTACGTCTTGACGCTGAATGTCGAAGCGAGGCTGACACACGAGATCGCAAAAACCACCATCTATCCTGCCGCCGTTCGCTATCAAAATGAATTGGCCTGTGCGGCCGTTAACTGTAAAGCCGCGGGTGTTGTTTTTGATGCCTCGTTGTTAAATAAATTGAGCGAACTGATCACCTCGTTAAATCAGTCGATCGCTTCACTGGAGCAGTTGATCGAGGAGGGTGAGCACGGTGGACACTCCGTTTCAAATCCACAAAAGGCGGCGGAACGCTGCTCCAAAAAAGTAAAGCCCGCAATGGAAGCGGTCCGAGGCGTGGTCGATGAACTCGAAGGAATCGTTGCCGACGATCACTGGCCGTTACCGACGTACCAAGAAATGTTGTTCATTAAGTAGAGGCGAATATTCTGTGCAATTGTCCCTTCAATCTCCAAATGCGGATTGAAGGGACAACACACACGGGGTCTCGATTTCTCGCACTCGGGTGCCAACTTTTCAGACACACGAGATCAGTGGTCAACGTTCTCCGCGTGTTATCCAAGAGTCCTCGGCGACACGATATTTAGTTCCAACCGTAAAAATGGGCCTCTGAGAGTCTGAGGATTGAAGAAACACTTGGCCGATCAATTCCCTAGAGCTGCGCACCGCTTCGGAATAGTGTTTTTATCGTAAATGGGATTGTGTTCGCTCAGGGCTTGGAATTGGTCGTAATGGGCTTTTCGATCTTGCCCCACATGTGCCCCCCCACATGTCCATGCTGCCATGTTCCGGCGTAGCGATCGCCGAAGAACATCACTCGAGCTGTGAACGTCCCCAAACCTGGAATCGTTAGTTCAGTCAGTGTCATGACAGGTGTATCACCTGCCCACACAATTTTCAGGGGAATTGGGATATCTAGAGAACGGTTGCCAATCACCGCTTTATAGGTCACCAGCCAATTCTCTCCCTGCTGTTTTTGAACGCTGACAATTTGATAGCGATCCGCTGATTTTTCGTCCGTGCCATCGCTTGTGTAGGTGCCGACCAAAGTCGCACCGCTCAGTTGATCGGCGAGCGATTGCTCGAGAGGAGTCTGTTGTGAAGGGGCGTCTTTCGCGGACTCGGCGGCATGAAGCAGCGAAAATGAACAGTAAACAATCGCGAGAGTGAAGAGGTGACGCATCGCTAAAACTCCATTAACAGATTCGTTGCCCCCCTGTTCTAAAACACGATAGAACATCAGGCACTCGAAGGGGCTGGAATACACGCCGTGATTGTAGCGACACATGAAAACGATCCGATACCTCACGCGGTGTCAGGATCGAGAAATGGGCTTGTGGTGACGTTTGGCAGAGTGTCCGGAGATCGTGAAAGCAGACGCATTCGCCTCGCCAAACGCCCCTGACACCGACAGATTGAATGTCGGCCCTCTATTCGTAAAACTCGGTCAACGCAAGTTGAATGGGGGGGGCGTCGAATTCGTTCGCGAGATGTTTTGTCTTGCAAGAACGAAGAATCTCATGTGCTGCCGTTTAAAGCGTAGTTGAAGTTCCCTAGAATGATTAAGACAGCGGCTTGGGCGTGCTCTCCACGTGCGTTCAGGTTCAGGTCGCGGAGACGCTCTGTCCCAAGTTTTTTTGAGAGACGAGTCCGCGAAGAGATCTTTCGTTGAATTTTACGAACCTCCGCAGCACGCGACATCGGACGGCGGACTCTGCTCGATGAGGATCGCTCAGTGGTCGGTTGTTGTTTTCGGACAGACCTTGAAAAGAAAATTTGACAATTGTGCAAAAGGCGCCTCTCCGTGGGGGCACGGTTATGTTCAATTATCGTGTCGATTGTCGATCATGTTTATTCAGAGAGCCGTCGGAATCCGATGGAGGCGATCATGCGAATTTTTCAGGCAATGGGACCTGGTACTCTTCGTCGTGACGGTATTTCTCGACGGGATGTACTGCGTGTCGGAGGCTTGAGTGCTCTTGGACTAGGGTTGCCTCAGCTGATGAATCCGCTTCGAACGATTGCTGCTGGGGTTCCGCACTCGGACTCTGGTGCAAAGGCTCGTTCGTGCATTGTTCTGTTCCTGAGCGGTGGACCGCCTCAGCATTCCACATGGGATCCAAAACCCGACGCACCGATTGAAGTAAGAGGTGAAATCGGATCGATCGCGACGAACGTACCAGGCACATTTTTCGGTGAGCTGATGCCTCGCTTGGCAACACAGGCCCATAAATTGGCGGTATTGCGTTCAATTTCGACCAACGACAATGCTCACTCGTCGAGCGGTTATTATATGTTGACCGGTCAACCGCACACTCCGCCAAACGCGGAAAACGTAAATCCCGGATCGCCCAACGACTGGCCCAATTGGGGCTCCGTCATCCAAACACTCTGCAAACAGCAGGACCGATTGCCTGCGTCTGTTCGATTGCCAGGCCAAATCAGCAATACGGATGGCTCCATTTGGCCTGGTCAGGATGGCGGAATGCTTGGCCATAGAGTCGATCCGTGGCTGATCCGGTACGCAGCGGAGTCGCAAGGCTTCAGTATCGGCGAATTGAGACTTCCAAGCGATGTTTCGCCGGAGCGTCTGACGTCACGGCAGAAGTTTGTTCAGACCATTGATCATCGGATCGATGCGGACCGATTCCGAACGTATGCTGAACAGCAGCGGAAAGCCTACGGGGTGTTGTCTTCGGCAGTATCGCGTGGCGCCTTCGATCTGACCCTCGAAGACAACGAGACTCGCCATCGCTACGGAAAGTCCCCGTTCGGCCAAAGTTGTCTGCTGGCACGCCGGTTGGTCGAAGCCGATGTTCGTTTGGTCCAAGTCAATTGGTATCGGGGTCCCGATGAACCAGCTGACAATCCCTGTTGGGACTCTCATTCGGACGAAACTCGTCGGCTTCGAAATGTTCTCATGCCGCCGATGGATCAGGGATTTTCAGCGTTACTGGAAGATCTCTCCGAACGGGGCCTGTTGGATGAGACGTTGGTCGTCTGCATGTCGGAGTTTGGTCGGGCGCCGACGATAAACAAAAACGGAGGTCGAGACCATTGGGGGGCGGTCTTTTCGGTTGCGATGGGTGGTGGTGGTATCCGTGGAGGAACGGTCTACGGATCCTCCGATCCACTTGGTGCCTATTCCAGAACCGACCCTGTGCGTCCGGAAGATGTGACCGCCACGATGTTTCACTGTCTTGGTTACTCACCCGACATGGAATTCACGGACCGTCAAAACCGCAGGCACTCCCTGAGCCGTGGCAATGTCATTCGGCAGATTCTGACCTAGTTTTTGCTGATTCCGAAATGGACTCTATCGACGAGCCGCAGGATGCTTGAGTGGCAGCCACGCGCCATTGTGCTCGCTGCTCGCGACACATTGTTGGATGAAGTACATCCCCTCAACACCATCATAGACATTGGGATAGATTGTGTTGTGCCGTTCAAAAGATTGTCCGGCCGCTCGTTTGACCATATCGTCATAAGCGAAGCGATAAACGTTGGCGAAGGCTTCAAAAAATGCCTCCGGATGTCCTCCAGGCAGGCGACAGGCCGCCTTGCCGGAGCCATTCATGAAGCTTGCATTCGGATTGCGAGTGTAGATCGCATGCGGCTGATCGTTGCGACGAACGATCAGTTCGTTGGGGCTTTCCTGCCGCCATGCCAATGCGCCGTTCGTGCCATCCACTTCAATGAACAAATCATTTTCGCGACCATGTGAAATCTGGCTGGCTGTCACTGTACCGATTCCACCGTTTTCAAATCGAATCACCGCATGCCCGTAGTCATCCAATCTGCGGCCGGCCTCAAAAGTTCGGAGATGACACGAGACTTCCGCTGGCAGAAGGCCGGTCATGTAGCGTGCAAGATTATAGGCGTGAGTACCGATGTCGCCAAAGCAACCCGCCGCACCGGATTTGGACGGATCTGTTCTCCACGTTGCCTGTTTTTGATCCGACGATTCGAGGCGAGTGCGCAACCAACCTTGGAAATAGTTCGACCGAATCGCCTGAATCTCTCCTAATTCACCGCCCAGAATCATTTCACGTGCCTGCCGTACCAGTGGATAGCCCGTGTAATTGTGTGTCACAGCAAAGACGGCGTTTGACTTTTCGACCAGCTTCACCAACTCTTCCGCCTGTGCGAGATTAAACGTCATTGGCTTGTCACAGACGACATTAAAGCCAGCTGACAATGCGGCCTTGGCTATTGGAAAGTGTGTGTGATTCGGGGTCGCCACAGAGACAAAATCGACACGCTTGTCTAACGGCAAGGAGGCTTCTTTTGAACACAACTCCTCAAACGACAGGTAGGCGCGATCCGCAGCAATATCATAAGCCGGAGCAGACGCCGTTGCTGTCGCTGGATTCGAGGACAGAGCCCCGGCAACAAGTACCGCTCGATTGTCCAAAACCGCTGCCGTCACGTGGACTCGACCAATAAACGACCCCTGGCCACCACCAACAAGTGCCATCCGTAGCTTTCGTTTCAGTGAACCGTTGGTCGTCTCCATAGAATGAAACCTTACTTGTGTAATCGAGGTGAATTATGATTGCATGCAGACGGTCTGCGATTGGATCAGAGGTATAAGAACGCCATCATACCCGATGGAAATCGTCATTTCCAACGATCGCGTGATCCCCCTCTTCATTTTCAGTGAAGACAATAAAATTCAAGAAGAGAGATCTCGTCTTCAGGCGATCTTTTTTTGGCCGACACCACCGAAGTACGAGTATCCCTCAAGAATTGTCCGCGAGACGCTGAAAAATGATGATGTGTTGGCGAGGTAGTTTTTCAATGGTCTCCTTCCATATCAGTCCGAATTCGGATGGTGAGACCTCTTTCTTGACTTGTTTTTCAGACATTTTGTGAACCAGCTTGATTGGAACCTGAGGGTCTTCGCGGCGGTATTCGACAAAAATAATTCGGCCTCCCGGCTTGAGTGCTTTTGCGAGTTCGAGCATCATTTCATAGGGGAACTGGAACTCGTGATACACATCGACCATCAGTGCTAAGTCGATGGAAGCCTCCTTTAATTGTGGAGACTTTTCTGTTCCAAGAACGAGATCAACATTTGTTACACCATTTCTGCTGAGCTTGTCGGCGAGCAGATCGAGCATCTCTTTTTGGATATCGACGGCCAACACCTTTCCTTCCGGGCCGACTTTCTGAGCCATCATCAGCGTGAGAACTCCTGAACCAGCGCCAACATCAGCAACGACCATTCCCCGATCAAGATCAATGTGCTTCAGGAGTTCGCTGAGCCTTTCTTCCTCTTCCCGCTCGACACGTTCAAGCCACGCCGCGCCATGAAAAGTCATGAACCGTGCGATTTCCCGTCCCATATAAAACTTGCCGAGGCCGTTCGGGTCGTGTTCTTTACGGAACTGATATCGTTCGTTTTCCGAGACGGTTGGATCAGCTATCGGTTCGGTTGCGGAAAGGTCACCGAAAACACACAACCACAGGAATCCGCTGTAGAGGATGTCCGTCATCGACAAGGAAAACTCTTTCCAACGTCTCGTATTCATCCGATTCCCTTTTTGTTTTTGAATTCGCCACGAGCGTCGTTCAGTGTATCAAAAGCCACGTGCCCTTTTGATGTCATTGAAGTCACGCAATTCATAGTCAATCTCTACGAAATCGAGCAGCCGGCAAAGAGATCTTAATGCGACGCCGACTCCGTCTGGGCCGCTGAAGCCACCGAATTGACCGCCTCCTTTGAGATGTGGTTCGAGTTCCAGAAACACACCCGGTGCCCCGAGTCTTTTCATGCGAGTTTCAATGGCAGGCAGGTGGTCTCGCAAGTCCCGCAGAATTAATTCGTGACCCGAGTCGCCGATGTCGCAGGGAACAAAGTTTTTCAAACGTTCCTCATCCACCACACCGGTCCACGGGAGACGGCTGTCGATCCGATAGTCTTTAATGTGCATCCACCCGAGTGATTCCCGCATCGCACGATACTCATCGAGACATTCCTGCTGCGAGAAATTCTGCGACGAAAGATTTCCGCCATCGAAGACGCTGACGAGATTCGATCGGCCGATGGCATTTGCCAACGCGGCGATTATTCTCCCGTTTTGCCCCACGAGGTTCGCTTCCACTTCCAAGCCGTAAACCAAGCCTGCCTGACCACACAAATCGACAATCGGTCCCAGGCGATCCGCCGCTTCTTGGATGTAGGTGCTTGGTTCCTCCCCTTGGGGATGATAGAACGAGAATCCGCGAATGAATTTTGTACCGAGTGCATTCGCCGACTGAATTGTGTCTCTGACATCACCCGCATGATACCGCGACTGCGGGATATATTTGTTGTGTGATCCGTCGTCAATATCGAGCAACTTCACCTTTCCCAATCTCGATCCGATGCTTGTCACTTTCATTCCATAATCAGCATGCAACTTCGCCAGTCGGCTCAACTCCTGTTGAGTTAACTCGGTCACATGTTTGACTGTTCCCGAACAATCCACATCAATAAACCGTGGGCTGTAGTACTGCAGGCCGATCGCAGCCATGGAGGACAATTGTTCAATGGCTGTTTTGGAGTGGGCCGCCTCGTCAGCAAACGCGGAGAGTAATACTTTTCGATCGGTTGTCATGGTCATTCTATCGAATAGTATTTAAGTGAAGAGTGTCTTTAACCGGTTTCGATGACGGTGAATCATTCGGGCTGCTGGAGTGGTGCAACAGCAGTCGCAATTTCAGACAGAGAGTGAGAATTAGACCTGAAGAATCGTTTTGAGGTAAGTCGTTTTTTTGAAAGACACGCCATCAGGCATTGCTCTGATCATGGGTCGGACTCGGATGATGGTGTTGATGTTACTGTTCTCGGGGAGGGGTTTCCCGTGATATTTCCCCTCAGACGTTGTTCGAAAGATCGATCTGTTCTGAATGGACGGTGATCGTCTATGATTCGGGTCAGTTAACCCGTCAAACCTTGACAAATCCTGTTGCGCGACCGTTCTTGCGAATGATCGAGAGAGGCTGGTAGGAGATGTCGATGACTCGACTTTGCCATGGAAGAATTCGTTATGTTTCGACCAACGATATTCGCGTCAAGTCTTCTCATTTCGGGACTCATTTTGGGCTGCGGTTTACACGAACGAACGCCTCTGCTTTCGATGTTTCCGTTTGGAAAATCGCCCAATCTGGAATCGAAGGAAATTGAGTCGCGTCAAAAATTTCTCGTCGAGCGGGATCCTGAATCGTTGCGATGGTTGCTGACTCATCGGATTCACAATGAAATGTCAGCCACTGAGGTCGCCGCGATCCTTGGCGAGTCGGGAGAGCGTCAATTTGATGACAGCACGTTCAAGACAAACGGTGGGTACTATCAGACGACGGATGTGGGCTATCAATGGGGACCTGATAGCAATGGTCGCTCGATCGTTCTTTTCTTTCGTGATGGAAAACTGATCCAGTTCGATCCCAACGAACTTCTTAAAGTTCGTTGAGGTCGGTTAGCTTGAAACCCACAACCCGTCCTAAGCCGATGGCTGTGGCCGTGGCGTAGTTCTGTGTATGCGAGATGGAGACCAAGACGTTGACGATTCCCAATCGATTAGCAGCGTCGTGTGTTGAACCATGCAGAACGATGGTCGGCTTTCCGTCCGGTTGAGTCACGACCTCGATGTCGGTCCATCCAACCTCTTTTGTGAAACCTGTTCCCAAGACCTTCATCACCGCTTCCTTCGCGGCCCAGCGTCCTGCGTAGTGAGGGGCTGAATGTTTTCGGTCGCAACAATGAGTGATCTCACCTGCGGTGAACACGCGTTTCAAAAAGTGATCGCCGTGCTCTTGGATCATCTTGGCGATCCGTTCGACTTCGATGATATCGGTACCGAGGCCCACAATCACGGAGGAATCTCCTCATTTCTGGACCGCTGCGGATGCTGATCGGTCCCCAGACGCAGACCCCAAGCAGCTGCGGTACTTCCGGCGAAAATTTCAACGCTCCACAATAATTCGGACCACGGACTGGACAAGGAGCCGAGTTGCGTCAAACGGTGAGCGAGATACGAACGAAAGCCCTTGACGGAGATCGCGGGGGCAGGCGTTACAATCTCACCGGCGGAGTCCCGCTCCATTTGTCTCATCATTGCTACTGCCAATTGATGTTGCTGGGAAGGATTGGCGAGCGTTGAGGTCTCCAGTCGATACGTCAGGACCGTCGAACCAATCAGCCCGCTCAGAGCCATTAAAAACATTCCCGACGTGATCCACGAAGGGGCTCGAAAAAAGTAACGCCTCGAAAAAAAGGATCCGGCAGTCCCCATGATCAATCCGACAGCAACAGGAAACAACCCAAGAAGTTTCATGCGATGAGGTATGTGCGCTGAAGAGATGCTGATGACCAACACCACCAGCGACGTACAGGCCAGCCAATTCAGACCGAAAACTCGATCTGTTGGAACGACCCTAGCGAAGCTCTTTCGTTCGGTCATGAATCTTCGTTCAATCTTCCGTTGTCGGTTACCGGAAATGACAGTTCAAAATTCCAACCCAAGAACGCAGCAGACTATCGTGACCCGTCCTCAAAGCTGACGCGTGGATTAACCACCACATAGAGAATGTCCGAAACGAGAATGCCGATCAGCGTGAGAACGGCGGAGAGCATCAATGTCGTCATCACGAGGTCGTACTCACGTCTCAAGACACCTTCATAGGAGAGTAGGCCCATGCCGTGAATATTGAATACCACTTCAATAATAACACTACCACCCACCAGAAACGGCAAAAGTGACGCGAACAGCGTGATGATTGGGAACAGGCTGTTTCGCAACGCATGCACCAAGATAACGCGAGCCTTCCCAGCTCCTTTGGCTTCGGCAGTCCGGATATAATCCTGCCGAATGACCTCCAGCATACCCGCCCGCATTTGGCGACTGACGTAAGCGAGTCCGCCGTAGGTCATGCAGAGTACGGGTAGGGCAATATGTCGCAAATAGTCGAGAATTTGCTGCGAAGAGTTCATCTGGTCAAAGTTCTGAGATTTTAAACCCATAATTGGCAGCCAGTTGCCGAACTGCATCCGCAGCATCTCGGCGACCCAAAACGACGGCAGACTGTACATAATGAACAGTCCCAGCGTTGTGACTCTGTCCGTCCACGAGTGGGGATAAGCCGCACTGATGATTCCCAGCGGAACGGCAGCCACATAGATCAGCACGAACACAATCAGGTTCAGCAAGATCGTGATCCGCAGAGCCTCCCATAGCTCTCGCCAGATTTTTTGTTCGGTCTGAAAGAAAATCATGTCTGCCGTGGCGAGTCGCCTGAGAAACATCCCGAACTGTATGTAAAGTGGCTTGTCGAAACCGAACCGTTCGCGGAATCGCTTTTCGGCAGCCTCGGTTCCTCTTTCGGCGTTGATGCCCCCGCTGGCCTGCCCGACGCCCCCGAATTTCTGCGAGGCAGGATCGCCTGGCGCGAGGCGAATCACCAGAAAAGAAACAACCAAAATTCCGAACAACGTTGGGATCATGAGCAGCAGACGCTTGAAAAGATAACTGGTCACCGTGGACACCCCATCACATCAAGGAATGATTTGTACTGCAAAAAACTTCCGCTACGAGTGGGGCCGGCAAAGTCGACGCCGGACCTGATGCGTCAAGGCACGTGAAAATCAATCAATCGTTAAACCCGCTGAGACATGAATCAAGTCCGATTCGAAATTTTGGAAGAGCCCATCTCTTCGTGTTTCTGACCCGGTTTCGTCTCTCTTTCGAGGTTCAGATTGCCTCCTCTTTCTGAGCGTTATCGAAAGCCGGCTGAGAACATGTTGGTTGTCGCATTGTTTTACTTGTGCCGTTGCTCATTCTTCGGCACGTACCACTCGGACAAATCGAAGCCAGGACGCAGACGGTACCATTTCACGTTGCGGAAACGTTTGTGGTAGACGCCAAATTCTTTCGGTACCCACAAAAACAGGTAGGGCTGTTCGCTGTCGAGCAGGCGGTGAAATGCGTGATGGATGCGCTGGCGTTTCTTCCCGTCCAGCGTGACTCGGAGTTTGTCGATCAATTCGTCTGCCTGAGCGTTGGCAAACGAGATAGAATTGCTGCCGCGATTGCCCGGCTTGGCTCCGGAACTATGCCAGATCTGAAACGGATCACTCTCCGGAGACATAGCCCAGCTGAGCGTGATGACATCGCATTCCTTGGCTCGTACTTTGTCGATGAACGATGCCCACTCGAGCGGCTGAATTTGCAGGTCGATGCCGACAGACTTGAGGTTCTTTTGCAAGACTTCGCATCTCTGAAGCACGATCGGCTTGCCCTGCGGCAGTTGCAGCTTGACCTGAAACTTCACTCCGTCTTTGTCGAGAATGCCGTCGTTGTCCGAATCAATCCAACCGGCATCTGTTAACAGTTCTCTCGCGGTCTCCGGATCGTAACCGAGCGGTGCGACAGTCTTATCGTAGAAGTCGCCAAAATAGTATTGCGTCCCCGAAACCACCATTCCGGCTCCGTGTAGTTTGGTGTCGACGAAGTCTTGCTTGTCGAGCATCAGAGCCAGAGCGATGCGGACCCGACGATCCTGAAATTGCGGCTTGAGTTGGTTCCAACCGATGTAGCTGAACACAGGGGAGTACCACGAACCGAGGACATAGTCGTCACGAAATTTTTGATCGAGCGTCGGCCAATCCTCGAAAAACTGCTCGGGTGACATGTCGTAGAAGAAGTCGATCGCCCCGGCCTTGAGAGCCGACATCGCCGAGACCTGATCAGGGATGAACTTGATAATGATTCGATCGAGGTGGCCAGCCTTGGAGGGTTCCCAATAATTGGGGTTGCGGACCAGTTCAACCCGGTCGCCCCGTTCCCACTTGTCGATAATGTAGGGTCCTGTCCCGAGCGGACTGCGGTTGTAGCGGTCGTCGGTATTGAAGAACTTGCCGAACCTCTGCCCGTGTGCGCTCAGCTTCTTCTGTACGTCTTCTTCTACCGGCGTCAGCCGCTCTAAGGTCAGTTGCCGAGGATCGGCATTGCCGTTCTCATTCGTGTAGGTTTTGAGGGCCGCTTCAAAGAAGTGAAATGGCGGAGTGTAGGCCGCGATGCCGTAGCTGAACTCGGGAGCCTTGAAGTACTGCTGTCGATACCGCAACCGAATAGCATGGGATCCGAGCGGAGTGCATTCCACCAGATCGCTGTAATAGGTTCGAATCGAGTCGCCATCCACAAACGGACTGTTCAGCAGAGCATAGGCGAACTCGATGTCTTTTGTGGTGAAGGGCGTGCCGTCGGACCACTTGACATCCTCACGCATGGAGAACGTTGTGTATGTCTGAGCCTGCACGTCGGTCCACTCTCCCGCCTGAAACGTCAGCGGGGCGCCATTGTTCTGCTGTTTGAGCGGGTTCTGCTCTGTCGCAGCGGCCAGCACGAGTGTCCCATCCTCTCGTTTCTCCGCTTTGCCGAACAGTTCCGCTCCGACCTTGATCGTGTATTTTCCGCTCGGAAAGCCGCCGATTTTCAATCGGCCTTGTTCGTCACTCCAAAAGTGAGCGCCGGTTGCTGACGCACCGAGAATTCTGCCGACGGGATAAACCCCGACCCAAACCTTGCCGAGTGGCTTTCCGTCTTTGTCCGACGTGGTCAGCGTCAGCTGCGGCGGCTCGGCTGACTTGCCATCCTGTGCGGTGGCGGCTTCGTAGTCGAAATCGATGAAAGTTCTTGGCGGCCCATCTTCGAGGGCGATCTTCCGCTCCTGTCCCGGAAAATCTGGCGAGAGCTTGACCGAATCCTCAACGATCCACTGCGTGGCAATTCCGGGCTGGTAAGCAAAGGTTTCGAGGTTCTGCCGTGCGAACGCCTCGTTCACGTACTGCATGATGTACGTCTGAACGGCTGACGATTCGGTGATTGGGTTGAGCACCTTCGGTTCGGAGGAAAATCGAATCGTCAGCGTATCGCCCGTCGTCGGCTGACTCAGCTTTTGCAACCCGCGGTCATTCCCCACATCGACGGGAATCGTTCCAGCGAGTTGCAGCGTATCACTCTTCATCGTCTGTCGAGGGATCTTAATCCCATCGACCTCACTCATGATTTCTAACTGAGGCACGTCGGGATAGTCTGGCCAATCCGCTTCCCCGATATCTGAGAGCATCTGAGCACTGGGCTTTGTATCGGTTTTTGACTCTGCAGCCGGTGCGGATTCTTTTCCCGTCGTGATCGTTGGACTCTGCATTCCATCAGGGGATTGAGGACTAGAGTTGGTACACCCCGCCATTCCCCCCAAGCTTAGGCAGCACATCAGACCGGCAATGCAGCGAGACAGGCGAATCATAACAAGGCATCCTTACCGGTTGGCTGAAGAAATATTCTGTTTTGAACGGTGGAGGCGGGATTCTGGCAAAGCGGCGGTGATTCAACAAGGCGCCGCTTTGTCTCGGACTGAAGTCTCACCAATTTACCGTTTGGCAACTCCTCGAGCAGCCTGTTCACAGGAGGCCGACGAGGCGGATGCGTCAGAGAGCGTCGCTTGTTGATCGCGGCTTAGCGGGACATTTGCCGTCCTTCAATACCTTGGCCAAAGGGCTGCTACGGAGGGTCTCACCGCACGGCCCCCCCCTCACATACACAGACAGAACTCGTCACCATTGTGTTCACCAAACAGGGAGTTCCAATTCTTCGTTCTGTTATGTCCGATACTAATAGAATTGATCGGCGAGTACGATGGGACGTCCACGCAGAAAGTCTGCGGTCGACATGGGTCGCTTGCCATCGGGCTTCAAGCAGAGGACTCGGACGGCATTATCGGCACAGCGGATCACGAAGGACTGGGGGGTAACGGCAATCACGCCACCGGGATTGGCACAGCAGGGTTGTTCGATCGGACATTCTTCGACAGCGAGGATTTGCATCCGGAGCGGTAATTTTTCAATTTGATGCAATTCCGTGAACGGGCCTGGCCAAGGTTGCATTCCGAGCACATGTCTCGCGACAGTATTTGCAGGCTGATTCCAATTGATACGACCGTCCGTTTTGGAAAGTTTGCGAACATGTGTAGCCTGTGCTGAATCTTGAATCTCGCGGCGGGCTGTTCCGTTCACGATCTCGTCGATCACTTGCAGCGTCAGTGGAACAGCCAGATCGGCCAACCGTTGCTCCAACTGTCCCGTTGTTTCTCCGGGATTGATCGGCGTTCTCGCTCGACCAAGCATCGCACCCGCATCCATTTTTTGTTCAATCTCAATGATCGTCACGCCGGTTTCGGCATCACCGTTTAGAATCGCGGCGTGAATCGGCGTGGCCCCGCGATATTGCGGCAAGAGTGACGCGTGAATATTGATTGTCCCGTGCTGTGGCACCTTGAGTACGTCGATAGAAAGCATCTGTCCATAGGCCGCCACAACACACAAGTCTGGGGTTAATGCCTTCAGGTCAGCAATGGCCTCCGCAGTCTTGATGGAGTCGGGCTGCAAAACAGGTATTCCCCGTTCTACGGCCGCCGTCTTTACGGGATTCACGTGTTGATGGTGTCCTCGCCCCACTCTGTCGGGCTGTGTCACCAATCCGACAAGCGTGTGCTTGGAATCTCGCAGCGCGAGAAACGAGGGAAGAGCTAGGTTACCTGTCCCCATAAAAACAATGCGAAGACTCACGTTTCAGCAACCTCATCCATAAATTTGGCGGCTCGAGTTTCGCATGAAAAATTTAAAAAATGTTTGCATGCGACCCGCATCGAAAGATGTTTTATTCGCTATGAGAGAACAACGTTTTTTGAACCCGATGCTGTTTAAAACGTTTCAAACGGTATTTGGTGATGGCCAGCCAACACAATGCCGCGTTGATTCATGACGCCATCGACATCATCGACTTTGACAACAGGCCAACCTTCAGTCGCATCACGCAGTACTGAAGAGTACCGCCGATGTCGGTTGCGAGGAACTGTTCGCCCCGGAAATAATAACAGTCTACGAACCTCGAAGCGATTGGTGGCAGCATTGACTCAATTCTTCTGATTGAGTCTGATCTGTATACTGATTTTTTTGACAGCATTACGTCGCCACATTTGTGAAGCGACAGGAAATTTGTCATGAAACATTGTTTAGATGAATTGGCTGTTTTCGGTGGACCGGTGGCATTTTCTCAGCCGATTCACGTAGGGCGGCCAAACATCGGGAATCGGCAGCGATTCTTGGAGCGGATGCAGGATTTGCTCGACCGAAGGTGGCTGAGTAACGATGGACCTCTGGTTCAGGAGTTTGAGCATCGCATTGCCGAGCAATTGCAAGTTAAGCACTGCGTGGCCATGGTCAATGGAACCGTGGCCCTGCAGATCGCCATTCGGGCTACCGGAATGAGCGGAGAAATTCTCGTCCCTTCATTCACGTTTATTGCCACAGTGCATGCACTGCAATGGCAGGGGATTGTCCCTGTTTTCTGCGACATCGATCCCGCCACTCATACATTGGACGTCAGTCGTCTTGAATCGCGTATCACGCAGGCAACTCAGGGGATCATCGGAGTCCACCTGTGGGGCAGAGCATGCGATGTTGTTGGAATCGAGACCGTTGCGAAAAAGTTCAATCTGCCGGTGATCTATGATGCTGCCCATGCATTTGGATGTACGACAGGCGGGAAAAAAATTGGTGGATTTGGTCAGGCGGAAGTCCTCAGCTTTCATGCCACGAAGTTCATCAACAGCTTTGAGGGGGGCGCGATCGTTACGAACGACGATTCGGTGGCGCAACGCTCTCGCGAGATGCGCAACTTCGGATTCGCTGGTTACGACAACGTCACCGAGTTGGGGACGAATGGCAAAATGAACGAGGCTTGTGCCGCGATGGGACTAACGTCACTGGAATCATTCGACGAGTTCGTCGCCGTCAATCGCCGTAACTACAAACATTATGTTGAAAAGTTGAACTCCATTCCTGAGATCAGTGTCATCACGTACGACGAACGAGAACACAACAACTTTCAGTATGTTGTGTTGGAAGTGAGTGATAATTTGCCACTGTCGCGTGACGACTTAGTTCAATTGTTGTTCGCCGAGAATGTTCTAGCCCGAAAATACTTCTATCCGGGTTGTCATCGAATGGAGCCGTACAAAACGTCGATCCCCGATGCCAGTCGCTACCTTTCAGAGACAGAGACTGTTTGTCGTCGCGTGCTTTCGGTTCCCACTGGAACGGCTACGTCACTGGATGACATCGAACAGATCTGCCAGCTGCTGACTTTTTGCATTCAGCACGCAGATGCTATCGGAAAGCGGTTGCGAGATCATGCGGCAAGGTAGGGGAATCATCAATGTTGGAATCGCGAAAAAAATTCGGAGCGTCAGAGAATGTCCGCATTTGATCCGCAAGGTCCCGCCGTATCGCTTGGAAATTCGGCAAGTATCTTTCCCCGTTGGCTGGCCAAGGAATGGAGCGACCGTGGGATTCCTTCCACGATCGTGACCAGCACAACTGAAAGCAGTGAGCCTCAGGAAGGTGTGTCGCTTCTTTCGAGCCAGGGGTTTGAGTCTCTTTCAACAAAAATTGTTCGCAAACTCTCCAATCCGCTTTTGCGAAGGTTGGAGAGGAAACTGCCTCAATGGCAATTGAAACGCTATTTCCGACGCACAGGCAGGCAACAACCGGACTTTTGGGAATGGTACTGGGTTGATCACTTTTGGGACTCATTTTCAAGAGCCAAGGCCGCATTGTCTTTGCGACCTCGATTCGTATTTGCTCATGAAGCGAGTTCCTATGGTCTGTCGGCGGCGTTGTGTCATGGAGTTCCCCGAATTATTTTTCCTTGGGGTGGAGATGTCTTCAATTGCGTTGAATCTTCGGTCGTGATCGACTGGATGACGACGTATGCGTTGAAAAACGTCGATCTGATTATCCCGTCTTCCGTTGTGGCGGCGCAGCACATCCGGGAGCGTTTTCACTTGAGTGAAAAGAAGGTCCAGGCACTCTCTTGGGGTGTGGATTTGGAAGAGTTTTCGCGTGCGTCTTCTGAAAATAGAGTCCGTCTGTGTCGAGAACTAGCGATTGATCCATCGTCCATACTGATTCTCAATTGTCGTCGTTTCCGGCCACACTGGGGATCCTCGAAAGCACTGGAAGCATTTCTTAAAGTGGCTCATCGGACGGTTGGCACACATTTCCTGTTATTGACCGGTAGTGGGACAGAAGAGTTGGTCCAACAGGCCAAACGGCAAGTTGCTTCGTGCGGAATGGGTTCCCGATTTACGTTTTTGGAGGGAAATATTCCGCTCTCTCGATGCGCGGAAATGATGTCAATCGCAGATGTGTTTGTCTCGCTTGTGGGGCGTGGCGACATGCGATCTGGCAGTGTCACCCAAGCGACGGCCTGTGGAGGTGCGCCCGTGATTCTTGAATCCGCCGAATATCGCGAAATGGAAAAACAGGGATTCGCTTGCGAATTTGTTCAACCGGGTGACGGCGAAAGTTTGGTCGCAACACTACAGCGTCTGGCGGCGGATGAAAATCAACGACAGTTCATGAGAACGCAGAACCAACATTATCTCAGGGAGCATGAAAATTACGATAAACAGATGGCTCGAATGCTGGATCTCATTGCCGAAGCTAGTCACGGCTATACTCTTTCCCGTGTGAAATAAGCGATCCAAATTGCCGCCACCGGATTTTTTAATAACATCGTTCGAGACGTGTTCCATGGTGTCGAATCGTCACTGTTGACGAATAGTGAAGTTTGAGATTTCGATAAGAGAGAGTTCCCGATCCGAGTTTTTGGTGAGTGGCTCCTATCGAGTTTAGCCGCAGTGCTCAACGTCATCGCGCATGAAAAAATAGTAGGACTGGGATCTGTGGCGGAGCCCGAACACACTGGAACCCGACAATGCGTTCTTTCTGATTTTCGCTTTGAGATTCGTCGGCACTGGATAAATTTTATGTTCCGCTGAATCAAGGCTTAGTTGTGGGTAAGATTCTTTATCGATGTTTCCGATCACAAGCCGGTTTTTTAATTCAACGTTTCGTTCAATACTATGTCGCTTCCTCTCTACGTTGCCTTGGTTTTATGCTGCGGATCCATTTGCTTCGGGCATTGGCTGGCAAAACTCTGGCCCCGTGCATCCCGGATAGAAAAAGAGGATTGGTCATCGCCCGCCGTGGTCGATACGAGAAAACCAACACCCTCTGTTGAAGCAATCCAAATGCAGGCATGGCTTCAATCCTTATGGGACGTGACGAATCAGGTGACGTCTCAAGTCGACCAACATAACCTCAAATTAAACGAAGCCACGCGGATATTTGAGACTCCAACGCCATCGACCGGGTCTGCGGCCGCATCAATTCTGATTGCCGCCAATCAACAACTTCAGAACCAACTGGCTGCCGCGAAAATTGAGATTGACCTACAACGCAAGAAAATCGACTCGGTGGTTGTGGAATCGCGAACCGATCCGTTAACGAAACTCGCCAACCGGCGTGCTTTTGATCTGGAGCTCGACCGCGTCTTCAATCTGTTTCGACGAAAGCGAGCCTCTTTTTCGTTGATGCTGATTGACATCGACCACTTCAAACAGTTCAACGACAACCATGGGCACATGATTGGTGATCGGATTCTTCAGGATGCGGCCCGAGGCTTCGGCGAAATATTTCGCGATACGGAATTTGTGGCCCGTTTTGGCGGTGAAGAATTCGTGGTTCTGCTGCCGATGACAACGCTCAAGCAAGCCGTGATGGCCGCAGAACGGGTCCGGAAAAAGATCTCCGAAAACGTTTTTCATGTCGGTGAATTCGGCTTGCGGATCACGATTAGCATTGGTGTTGCCGAGGTGATTGAGGGTGAAAATCCCGCGGATTTGATCCGCAGAGCGGACCAAGCTCTTTATGCGGCTAAGGACGGTGGACGTAATCTCACAGCGGTCTCTGCGGACGATGTCTGCGTTGATGCTTCAGAGTTCGGTGCAACGAACTCTGACGTCGACACGACACCTAGCGACTCGGCGGGCAAGCATCACTGATCTGACTGGCTGTCAGGCACAGAAGCAGAGCCGTCAAAACAATCGATTATATCCATTCAACGCCGCCACGCGGTAGGCCTCTGCCATGGTCGGGTAGTTGAATGTCGTGTTGATGAAATACATTAAGGTATTCATTGGCTGGGGTTGAGCCATGATCGCCTGGCCGATGTGAATGATTTCGCAGGCATTGGCGCCAAAACAGTGAATTCCCAAGATTTCCATGGTCTCGCGATGGAATAAGAGTTTCAGCATTCCGGTTGTCTGGCCAGTGATCTGGGCCCGAGCAATGCTTTTGAAGTGCGCATGGCCGACTTCGTAGGGGATTTTCGATTCCGTCAGTTCTCGTTCGGTTTTTCCCAGCGCACTGATTTCGGGGCTTGTGTAAATTCCCGCCGGGATATCGAGTGAAGGTGCAGGCCCGCAGTCACGTTCACTGCCGATGTCACACAGCAGACGGCTGACCGCGTAACGCCCCTGATTGTAAGCAGCGCTGGCGAGTGCGGGGGGCCCGATCACATCTCCCGCTGCGTAGATGTGTGGGACAACGGTTTGCAAGTGCTCGTTGACCGGGATGTTACCTCGTTCGTCAGGAGTGATTCCAATGGCCTCAAGCCCCAAGCCGTCCGAGTTTCCTGTGCGGCCCGCTGCCCATAACAGAACATCGGTTTTGAGTCGTTTTCCGGATTTGAGTTGCAAAATGACCCCATCGTCTACGGTCTCAATGTGGTCAAATTCTTCACGATGTCGAATAATGACTCCACGCTCGCGGAGGTGGTAACTCAGGGCATCAACGATCTCTTCGTCGAGAAAATCCAGTAGGCGATCGCGATTGTTGACGAGGTTCACTTTGATTTCGAGGTTGCGAAACATCGATGCGTATTCGCAGCCGATCACTCCCGCTCCAAATATGGTGATTGATTTGACGTGCAGATCAAGATTCAGAATCGTATCACTGTCGAAAACTCGGGGATGTGAGAAGTCGACTTCCGGTGGTCGAAACGGCCGCGAACCGGTCGCAATGACGACGGATTTTCCGCGAACAATCGATCGAGTACCGTGTTGATCAACGGATTCAATCGTATGTGAGTCGAGGAATTTACCCTGACCGCGAATGATCGGGATATCGTTTCGATCATAAAACGCTGTTCTCATTTTGACTTGGGCTTCGATGACCGACTTCGCCCGACGTCGTAAATCTGGGATCATGAAGGTTGCGGTAATTCCGTGCTCGCGAAACAGGACATTGTTGTTGACTTCGGTCATTTGAAAAATGGCATACCGTAGTGCCTTGCTGGGAATCGTCCCGCGATGCGTGCAATTTCCGCCGACTGCCGGATCACGATCAATCACGGCAACGGATTTCCCATGCTTGACCGCTTGCATCGCGGCTCCTTCACCGCCGGGGCCTGTCCCAATGACAACAACATCATAGTCCGCAGTTGGATCGGTCATGTGATCTCACTTGTCTTGATGATAAATTGAAAATGCGTTGCCAATGAGGATTTTTCGATATCTTTTGCAGCAGTTGGTCATTTACAGTCGCAAGGTAAGGATCCTTGCTATCGGCCTTGAGACCGACGAATCGCATCGGAAAGAGCTCGGTCGAGTTGAGGGTCAAGATGCTTGTCACGATCGCTTTGGCGCACGGAATTTCTAGCCTGCTCGCCCATTTCTCGAAGTGTTGCAAAATCACCATTCAAGCCCGCCAGAACGGCCAGTCCCGCCTTGCCGTTTGCCTTGAGCCACACATCGGATGAATTTTGAAAATCATTCAACTGTTTTTCGGCTTCCAATCGTCTTCTGGGATCTCGAAGACAGATCATGGCTAGGTTGATTTCTGCGAGTCCTTTTTGATGCGGTGTGGAATCGACACGATCTCGAAGTAGGATCCATGCCGCTTCATCTCCGTCGCTTGCCAACGCGTGAGCCAATTGCTCTTCGGTGGTCTTCATCCTCGGAGTACGAACGTCCGTGCCGACCTGTTTCAAAAATGGATCTGGTGTTCGCAGGGCCCATCCGAGGCCCGCTGTGCTCGCCATGAACAACGCACAGGAGCCGATCATCCACCTCATTTGCTGACGAAACGTGCGGTCCAGAAAAGTCGGCACTGAACCCGCGGTCTCCAATGGCGGACGTAATCCTTTTTTCGAAGGCAACGTTTCTTTCATGCCAACGAGTCGCGACAGCGACTTCAGTTCAAGAACCACAGACTGCGCATCTGTTGGCCGATCTTCTTTTCTTTTTGACATCATTCTCTCAATAAGATCGGCCACCGACTGATGCACATCGGGTCTGATGTGCATCAACGGAACTGGCAATTCATTGAGGTGCTTTACGGCAATTTCGAGTGCTGTTTCGCCCGTGAATGGGGGACGTCCAGCCAGCATGTGCCACGCCATCACTCCCATCGAGTAGATGTCACTGCGGCCATCCAAATTTTTTCCATTCACCTGCTCGGGGCTCATGTAAAGTGGGGTTCCCAGGGTAATCCCGACTTCAGTTAACGCCACCTTTTCCCCGTGAAGCGTGAGCTGCGCGAGTCCAAAGTCGGCAACCTTCGCGACACCGGTTTTTGTCAGCAAGACATTTTCGGGCTTGATATCGCGGTGAACAATACCGCTGGTTGTGGCAATCTGGAGCGCGGATGCCACCTGTTTGAGAATATGCAATGCGAGCGAGACTTCCAACGGCCCTTTTTTGGTGATGAATTCCTTCAGGTTGCGCCCCTGAATATATTCCTGCGCGATAAAATGAATGCCATCCTGCTCACCGACCATATACACTTGGACGATGTTGGGATGATTGAGTCCACCCGCAGCGGTTGCTTCATGGCGAAACCGCTGCAAGTAAGTCGCATCGGCAACAAATTCTGGCAACAAAATCTTAATCGCCACATGACGCTGCAGGCTTGTTTGTTCGGCCAGCCAAACCTCCGCCATTCCTCCCTTGCCAAGCCGTCTCAGTAAATGAAATTCTCCCAGCGTTATCCCGGCCAAAGAGCACGCCATCGAAGTTGATGATGCTCCGACGCCGAGTGTTGACACGGGATTGCCGAGGCGTTTTTGAGGACCCGATTCAGGATTCGGCTCCAACATGATCGACTCCGTATTGAGGTTCGATTTCTTGGACTTGGAGAGATCTGACGGCGTCGACCGAGAGACCTACCACGTGCGGCTTGATCCTAGCAGATATTTGGGAAATCGTCAGTCATCAGGTGGCTCCTGAGATGGACACTGTGGCTGGAGTGACTCCATACATTTAAGATGCTTCTACTGAATGAGACGATTGAACTTCGAACGCTGAAAGAGGGCACGGAATGATCGACGCGGAAATTCTTACGGTCACTGCGGAACACGTGCAGAAATTACTCAGTCAGGACAGTTCTGGCCATGATTGGTGGCACATTGATCGTGTGCGCCGCAATTCCATGCGGATTGCTCGAGACGAGGGAGCGGACCTCATTGTCACAGAATTGGCCGCATTGCTGCATGACATTGCGGATTGGAAGTTCCACGAAGGTGATGAATCCGCGGGTCCGCGTGCCGCTCGTCATTGGCTGAATCAATGTCAGGCCCGTCCGGCAGTGATCGAACACGTTTGCGAAATCATTGCGACGGTTTCCTTCAAGGGGGCAGGTGTCGTGACCGAGATGCGAAGCGTTGAAGGGCGTTGCGTCCAAGATGGAGATCGTCTCGACGCGATGGGAGCGATAGGGATTGCGCGCGCTTTCGCATTTGGTGGTCATTTTGGTCGAACGATGCACGAGCCCGAGTCCGCACCGCTGATGCATCAAACTTTTGCGGCTTATAAGCAGAAGGGAGGCCCGACGATCAACCATTTTTATGAAAAACTTCTTCTTCTCAAGGACCGCATGCAAACGACGACCGGGAAGCGTTTGGCCGTTGAGCGTCATCGATTCATGGAGAAATTCTTGGAACAGTTTTTTGCGGAATGGAATGGCAGCCCGTTGACCAGCGTGAGGCACGCGATCGACGATACGGTTCGCATAAAGAACGCGAGTCATGACGACGAATGTGGCTGATGTCCTGTGTTCGCGCGACTGCGGCATCAAGCAGGTTTGCCGTGGATTCCCTCGCCAACGTTCCAGCAAAAGAGACGACTAAACTCATGGAGCGCGCAGCATTTGCCGGCTGCGGATTTTACCTGCGAGCGGTCTCCCCTGCGAGAGAATCGTGCTGATACTGGAGGAACGTGACGTGGCGGAAGTTGGGATCATCAATCTGCTTTTCCCACTTGGAAATTAATTGGCGATCGACAGACGAAAACTTCCATGTCCACTCGTGTCGTGCTTGCAGCCAAAGCGGACGATCAAGCTCGGCACGCAATTCAACTCGGAGCGGTAACAGCTGGCGTTGACGCAGTTCTTCGTTCAACTTGGTTCGCGGTGCGGGTAGCATGGCTCGAGGGTGCAGCGCCGAATTAAGTTCCGCCATGGCATCGGCGAAACGCAGATAGATCTGACACACATTCTGACTCGGCGGTTTCATACTATCGACGCGATATTGAAAATCCCGTCCTACGAGCACCAACTGAGACTTTTGCTCATCAAACACAGGTTCGAATTCCGGTTGAAGTTGAAACTTCAAACGAGACATCGCTTGAATCTGAGAAGGACTGGTTTGCTTGTCGACCTCTTTCAGCTGTTTCCAGGCCTCCTGTTCCGCAAGACTCAGATACTGACGCAATTCATCCTGTGCTAATTCGGTTTTCGTCGATCGGTATTCGCTGAGCAATGTGAAACGGCGGAGAAGCGGCTCATAAACGGTGACCTCTCTGGCCGAGTCAACATAGTCATAAATTTTACCGGCGTGGAACAATGTCAGACTTCGTGCCACGACCGGAGCCTTCTCCGGCGACTCATTCGGCAAAATCATTGCCGAGTTTCGGACTGTCGTATAGACCCGAATTTCCTGAGCGAACGCCTGCGATGACAAAAGGGCTAGCATCGCGACGGACTGGATGAAGTCCAATTTTTTTTTCATTGCTTGCCTGCTCGCCAAGTAAGTGAGTTTAAAGTCTTTCGTGAACATCAGGAATGGAACCTCTGGCAGGAACAAAAAGTGTCTTCCTGTGTGTGATTGTCGGAGTGGATATCCGTGAAAGTTTCTTCTCGCGATTCATTTTTTGGAATGCGTCGATTCTTATAGAAGTTCCATGAAACGCGTCTCGGAGAGGCCGCACGATGGACATCGGATCAATAGCGGGACCTGTCGACAGTCACGTTTTCCCCCATCTGAAAGTGGAACAGGCACGACCTCGATGTTGGGGACAGTTGAATAAAAGGAACGGTTGTTGGACGATAGATTTGATGTGATCGCTCAACAAGTCGAGCCGGCTAGATTTCGAGAACGGTTGTACAAATTACCATCAATTGCTGCTGACATCGGCAGTTGCCGCCACTGCCAATGACCTCGAAACGGAAGTTGCATGATTCTCTCTGGCAAGACAGTCCTCATCACCGGTGGCCGCCGAATCGGTGCCGGGTTGGCTCGTCAACTCGCCGAACGGGGGATGAACATCGCCGTCAGTTACCGCACAAGCCGAGAAGAAATGCGGACTTTGGTCGCCGACTGTCAACAAATGGGTGTTCAGGCGGATGCTTTCCAAGCCGATCTGTGTTCCTCCCTTGAAGCGGAGCGACTCGTCGACTGGACGGTGGAGACGTTTGGCTCGATCGATATTTTGATCAATCTAACGAGTATTTATCATCCCACCCCTTTTGCTTCGCTCCAGCCATCAGACTACGAGGCGATGCTTGCGGCGAATCTTACAGCGCCTTATTGGGTGGCCGTAGCAGCGGCTCGGGCCATGCTCCGGCAGCCAATCGTCGGTGGTTTGCGGGGGAAGATCATTCACTTCACCGACTGGGCGGTCGACCGACCCTATCGGGACTATCTTCCCTATCTGATCGCGAAGGGAGGACTGGTGACGCTTACGAAAGCACTGGCGGTAGAGCTTGCGCCGACCATTACGGTGAATGCTGTCGCTCCGGGAACGGTCGAGCCTCCGCCCAATCTTCCAAAAAGAGTCCTGCAGAAAATTTGCGAATCGTCGGCCTTGAATCGAATCGGCTGTGCTGATGACGTCATTCGCGCGACACTGTTCCTTCTGGAAGGAACAGACTTCGTCACCGGCGAAGTCTTTCGAATTGATGGTGGACGGTTCTTAGGGTCTTCAAAGACGTCGGCGGGTGAGGCGGATCAACTGTAATCGTATCAGCAAGCAGGCCGCGCGATTAGTGGGGGTGGATTCCGAGACAAGATCGGCGACAAAAAAGTCGGTGGGGGCCGCGATGACCGAGAGCCGGATCGAAGACCTGAAGTGGGACGTTATTCGGTCAGCGACCCGGTGACCCTCGCGGTGCTTGGTGTCGCTGCACTTGGAAAAAAACAGGTCAAATGCTTGCGACTGGGAAATTTTTATGAATTGCGATGCTCTGTGATCTCGTGGAGCGGTAGCCGAATACGGCATCGGCGGCGGCCTAATAATCGGTGCTGGACAAGATTCTGATACCGCGAGAGAATGATCCAAGGACTCACACGAGTCATGTGGGCGGAATCCCGACACGACCTCATGTCACCAGACCGTCAACGTGATTTTCGTCAAATAATTCCGGGAAGATGAGTGCCCGACCGAATACGCTTGGACATATTCCACTCAGCCCCGTGAATGTGAAAGGATCGGTCGAGACAGACTCAACAATCAGAGATCTTTGGTCGCCCGAGAGACTCAAGCGAAAGTGGTCTCGAAGGGGTTGTCACGCACAGGACCGTGCGGCAGCGTTCGGGGAATTGTTCCGCCAAGAGCCACAGACATCGCTGTCAAGATTCCGACTTGCGAAAGTGACGATGGCTTGCCGAAGGAACCATTTGGTGTCCGTTCCGATTTGATCGAGACTGCCGAACCAGCGGAGTTGCTTGCGGCAGATCTGGCGTCCGCGTTGCACGAGGGTTCCTGATTCAAGTTCATTCGTACTCATGCCGGATCTCGCGGCTCAGAAGGTTGACATTTGTGAACCTGCGTTTGGTGACTAACACCCCATGAGACGTGGCGAGAACGTCAATGACGTCAGTTGCGTCTATTCACAAAATCTCACAAACAAAACCAAGCCTATATTTGTTGCCCGAAGAGAGTTTATTTTATTGCTATTGCAAGGGGAACGGCGAGACTCTTTCGGAGTCGAACACGTCCGTCTAAAATAAAACTTTGCAATTGTTGTGAGTGAATCTTTTTGAGTGGCGGTGCGACATGCTTGTCAGTTGGGAATGGCTCAATCAATACGTGACTCTCGATGTAACCGTCGAGGAGTTGACCGAACGGCTCACGATGTCTGGATTGAATTTGGAAGAGTTTCACGCCGTCGACGACGACTTCTGTATTGACTTGGAGGTCACGAGCAATCGGCCGGACTGTCTTGGTCATCTCGGTGTGGCCCGAGAGTCGGCGGTCCTGTTGGGGGAGACACTCAGGCTCCCCGCGGCGTCTCCAACGAGTTGCTTGACGCCAATGATGTCGATGACTGCCGTGTCCATTGAATGCCCCGATCTGTGTTCTCAATATCAGGTGAGGATGATTCGAGGCGCGAAGGTTGGGCCTAGTCCGGATTGGCTACGGAAGCGGCTTGCGACAATTGGAATTGCATCGATTAACAATATTGTTGACATCACGAATTATGTTCTCATGGAGTGCGGTCAGCCATTACATGCTTTTGATTTCGATAAATTTCAAAGCCAGACGATTGTCGTTCGCAGGGCGCAAACGGGTGAACAGTTGCAGACGATCGACCATAAGAAACATGTGTTAACAGCGGAGATGTGCGTTATCGCGGACAGCAATCGTCTCGTGGCGCTCGGCGGTATTATGGGTGGTGCGGAGACGGAGATCACTGCGGCGACCCAGAATATCTTGATTGAGTCCGCAATGTTTTCGCCGCTTTCTATTCGCGAGACGTCGCGTCGATTAAGGCTTCACAGCGATTCATCATATCGGTTTGAACGCGCACTCGACCCCCGCGGCCCGGATTGGGCGAGTTTGCGCTGCTGTGCACTGATTCTCGAAGTGGCTGGCGGCGAATTATTGAATGGCTCGGCGTTTGCTGGAACATCGCCCCCCTCAGATCGCCCTGCGATCCCTCTCCGGTTTGACCAAATTCGGCGAATTCTAGGAATTGATATTCCCCCTGAAGAAGCAATCCGAATTCTCGAAGCGTTAGGGCTCCAGCGGGCTAATGACGGAACAAATTTTCGTCCGGGAAATCCGAGTCAAAAGAAAATCCAACCCTCGGAGGTGGCTTTATTCGTTCCGCCATCCCATCGACGTGACCTATCTCGCGAAATCGATTTGATTGAAGAGGTGGCTCGAATTCATGGATATGACAAAATTCGTGACGACGTTGCCGTACCTTTGTGTCCCAGCACTTATTCACTCCGGGATCGGGTGACAGACCGCATTTGTGAAGTACTAACGGCATCCGGATTTTATGAAGCGATCACACTGTCTTTAGTCAGCGAACGAGAGTTCAAGATTTTCAATCCCCGTGATGGGCTGACGCCACTTTCCATTGAACATCCGGATTTTCGTCAGACCAATATGTTGAGGCAGAGTCTGATTCCGAGCCTGATGGTCGCCCGCCGGGAGAACGAACGGCGCGGGACTTTTGGTGCCAAATTGTTTGAAATAGCTGCCGTCTATCTTTCTGCTGACAAACCTGTGCCGCAGTCTCAAGCGGAGCCAACCATGGTGAGTTTTGTGGGTGGTCTTCCATTCGCTGAAATGAAGGGTGTGGTCGAGTTGATCGCGGCGAGAATCCATCCGTTGTCAAAAGTTACCGCACATCCATCTCCCTTGCCGCAGTTTGTCAAAGGACGAGGGGCAGAACTGTTTCTTAACGGAAATTGGTGGGGTTGGATGGGCGAAATAGATCGGTCCGTATCAGACCAACTTGATTTGCGAGACGTGGTTTCTATTGCGGAACTGGATATTTCTGTGTTGGAATCGAACGCTGATTTGATTCCTTTATTCCGGCCAATTCCTCAATTTCAAGGATCAACACGCGACCTGAATTTGGTGCTCGATGATCACGTGACTTGGGAGTTTTTGGAACAGACCGTTCGTGGAGCTGCCGGTCCTCTACTCGAATCGGTTCGTTTCGGAGGACAATACAAGGGAAAACAGATCCCCGACGGCAAAAAGAGTTATCTTGTCACCCTCGTATATCGCTCGTCCCATCGAACGCTAACGGGTGAGGAAATCGAGCGGGCTCAGCAGTCGGTGGTCGCCGCCTGCCTGAATCAAGTTGGAGCGACTCTGCGTACGTAAAATTGAGGGCACGCCAAGTTCGTTAGAATTGCCGAATCACTCCAACAACAAGACCAATAATCTTCACCTTGGTCGCAAATAATGATGGCGATCTTCGGTTGAGAGATTCTAGACGTATTCGGCGTGTTTCGCGGTAGTATCGCTTGACGGTCACTCCGGTGTCATCGGCGATCCCTAAAATCAATTCGCCGTCACGGCAGTCAGACTGTCGTCGGACAGACAGATAATCGCCTTCAATAATATGATCATCGAGCAGGCCATGGCCGACAACTCGCACGCAACAATGGGACTTTGAGGCGAACAGGCTGGAAAATTCAAGACGTGTGGTCGCGTTCGTATCGAGCTTCAACGCTTGTCCCATCGTGATATCACCGATGTGGATCAAGGCCGCTTGCGGCTGGGGTGGATCGGTCAGTTGAATGGCACGTGACATTCCCGGCTTGCGCGAAATCAGTCCTTTTTTTTCTAACGCTTTCAAGTGACTCATCACACCGTTTGGCGAATTGATTTTGAAATGTTGGCCAATCTCACGGACGGTCGGACCATAGCCGTGTGAAACAATCATTTCGCGAAGAAATTCGAACACATCGCGTTGACGTTCAGTGAGAGCCGATCGACTGAAATGTTCGCCGGGTTCTGCCGTCAACAGAAGTTTCTCCTTCGCGATGCGGAGTACTTTTGAAAATATGACCGACCGCACCGCCGTGTGTCAAAAAACTTGGCACGGGACTTCGGAACTGCCGTAGCGATTCCCAATATCGGTAGCACATGGAACTCTTCGTATACCAATTTCACCAAGCGATGTTGAGTGCCGAATGATATCCACCGACTCAGGCGCGAAGCGCCTGACCGAGTTCAACGGTTACGCGACCGGTTGACGTTGGCGAACACCAAAGGGCGAAAGTCGTGGAGGCTGTGTGTCACGTTTCCGAGTGAGATGTTGTTTTGGATTGGCGGTCAGGTGTTTTGTGAAATTAAAAAACGATTATTCGAATTCCTGAGCAAGTCAACGGATGTTGAAAACTATCGTGTTGCGCCCGCAGGTTTGACGGCCGTCGATTTCAGGTATGGCAAATAAGTCTCGTGCAATTTGGCTGCTAATGTGTCGACGTCGGTGGAGGTTTCAACGACGATACCCTTAGGGTCGACGATCCAAATCGTCGGAAGGTTGTCGATACCGTAATGAATTGCCAATGGCGAATTCCATCCACGCTGCTCGCGTTGGGGCGAAAAAATCTGCGGCCATGTCAAGCTGGTTTTTTCCAAGAAGGTTTCTACGGCCGGCTCTTCCGTATCTAGATTGACCCCAATGACGGCGGCATATTTTTCGTACTTTTTGGTGGTCGCAATCAGCTTGGGCAGTTGATCAACAAACGGCTTGACGTGTGACGCCCAAAAGACGACCACAACCATTTTTCCGCGGTAGGACTCGATGTTGAGGTCGTTGCCGTCCATTGTTGGTCCAGCGAGTTCCATCGGCTTGCCGATGAGTTGTAGGCGACGCACCACGCCCTGTGCTTGCCTTGCTTGGGGACTGTCCTTGGAAAGGGTCATGAGCAGTGAGTAGCAGCGTATTGCGTCTTGAGGGAGCCCGTTCATATCACAGGTTCTGCCAGCGGCAGCAAGCAAAGGGACGACCCTTCCCTGCTCTTCCGGAAAGTGATTTGCCAAAATCTGAGAGTGTTTGGCGAACTCCTGAATCCATTTGGGTTCCGATTTTCCGTACCGCAACGCGCTGGCGTGTGTCAGATTAACAAGAGTGAGTTGCGCTTCCAGTGCGGATTCCGACAGAGGATTTCTTTCGTAAAATGTTTTCGCCGCATCAAACAGAGCGTCGATGCTGGGAACATCGCCCTGCAAGGCAAGCTGAAATCGAGCATCCAGCAACTGATGGGCTGCGGTGTCGAATTGCTGTTCCAAATTCGGCGCCTTGTTGGTTTTGGCGATACATTCCTCAGCGAGTTTGATGATTTGAGTATTGCGTTCGCGACGGACAGCACGTTGCTGATCAAGTTGCTTCCTCAATCTTTCATCTTGTTCTTGGGTGCGTACAGTGTTTGCTTCCTCATCGTTCTCCCCATCATCATTCTCCTCGGAATCGTCATCGAGGTCTTCTTCAACAACGGGAAGAGGCAAGACACGAATACGCTGAATTTCGAGCAGCAGCCACTCCGGGGAACCTTTTTCAGGCTCCGTTGCAATCGCCGAATTGGCAGTCTCTGCCGTCTTTTTTTCGTCGCCCTTCTTAGTCGTTGTCGCCGTGGTTTTCCCGGATTTCGAAAACAGCGACGGCGAAGCCTTCGCGACTTCGGTAGCGGTACTTGTGGCCGTTGCGTTGTTTTTTTGAATTAACTTGGGCGTGGGGATGGCCACCGTCGGCAGAGACGATAACGCATCGGTGTTTCGAGAAGATCCGGCCGAACCGTCCACATCCGAGATCGGACGAGAACCGTCTGTCCCTCCGCATCCAGCAAGAATCAACGTCAACGTGCCTGTGGTAGCGACAGACCGCAAGAATTGATTAAAGGAAGCCATAAACTCTCCATCCTTTATGAGTGCCGAAAGTTGTGCGTACTGTTTTGTGTGGACGGCACTGCCAGCGAGTCCAAAAATCGATTGTCAAGTATTCAAAACTGGCGGGTTGTATGGCAGATCTCATGAACGGATCAAGAGGAACTCGCAAAAGTTGCCGGTGGGCGGCGTATGGGGTGGAATCGCGAGGGATCGCTTGACGGTGACCTCGAATTCCAAATGACGTTGGCCGTTTGTTTGGGGATCGATTAGAATTCGTCACTAGAATTTCGATGAGGTACCCCGTAATGAGCACCGCCACTGCGACCTTCGCTGCAGTTACAATCGCTGAGCGAGCGAAGTTAAGCCGTACCCTCGAAGGCGCACGCTATATTCTGTTCTTCGACGGACATTGCGGGCTGTGCAACAAGTCCGTTGACTTTGTTTCAACGCGGGATCTCAAGGGTGTCTTTCAATTTGCCCCACTTCAAGGCGAAACCGCCCAGCACCTGTTAATGCCCGAGGATCTCCGTGATCTCCGTTCCCTCGTGCTTCTGGCCGATGGAAAAGTCTTTCGGCATTCTTCAGCAGTTGTGAAAATTCTGTGGTGTTTAGGCAACGGCTGGAAGGCCATTGCCGCCCTGTTATGGCTAATTCCAAGACCGTTCCGAGATCTCGGATATCGCCTTGTTGCTCGAAACCGTTATCGGATTTTTGGCCATCACGAAGCATGCCGTAGACCGACCATGGAAGAGCGATCGAAATTCTTACCTTGAGGTGGTGCGATTGGTACCCGAGGTTAACGCTACCGTTTCCAAGCCCCCTCGAATACATTTCAAGACGTAGACGATTCGTGTGCCGCGGTCGATTGACGTTGGCAATTCTGCACTGATCAACTCTTGTTTTCGATCGGTTGCTGCTCGACACGTCACGATTCACCTCACCAGAACGTTGGAATCACGAATCATGCCACCACTGTTAGACGCCTCGGATGAAATTCGTGACGGGCATCCGGTTAAGGCTGGGGTATGTCAACCCAGTGGTCGATGGAAAATCGGGGCGGTTCTTCTTGCCATCGCCTGTGTTGCGCAGGCCGTTCTGTGGTGGATTTGGTGGGATGATCCGACTCATTTCAAAATTTCGATCCTGTTTGTCTGGCCCGCTGCAATATTCAGTCTGTTGGTTTGGTGGATATTTTTTTCGCGATGGTCCGCGCGGATCCGATACGGCAGTGTCGTCATGGGAGTTGCAGGGAGTGTCGGCTTCTTTTGTTTTTTCCGGTTGGAAAGATTCGACGGTGATATGACTCCAACCCGAATCACGCTCCGTTCAACAGCCACAGCCGAGAAGAATGCAGAGAAATATCTCAGACAACTCGATTTGAAGACGCCCGGCGATGATCCCCGTTTAATTGTAAGTAATTCGGATCCACTCGTCGCTTCTGAAGCGGATTGGCCGGGGTATCGAGGTTCTGCACGAAATGGCATCGTGAGCGGTTTTCGTATTCGAAAGGATTGGTCAGAGAAACCGCCACGCGAATTGTGGCGACACCCCGTGGGGAGGGCTTGGTCATCATTCGCCGTTGTCGGCGGCTTGGCCTTTACTCAGGAACAACGCGGTAACAGCGAAGCTGTGGTCGCGTACAGTCTCTCGACAGGTCAACAACTCTGGATTCATATCGATGACGCAATCTTTGTGGCATCGGAATCGCAGGGGGGAACGGGGCCTCGTGCGACACCGCAGTTTGATGGTGGGAATGTCTACACGCTTGGAGCAACCGGCCTGCTCAACTGTTTGGACGCACGATTTGGAAAGCGAATTTGGTCCGCCAACATTCTTTTGGATGCCGGTTTGGATGGCAAATCGGCGTCGAATTTAGTTTGGGGCCTTGCGGGTTCACCAGTTGTCGAAGACGATTTAGTGATTGTGATTCCCGGTGGACCGAATGGTAATTCTGTAGCCGCTTATGACAAAAGAACTGGAAAACGAATTTGGAGGGGAGGGGATCGTCCTGCCAGTTATGGTAGCGCGAGCGTGGAGAAATTGACCGGTGAACGCCAAATACTCGTGCCATTGGGAACCGGTCTGGCGGGGTATTCGCTAACCGACGGCCACGAACTCTGGTTTTTTCCTTGGGAAAACGGCCCGAAGGTCAATGGCACGCAAGCGATGCGATTGTCGGAGGATTCACTACTGTTCGGCTGTGGTTATGGCGTAGGATCTGTGCGACTCGATTTTCAACAGGAGGGGAACACGTGGACTGTGAAACGGAGATGGAGTTCAAATCGATTTCGCCCCAAGTTTAATGATTTTGTCTTTCATCAGGGGTACGTTTATGGACTTGATGATGGAACGTTGACTTGTGTTGATGTCGAAACGGGTAACGTGTCGTGGAAATCGGGGCGATATGGGTACGGTCAGTTGTTGTTGATCGACGAATTATTATTGATCTTGAGTGAAGATGGTCATGTTGTTCTTATTCCAGCAACTCCTAAAAGATCGACGGAAATAGCCCGTTTTGGTGCGTTAGACAGCAGTGGCATTACTTGGAACCACCCCGTCATTGTCGCGGGAAAACTCCTTGTCAGAAACGCGCACGAAGCAGCCTGTTTTGAATTGGATTGAGTTCCTATCGTTTCCGTGAGTTCGAAGAAATTTGTCTTCCTTTCAATTTGCGAATGCGACTACGTTCAGGAGAGATCTCGAGTAAATTTTGTTCGCCTAGCTCCGTGGAGAGACCACCAAAATGCTGGTCACGATCCTGCTTACAGATTACCGGCACACGGTTGGCAGCGAGTATCTCAGATTTTCCTCTTAATTTTTTTGACCCTAAACTATTGGGATGACGACGAAATGCCTCGAACAGCCAAGGTCGACCGAAAGACGGCCGAAACTCAAGTGCTACTCTCGCTGAATCTGGATGGAACCGGTGTATCTAATATTTCGACAGGAGTGGGATTTCTTGATCACATGTTAACCTTGTTTGCCAAGCATGGCTTCTTCGATCTGGAGGTTTCCGCTCAGGGTGACCTGCATATTGACGATCACCACACGGTCGAAGATGTCGGTATCTGCCTTGGACAGGGACTCTTGGCCGCAGTCGGGGAAAAACGCGGCTTAAATCGTTATGGGCATGTCACACTACCGATGGAAGAATCACTGGTGACGTCGGCAGTTGATCTGAGCGGCCGTGTCAAATTCGTCTACAAGGTTGTTTTCCCCACAGAAAAAATAGGACGATTTGACTCAGAACTCGTTGAAGAGTTTTGGCAAGCGGTGGCTGCGAATGCGCAGATGAATTTGCATCTTGTGCTGCACCACGGAACGAACAGTCACCATATTTCGGAGGCCTTGTTTAAGGCGACCGCACGCGCCCTGCGGAAGGCGACCACGATCGATCCTCGTCAAATTGGCATTCCGTCTTCCAAAGGTTCCCTCTGACGCTGTCTGCCAAATGCGTTTGATGGATCAATTGTTCGGACATGCGACGTCGGTCAGTCTGTTTGTTTTAAACAGGAAATGAGGACCGCGACCGTGGTCTGCAACAACGCCTGTTTTTCAGCATAACCGTTCGGTGAATGGCTTGGTGCTTGGTGCTTGGTGCTTGGTGCTTGGTGCTTGGTGCTTGGTGCTTGGTGCTTGCTGCTTGGTGCTTGGTGCTTGCTGCTTGGTGCTTGCGGTCTCATTTTTTTGGTTGGGGGGTATCGATTCCCGAATGCGCACGATTCTCACTCGATCTGTCTGAAGCGATCGTTTTCAACGCTAGTCGGGCCGTAGTGGTTGATAACGAATGTCGTCGGACGATTGTCTTCACGCCGCTCAGAAATGTTTCTTCGCATCACGATTAAGCAGGTGTGTTCGTCGGCAGTAGCTCGATAAGTTGTTTCTCGTCTCGGGATTCGTAGTTGTTTCTGCCCTCGGTGCAGTGGGGGTAATTGTGCGATCCTGTGCGATACCGCCACTCGCCTTCTGGCCGGATCGGTAAGACGCGGGATCTCGAGGGCCGATTTCTCGCAGTGCTCTGTCAAATACCAAATTTCTGACGATTGAAGCACTGATATCGACTTAGCCCAAGGACAGTCCGACAAGAAAGGGGCTCGTTTTCAGTATCCGACGGCCGCCACTTTGCACCGCCTTACGGTCATTGGAGCGAACACACGGTGGCCCAAACCTGCGACAGTAGGACGCACGTTCATATTTTGGGATATTTTGTCGGTTCTTCGATTTTCGGACCGCCTCTCTGCCGGACCCGCGACGACTTCAGAAAAGTAATCACGGCGAAATTTGGTTTATCGACAGAACTGCGGTAAGATTTCTGAGAGATGGCCTGCTTCATCAGTTATCCTAATGATTCGGGGTCAGGCTATCGGTTGATAGTGAATGTCTTTCACCCCTTGGAACATCCCATGACAACGACTGATCTTGATCCGAGTTCAAAAATACCGCGTCCACGTGGCCTGACATTCCTGAGGGGAATTGTGATCGCGTCAATTCTTGCTTGTGGACTTTTAATGTTGCTTCAAGAGTCCATCAAGCCAAATCGTTCGACATCGCAGCGGCAGGGGTATCCGGCACCAGTCATCAGAGTGGAAGGCTGGTTGAATGGTCCAGGGCCATCGGCCTCCGAGTTGCGAGATCGGGTTATGGTTATCGACGCATGGGCCTACTGGTGCGGTCCCTGTCGTGCTCGCGCACCCGAAGTGGTTGCCCTTGAGAAAAAGTATCGCTCGCGCGGTGTTGTGTTTATAGGCCTCACGATGGAGGGTACGGCACATCTGGCGGAAAGTCGGGATTTCCTTGCCGTCACCGGAATCGGATGGCCCAACGGCTATGGAGCTTTAGAAACACTTCAGGAACTTCATACAGAATCGATTCCACGACTGTGGGTCATCAATCGGGAAAACCTCGTCACGTGGGACTCATCTTCTCGCGGTAGCATTGAGTCGGCGATCGAAAAAGCTTTGGCTCATGGATCTTAGAAACGAAGCTCCAATCGGAATTTCACAATTGAAGAATGGCCGAAAAATTCAAAACCTAGTCAACGACTAGGTTTTGTCGATCAGGTTTGGAATTCGCACCACGCCCGACCGATGTAGTGCAATAGGTCTGAGGCAATCAGTCCGAATTCTGAAAATTCTTTTGCCGCCAAGTCCCCCGCAACACCGTGAATGTGAGCACCCAGTTGTGCCGCATCAAATGGTGAGATTCCTTGACCTAAAAGTGAAGCAATCAAACCTGTGAGAACATCGCCTGTCCCTCCAGTGGCTAGGCCACGATTCCCTGTCGCATTGATGGCCACTCGTCTCCCATCCGTGATGATCGTTCCCTTCCCTTTGAGTAAAAGGATGACACCGTGTTTTCGGGCGAATTCAACAGAATAATGCTGACGATCCTTTGCAATTGCCGCAACATCCAGCCCCGTAAGCCGCGCAAACTCGCCGAGATGTGGAGTTAAAATTCGAGGCGCATCACCCGCAGACCGAGTTAAAAGGTAGGGTCGCTTGGCAAGTGTATTCAACCCATCGGCGTCGACGACGAGTGGTACCGGGCTTGACGTATAAAGTTCAGTAATCAGATCGAGTATTCCAGCCGATTGTCCCAGGCCTGGTCCGATCGCAAATGCGGTCTGAGATTGCAAGACTTTATTTAAAGGAATTAATGCTCCGGCGGACATTCGACCATGGCGATCTTCGGGCAGTGGTAGCGTCAGGTACGAAGGTTCGTAGATTGCCACGATCGGAACGATTCCCATGGGGACGGCGGCTGTCACGAGTCCTGCTCCGCCGCGAAGTGCAGCCTTGGCGGCCAGACATGCCGCTCCAGACATGCCACGACTCCCCGCAACAATCAAAACACGACCACACTCTCCTTTGTGGGCATCGTCGGTCCGAACGGGTACGGGTGGTAAGGACGTGACGATAGAGACCGACAATGTTCCTGACATGACTTACCTCTCGTTCAGCGTTCAAGTCTCACGAATCTGTTCCGTGACGACGACGTGCGATCACACCGGCAAGATATCCGCCTTTGAATCCCGCGTCGATATTCACGACGGCGACATTGGCGGCGCAACTATTCAGCATTCCAAGCAATGCGGCGAAGCCTCCAAGGTGCGCACCATATCCAATGCTCGTTGGAACTGCGATCACCGGAACGGCGACCCAGCCTGCGATCACCGATGGCAACGCTCCTTCCATTCCAGCCAGGACAACCAGAGAGTCGGCGGCTGCAAAACGATCCCGGTGATCAAGCAGCCGTTGTGGTCCCGCAACTCCAACATCAACAACCAAATCGACTTCGCAGCCCATCCAACGCGCTGTCTCAACCGCCTCTTCAGCGACCGATCGGTCACTCGTGCCTGCCGTGACCACGACCACCCGACCACGAATCTCTGGTGCGAAATGAAGTAAAGTCAGGGTTTGTCCGAGTGAATTGTGACGTGTTTCGGGGAATTTTGCGCAGACCACATTTGCTTGTTCGTCTGTGACCCGCGTCGCAAATGCATTTTGCCCAGCCGTCCGCTGCGCTTGAAAAATTCGGAGTACCGCCTCTGGTGATTTGCCTGCCCCAAAAACGACTTCCGGATAGCCGCAACGACGGGCACGATCGAGATCGACCAGAGCCTCAGGAGTTGGAGCGACGCCGGCAAATGCGATTCGCAATTGATCCTCAACAGTAGCCCAATCGATTTGATTTGCCTGCCATCGTAAGAATAGTTCCGACAGGGATTGCGCATTCATCGAAAGTGACCTCGATACCATTCAACCGAAGTGAGTTTGGATCTGCCGACGAGCGAACGAGTGGCATCACTGCATACATCAACGGATATTAGGAAGTCGGGGTATGTCATGAGACGTTACAGAAAGATGGATATTCGTAGTTCGTGATTTTTTTGACGGAGAGGTTTTTCGATGAGCGTTGTTTTTGATCGATCACATTGCGCAGAACCGCATTTTATCGCTGTTTCTCAGAATTGGTAGAAACTCTTATGTTCCGGGAGTCAGCAGTAATTCCGGAAGCGAGGCGGATCTGGTATTTGGCAGAGGGGGATTGTCCGCCGCACGAAACGTGAAAACGACCGAGTATTTCGCCTCACAGAGTGAGTTTCGGGAAGCGGCATGGAGCGTTTTCGCGTGAAAAAACAACACGTCCCCCGGCATTAATTCCACGTAATGTTTGGTTTCAATTAACGTTCTGTTTTCGGGCAAGTCTTCTCGGAAAAATAATTTTTCGTCAAAAAGACGGCGGGGGAGTGACATCACGTGTGAACCTGGAATGACTTGCAGGCAGCCATTTTCTGGACGCTCGCTTCCGAGGGCGATCCACGTGTTGACCAATTCGGGACGTAGGAACGACCAATAGCGAATGTCTTGATGCCAGCCGGTCTCACTGCTGAACTGAGGCTGTTTGGTCATGATGCAGTTGTGATGGGCCAGCGGACAAACAACTCGGGGGCCGAGTAATTGTTGAAGACGACCAAGGATTTCTGCACGGATCATCCATTCGGTGAACAGAAAATCACGACTATGTGCTTGCTTGAGCCTTCGAACAGTGTGGCCGCCAAGTGATTGCAATGATTCAGGGGATCCGGCATAGCGCAGATCCGCTTCGTACTCAACGGGAGCAATCTCGCCTTGTAACCCACGTTCTGTGATTTGACGCATCCTGTTGAGATCGACGTCGCCAATAAGCGTGCGAGCAATCACGTATCCATCCCGATGGAACCGACTCGTCTCTTCTGACGTGAAAGTCAGTGCTCCCTTAGCAAATGATTCCGACTCCACGAAAACGCGCTCCGTAATGATCGTGCCATGTGACATCAGGCTCCCTCGAACGCAAACTATTAATCAACCCCTGATATTGTATTCTTTGATCTTGCGATACAAGGTCCGTTCGCCTATCGCGAGCAGATTTGCCGCTTCTTCTCGTTTTCCGGCAGTCAGTTCCAACGCACGTTCAATGTAATACTTTTCGATTTCAGTGAACGGACGTCCAATGAGTAAGTCGGCACCTCGGGGGCCACTGATTTCCGATAAAATCTCCCCCTCTTGTCCGAGTGGAACCACATCGTCCGGCAAATCATCAACATCGAGTCGACCATCACGGTCGAGTACCAACATTCCCTCAACCGCGTTCCGTAACTCTCGAACATTGCCAGGCCATGTATGTGCAATCAACGCTTGTTGTGCCTGCTTTGAAACGATGGGAAGCGGTTTTCGATAACGCGTGGCAAGTTGTTTCAGAAAATGATCGATCAGCAGGGGGATGTCACTTCGTCGTTCAGAAAGCGGAGGCAGTTCAATTGATACAACGGATAGTCGATAGAACAAATCCTTTCGGAAACTTCCCTTTTTGACCATCTCCGCAAGGTCAGCATTTGTCGCTGCGACGAGGCGAACATTGACCTCAATTTCGTCATTCGTTCCCAACCGAGTCACCCTGCGATCCTCCAAGACGCGCAGAAGTTTGATCTGGGTTTGCATCGGCATTTCCCCGACTTCGTCCAGAAACAGCGTACCACCGTTGGCGTACTCAAACTTTCCGATTCGTTTCGCAGCAGCTCCGGTGAATGCTCCCGCTTCGTGGCCAAACAGTTCGCTTTCGAGAATACTTTCAGGAAGAGCCGAGATATTCAGTGGAACGAAAGGTTTGTTTTTTCGATCGGAATTTTGGTGCAGTGCTCTGGCGGCTAGTTCTTTTCCCGTTCCACTCTCACCGAGGATCAATACGGTACTATCGGTGGAGGCAACGCTACGCAGTTTTTCCATAACGCGGTGCATTGCAAGACTGTTGCCAATCACTCCCTCATATCCGAATTTTTCGTCGAGCCGCTGGCTGAGCTCGGCATTTTTTCGCAATAATCGGACTCGTGTCGATGCTTTCTCCACCGCATGTCGAAGTTCCGTGATGTCCAGTGGCTTGGTGAGATACGTGTGAACACCGTGTTGGCCGGCGGAAACCGCTGTTTTGATGGAGGCATGTCCCGTCAAAAGAATGACTTCCGCATCCGGGAGTTCTTCCTTCGATTTTCGCAGAATGTCTAGGCCGTCGACCTCATCCATCATCAGGTCGGTAACGACGACATCAAAGGTCTGGCTTTCGATCAGCGAAGCGGCACGCACACCTGATCCCGCAACAGTGCAGTCGTAACCGACACGACGCAAACTTTCGGCAACGGCCTGAGCATGCGCTTCATCGTCGTCCACGATCAATACGCGAATCGAGATTCCGATCAGATCGACCGGCGAGGTCTCTTTTCCCGACATCAACTCTGCCCCGCAGTCAATCTCGCGAATTTATTAAACGTTCACGACCGGCCAACCTACAGGCCATCAACCTCGCAACGCGGGTTGGCAGTGTACCCAACACAGGAAGCCTTTGCACGGCTGAGACTGTCTTGGCATCGGAAGCCAAAAAACGAAGGAGGCGTGACGTAACGGCCGGTGTTCCATTTGCTTGTTGAATGGCGTCACGAACGGCCCCCGAAAGACGGTCCAAGGACCGTCTACCAACGATAGTCGCGCCGCCTACCATGAAAGGGTCCTCTTGATTTGAAATAGGAGGTGTGAGTGCCATCGCCATGGTCCCGAGTGCCCGATTGTGGCCCGATTACCGAGAGGCTCCCGAAAAATGAGACGAAATTCGCGAATTAAAATGCGATTGTCGATCCAGAAGAGAGAATTCAGCGCGATCCGAGCGACCGACTCAAAAAGTAAACCGGTAGCCCCAAAAGAACAGGGCCTGCGGCGAACGGCAATAAATCCCACCCATAAGTCGTTGCTGAATAGAGCCCGAATAAACACATTCCGCAAAAAAGCAAGGGGCACAATGGAAAAAAGGGAGCACGAAACGGCCTTTCGATCAGCGGATCTTTTAAACGGAGCACAAAATAGGCCAAGCCATTTGCCAGAAAAAAGAGCCAAAATAGGGGGGCCGTTCCGGCGAAGAGAGTGTTGAATCCCCCATGAAACTTGTCCCACGGAAGGGGACTTCCCCGCCAATGAATCGCCACAAGATCGACTGTACCGCGTCCCGTCTGTGTGCCGACGCCGAGGATCATTAGCACCGAGATTATTCCTTGAACAAGAAGCGACCAGACTGGAGCATTGGTGCGCGACCACCAGCGGCCGAGCCATGCAAAAACATAATGATCAGTCCCCACCATCGCGTGCAAACGCGATACGGAAAAAATCAGTCCGTTCACACTTCCTAGAGCAGATATCATGACGAGAAAACTGATTGCACGCTCACCCGTCGCCCCAAAGACTTTTGCCATCGTGTCGGCAGCGGGTTGCTGTGAACTCTTCAATCCCTCGAAACCGAGTGTCGCGAGAAACGACGCGTTTACGAGCAAATAAAAGGAGGTGATAATCACGACTCCATAGAGAAGCGACTTTGGAATGTTGCGTTTTGGATCGCGAACGTTGGCTGCGACAAAGGCTGCGTCATTCCATCCTCCGTAGGCGTAGAGCACTAAAATCATAGCGACAGACCACTCGACAGTACTTTCTACTTCCCGAATTTCACGGGTCACGCCACTGGAGATCGACGAGAGACCGGCGACAATCAAGAGAACGAGTCCCAATGTCTTAGCGATCGTCAAAATGTTTTGAGTGCTTTTCCCCAAACGGACGCCCAGAACGTTTAGGCTAGTTAGGCCCACAACGGCACCTAAGGCGAACCCAACAATGGCTTCATCCCCGGTCAAAAAAAATTTGACGGCATATTCAGCGAAGATGTAGGACAGTGCTCCAATGCCACCGGTTTGAATCAGAATTAGTTCGGACCAACCAAAGATGAAGCCAAAACAGGGACCAAAGGCGCGGGTCAGATAGTTGTATTCGCCGCCGAGCCTTGGATAAGTCGTCGCCAGTTCGGCATAACAAAGTGCCCCTACAAATGACAGTGCCCCACACAGCAGCCACAATCCAAGCCCCGTCCAAGGGTCGGGAACGCCACTGAAAATCGTTCCCGAAAGCTTGAAGATCGTGCTTCCAATGACAATCCCGACAATCAAGCTAACCGAGTCCCAGAGACTTAAGCTTGCGGCGGTGCCTTCCCGCACGTTTTTGTCATCGGAATTAGTCACAAGAAGGTTCGCTCCGCTGGCATCGTTATTGTCGTGCATTCGTTGAACGATGCATCAGAGCCGACACATTAGTATGTGCCTGCCACTCGGACGTGTGGTTTTGCGGAAATTTGTGTTGTCGATCTGCAATCCTCTCCCCTCAGTGGAGGGGCTCCTTGTGCCACGAGCCACAGTCCCTCGCTCGTCGTCGAATCAGGAATAGTCGACGGTTGCAGATGCTTTCGCAAATTTTTGGGTTGAGAGCGAAGCCACCATTGGCGGCTCGTCGTGTGAAGGAGGGCCTCTATAGAAAACGGATGGAGAATGACTTACGTCGGTGGCATTCGTCTCCATACCCTGAAAATAGGGGATCGAATCCCAAAACAAAGCGGAGTTCGAATAACGAGCACCGAGTGTCTGTCGAAGAACGGATCGTCGGTTCGTTCACAAGGTTGCCGTAGGGGATTCAACGAAATACATTAATCGACCACACGTACAAAATTTAAATCGCCCGGATTTTAGTTCGACCAGTGACTGAGCGGTCAGACCGACATAACATTCACCACAGCTCTTGCCGTTCACCGGTGCGAGGGCTCTTGCTCCGTAAGCCTGAACCAATCGGCGATAGGGAAGCACGATTTCCGCCGGAAGCATCGACTCAACATCAGAGACACGCGTTTGCAATTCTTCGATCTGCCGACGCAGTTCCGGCTCTTTTTGTGTCACCGTGTTGCCGAAAGCCGTTCTTTCGAGTTCCACGGTGATGAGTTCATTCTCAAACGCCACGATTTCGCTCTGCATTTTATCGATGCCTTCAAGGGCTTCAATGATTTCGTCTTCAAGAACGCTGTTGGCCATCTTGTCGGCTGCGATTTGGTTTCCCAAGGCGTCGTACTCCCGATTGGAGGAGACCGAGTTCAGTTTTCCCTCCAAGTCGTGAATACGCCCTTCGTAGGACTTCAGCTGAAGGTTCTTTTGTTCGGAGCCGACTTTCAGATGTTTCAGCTTGCTTCGCAGAGATTCTAACTCGAGTTTCTTGGAGTCAACATTCTTTTGACGCGCCTGAACTTGGCGCGGTCCCTTTTCGATCTGGCTCGTCAATTGTTCCAACTTCTCTCGCAAATCGTGAATTTCTTTTAGTCCTGAATTGATAGCCGTCATCCAATGCTCTCCACAGTAAATATTTCAGTCTTGCGGTTCCGCTCCTGTTGACTATAGCAAAAAAGAGTGAGCCGGTCTTGACGACCGGCTCACTCTTTTTTCAAGTTCTATGGGGCCCCTCTAAAAATGGCCTCAATTGGTGGTCACCGTTGCTGAGGCCGAGGGGTCAAGAAAACCTTTCAGCTGTTTGCTCCGCACGGGATGTTGCAGTTTGCGAACGGCCTTGGCCTCGATTTGTCTCACACGCTCCCGGGTCACCTTGAATATTCGACCGACCTCTTCAAGCGTATAGGTATAGCCGTCTCCTAGGCCGTATCGCAATTTAATAATTTCCCGTTCGCGATAGGTCAGTGTCTTGAGCACCACGTCAATTTTGTCTTTGAGCATCTCCTGCGTCGCCGTGTGAACCGGACTTTCCGTCGATTCGTCTTCGATAAAATCCCCGAAATAGCTGTCCTCGCTTTCGCCAACCGGGCGGTCCAAACTGATCGGGTGACGCGAAATTTTCAGCACACGCCGAGTTTCTTCTAAACTGACACCGGCCGCCTCGGCGGTTTCTTCAATTGTCGGCTCACGCCCCTTTTCTTGAAGCAACCGCTTGCTCACCTTCCGTAGTTTAGACATGGTTTCAATCATGTGGACAGGAATTCGAATCGTGCGTGCTTGATCGGCAATGGCGCGCGTAATTGCCTGTCGAATCCACCATGTGGCATAGGTCGAAAACTTATATCCTCGACGATACTCGTATTTGTCCACAGCGCGCATCAATCCCGTATTTCCCTCTTGAATCAAGTCGAGGAAGCTCAGTCCGCGGTTGCGATACTTCTTCGCAATCGAGACGACCAGTCGCAGATTTCCTGCGGAGAGATCACGCATCGCTTGCTCATACGCCGCGAATCGCTCGCGGATGGCCTCGATTCGTTCGCTCAGACTTATCGGCGACTCCAGCGTCATGATCATCAGATCGCGAAGTTCTTTTTGCAAATTTGCTCGTTGATCACGCGCTGACTTCAAATTCTTTAGACTGTCGAGTTGACGTTGTAATTCGGTCATGCGACGTGAGATCTGCTCCATCCGACGCATGGTCGGTTGCAGTCGCTGTGTTCGCAAACTGAGTTCTTCAAGCAATGTCACCATTTTGCGCCGACGGAGCGAAATGCCATGCCTTGAGGCGACAATTTCTGTCGCCAAACTTTCCGAATCTAGGATGACTTCGAAATCCTGCGCACTCTTGTTGCGCAGACTTTCGAGAGTTTTTAAATTGTGAGGCATGCGACCGAGGATCTGGTTTTTTTCCAGACCTTCAGTGACGGAGACTTTGATCGTTCTGTCAAATGGCAACTCGCCGCGATGGACCTTCAAAAGAATATCCATCGACAACTTGAGGGCATAGTCGCTTTCCAAGAGATGGCGTCGGAACCGCTTTCGCGTGACTTCAATCTTTTTGGCCAGCGAGATCTCCTGCTCACGTGTCAGTAACGGAATTTCTCCCATTTGAGTCAAATACATCCGAACGGGGTCGTCGATTCGACGTGTCTTGTCTTCACTTGATTCCTTTGATTTTGTGACCTTGAGCTTGAGCGGTCGCTTGCGAACGTCGTCCAAGCTCACAGGCAAATGGGAGTCAGCAACAATTTGTAAGCCGAGTTCATCCAACGACATCAACAGATTGTCGAGTTTTTCAGGAGTGACGGCTTCATCGGGCAGATAATTGTTGACCTGAGTAAAAGTCAAGAATCCCTGCTGTTTTCCGGTCTCGATCAGTTGGTTCAAACCCTGGTCTAGTCGGTACACCGTTAATTCCTCCGAAGGCTGTTTCGATACGTCTCTGAACCCTGTGTCCTGTTGAGCGTCATGCTCAGAAGCCGACCGTCCGTGCCCTTGAATAAATCTAAGTCTGAGCTATTTTTTTTTCGAACTGCGTTGTTGATGGTATTGGTGAGCTCGGTGTAAAACGTCGAGTGTCTCCGGAGTTAATTTCGAGACGTCCGGCGGTCGTGCAATCAGTCGATCTTGAATCTTACGATGCGTTTCGGATTTTCGACGCCATTTTAGTCCATCCAGCACCTGTCGCAATAACCCCCCCGAAAAATTAGAGTCTTGTTCAGAGTCATCCATCGCCAATCGTTCGGCAACACGCTTGTTGCGTGCCTGTTCATCGATCCAAACCACCAACCCCTTGAGGTCCGAGCACTCGAGCCGCGACAACAACTTGTCGAATTCGGGATGCCAGCCTTCATCGTTCAAGTCGAAACAACAGGTTAGCAACTCCTTCAAAACCTCGTTTCGAAAATCGTCAGTTCCAATGTCTCTCCGAACAACGTCAATCATACACGGTGAAGTCAATAGAACTTGGAGTAATTCGCACTCCAACAGATCGTCTTTGGATTGACTTTGCTGAAGTAAAAGGATCCCCCGTTTCCGTAGGTCTTGAGCGGTTTCCCGTGTGGATTCGATTGCGGCAACTTTTCGTCCGAGAGATCGAATTGCTCGATCTCGGTGTTGGCCTCGCAGATCCTTCAACCGCTTTCGTACATCTGACTCCGACAATCCAAGCCGCTGCGGCAAGCGGCCAATCAGCAAATCTTCCTTGACCGTTCCTGCAATTCCCGACGACACGATCAGTAATTGCAGCATCCCGTCCAGAATCCGCAACCGTGCGTCTAAAGTCCCGGTCCCGTACCGCGTCAGCAATGCCCGTAGTTCATATTCAGCAACCTCCGGGGCCGAATCGATTAGGTGTTGCATGGCACTCCGTCCATGTTGTTGCAAAAATTCATCCGGATCTAAGTCGCCCGGTAACGTCAATATTCTTAAATCCACATCCTGAGCCAAAAACTTGGAGAGCGCACGCTCGGAAGCGTCTTTTCCTGCCTGATCACCGTCGTAAATTAGAACCACTGTATTGGCGATGCGTTTGAGAAGCGTTACATGAGATTCTGTCAATGCCGTCCCCAGCGTCGCGACCGTGTTCGTCAAACCCGCCTGTTGCAACATTAAGCAATCGGTGTACCCTTCCGTAACAAGAACGATTCGGGTCTTCTTGATTGCCTCGCGAGCCCAGTGCAATCCGAAGCAAAGTTCGCTTTTATGAAAGACGAGGCTTTCATCACTATTCAAATATTTGGGGGCCTCTTTCCATGGGTGATCGGGCAAAATGCGTCCCCCAAATGCCACAGTGCGACCACGTTCGTCCTGAATCGGAAACAAGACACGATCGACGAACCGATCCTTGTATCCGTTGCCATCGGACCTTTCTGTGATGAGTCGAGCTCCGGAGAGAAGTTGTTCGTCAAACCGATTTCTTGCGCGACGGAGCAACCATTCGCGGTCATCAGGCGAATACCCAAACTTACAACGCGAAATCGTGGCCTGTGTAAATCCTCTCTCCTGAAGGTATCGGCGAGCCCTTTCCCCCGCGGCGGTCGACATCAAGCAATCATGAAACTCCTGCTCAGCCCAAGCCAAGGCCTCAAATAGTTTCGGCTTATGGGACGATTCGGCGGGTCCGCGTCGGACCTGAGTGGGAAGTTCAAGGTGCGCTCGATGAGCCAGAAACTCGAGTGCTTCGGGAAATCCCAAATTGTCATGTTTCATCACGAATGAGAAGCAGTCTCCGCCTTCGCTGCAAACCCAACATTTGTACGATTGTCGTTCAGGATTGACTTGAAATGACGGATTGTGATCCTCATGAAACGGACAGAGTCCCTTGTAAATCTTTCCTCCCTGCTGGGGTTGCAGAGTGAGTGTCTCTCCGATCAACTGAACGATGTCAGTACGCGATCGGACCAACTCTTTAAACTCTGCTGAAGAATTACCATTCACGGGTGAGACCCCTCAAATGCGGTTGAGCACAAGTCCTCGAGTCCCATCCGCAGCCTGTTTGTAGGCCACACACCACTCAACCTCGATGCCAACCCGTGGAACGCCAATGGTCGTGAAACTTTTGCGGCACGGAAGAACTGCCCAGCGACACCCAGCGAAATCCAAAATCTTGTGTTTTGAGATCTGCAAACGAATCCCCAGACCATATTCTTCGGAGTCGTCTTTTCGCGCGCTCGGGACGGATCATCGAAAGTGAGCGGCTTTAAAAACCTGGGGTGCGGATTTTAACTCAAGATCTGCGACCGTCAAGGAACGTCTTTGTGTCGGACCAAAAGACGAAGTTGTGGGGACGGCACGGAAAAACGACGAAAGCCTTCTTCATAGCACAAGAATTGGGGTGATGGATGGTCAGGCTCATCCCGTCCATTTCTCCTACAAGAGTTCACTTTTGCTGCAGGTAAGCTCCTGTTGAACGAATCTCGACTCTGGCAGGTGTCCGGCCCAACGCCTGCCAGAGTCGCGTGACCGGAGGTCACGCACCGAGAGTTACTCAGGGAACTCCATTCGTCCGTAGTCCGGACGAGATTTGTACTGTGACAATCGGCAAGGACAGTCACGGCTTCACGAAGTTTTTTGCCAAGAGTTCACACCGTTCTAGGGAGACGCATTCTGGAGATCTGAACCACGGTGTCGACCATGATCGTCGCAGCCAAGGCGAAGCTCGAGGGAAAATGCACTAATCAGAATGGAACATAATTTCTTCCGCACGTCCCCTGTCCCAATAATGTTCGGCACTCCGCTTGCATCGCGTTACCAGTAATTCTCGGGCACAAAAACAATAATCTTTTGGCACGCGAATTGCGCCGCTACTCTGCGGGAAATTCGGTCTTGCCCGAGTGACATAGCGAGCGACGATTGTGGCCAAGGATGCCAGACGATCTGATGACCAACCGGTCAATGATGCACCCTCCGGCGCAGACATCAAAGATGCTGCGCCGACTCACGCCGCTCAGGAAAAATCCCGACGCGGGCCAAAAGCGAAACCTGCAATTGAGCCGTCCGATATTTAACAGCCTGTTGAAAAACTCACGGAGATCCCCTTCCGTTTTGAAGCGATTGCGCGCATCTACGGCGCGTTCGAATTCGGTGCGAGCCGCGAGGGTTGAGATGGCGTTGGGGCGGTGGGGTAGCGAGCAGCAGTTGGAGATGTTTGTCCCCACCTGCGAACTGCGGTCGGGATCGACGCACGCGTTTTATGAGCGGCTCAATGCGCAGCTGCGGGACGGCGGGTTTGATGCGTGGCTCGAAACGCTGTGCGCGGACTCGTACGCCGAGGGCGGGCGGCCGTCGATTCCGCCGGGCATCGACTTTCGGATGCTGTTCGTCGGGTACTTCGAGGACATCACGTCGCGGCGCGGGATCGCCTGGCGATGTCAGGACAGTCTGTCGCTGCGGACGTTCTTGCGGTTCGCGTTGACCGAGGCGACGCCCGATCACTCGAGTCTGTCCACGATCGGCGACCGCCTGCCGGTCGAGGTGTATGAAGAGGTCTTCGGGTTCGTGCTAAAGCTGGTCCACGAGCACGGCCTGCTGTCGGGGAAGACGGTCGGCGTGGACTCGACGCGGATCGAGGCCAACGCCGCCATGAAGTCGATCGTGCGGAAGGAGTCGGGCGAGGACTGGCGGGCCTACCCGCAACGTTTGGCCGCGGCCGAGGGCCTCGAACTGAAGACGCGCGAAGAACGGGCCCGCTTCGACAAGCAGCGGAAGAAGACGGCGTCGAACGACGAGTGGCAGTCGAAGACGGACGCCGATTCCCGCATCATGAAGATGACGGATGGCAGCACGCATCTGGCGCGGTATTTCGTTCCCAAAGGCAAGGCGGAGAACGCGGTGGACCTCGACACGGGCGTGATCCTCGCGGGCGAGATCACGCCGGCCAACATCGCGGACTCGGCCAGCGTGGTCGATACTTTGGATGTGGCCATCGCCACCGTGATCGATGTCACGGGCGAAGATCGCGTGCAAGAGGCGGTCGCTGACAAGGGCTACTGCAAACTCCAGACACTGTCCGACTGCGTCGATCACGACATTGCCACGACGTTCTCGGAACCGAAGGTCCACGGTGAACGCCGCTGGCACGACAAGCCCGACTCGCACAAGACCGCCTTCGACGACGCGGCGAAGTGGTCGAACGCACGTTCGCTCACCTGTGCGAGACCGGCGGCAGTCGCCGCGTGACGGTGCGTGGAATGGACAAGGTGAAGATCTGGTACCCACTGCGGGCCGCCTCCCACAACCTCGGCCTGATCCTGCGCATGCTGGTGGGAACCGGCAAGCCGCGCAGCTTCTCGGCCGCGCTGTTGGCCCTCTGGACGGTCGGTTTTGCGCTCCGAACCCCGTTGTGGAAGCATCCTGGATGCGATCCGAGACCTCCGCATCCCTCCGAAACACGAAACTCCAGCCCCAACGACAATCGACTGGCTCGGCAAACTCAAACTCGACCAACCACCCCTCGCCGCCAAACACACCGTTTTTTCAACAGGCTGCTAAGGGAATTGCATCGACTTTCCTCATTCTTACGCAAGTCTTTTTTATTAAGCAAGTTCTCGAGCCTCGAAAAAAGTCGCGACGATGCTGTTGCGAATAGAGTCCTAACGACATTGGCTTAACGAAAAATGACATCTCCATGAAAAATGGGAAAAGTGTTCCAGATGGATTTCGTGAATCGTCAATCGCGAAAAAGAATCGATATTCTTCTCAGAATTCACAGTGGATGTGATTCGAGAAACGTGGAAATGAGCGGCACCAATTCCAAGCCCGCATCCTCCAAGACGTAGTGACCGCAGTCAGGATAGCGATGGAGTTCCGCGTTCGGAAATCTTTGGAGCCATTCTTGCAGGAAAAAATCGTCAAACACAAAATCTTTTTCGCCCCAGCCAATGAACACGGGAAGATGATCTAGTCGACCTAGCGTTTTTGAGACCTGCGTCACAAGCTCGTATCCCCGATCACCTTGCTTGACTGGAATATCTTGTACGAACCGGTGGACGGCGATTCGGTTGGCCCACGAGTTGTACGGAGCACAGTAAGCCCTCGCGATGTCCGTCGACATCGGTTTTCTTGTAACGCAGGAGCGAACCGCACCATTGCTAAACGCGCCGAAACCTCGGACGAGCAAGGCGCCGAGGGGGCCACGAGCCAGCTTCAATTGCCAAGGAACGGCTTTTTTTTCTGGAAGGTGAAATGCCCCAGTATTCAGCAACACGATCCGTCGAATTCGGTCAGGATAGCGTGTTGCGTAAGTCATCCCGATCATTCCCCCCCAATCGTGCACGACAAGCGTCAAGTTGTGGGTTGCGTTCAGCTGTTCAAGCCAGAGTTCAAGGTCAGCCACACGCTGTGACAGCGAATATTCATAATGTCGGTCGTTGGGCTTATCGGACATCCCACAGCCAATGTGATCCGGCACCAAGCAACGATACCTGTCGCGCAATTTCGCAATGAGATGACGATAATAGAACGACCAATTGGGATTGCCGTGAAGCATCACGACCGTCTCGCCTTGCCCTTCATCCAGATAATGCATTCGCCACTCGCCGAGGTCAGCATATCGATGAGTGAAATCGTAGTCGGGAAGTGAGGAGTATTGGTCCACGAAAAACACTAGCCATGCAAAAAAAAGGAAATCGGCAGCAAAGGAACTTGAATTGATGAGGAGCGATCGAGTCTCTCAAAAAGTTGTGCCGGCTCTGCGTATATTCCGCAAACTACCACTCCAACGCCAGCATGAGGCAGTTCAGACCACTGCCGATTCCGAGTAATCCGACTCGATCTCCTCGGCTGAGGAATCCACGTTCGTCCGCAATCGCGGCAGTCATAGGGAGTGATACCGTTCCCATGTTGCCGAGGTACGGGAATGTACAAAAATCTTTGTCGGGTGAGATGCCAAGTGCTTTCATCACTTGTTCCCGGTGGCCTTTGCCAACTTGATGGCAAATTACCTTATCAATTTCTTCCGAAGATAGTCCGATTTTGGAGAGGAACGATTTCCATGTACTGAGCCCCAAATCGACTCCGTGTTTCAAGACACTAATCGAATCGGTCTGCATGAATTGAGTAAACGCGTGTGACACGCGAGCAGGCAGCAAACCACGCACCTTCTGTTGAATCAGTTGAGGCATGAATCGACCGAACTTCGTGTGTGTGACCGCTTGAGGAAGAATGGCGTCGACGGTTTGTATGGCGGCGGGTAAGAGAGATTCGAAGCCCCATCGGCAAAGGGCATGATGCTCTGGAGCTGCCTTCGTCACACCTCCCAGCAATCGATGTTGTTTCTCTCGCGAGAACGACCCATCAGTAAGCAGTACGGCCACCGCACCCGAGCCCCCGGTCAGTGTTGCCAGCGATTTTGTCAACGAGTCCATGGTCATGTCTTCGAGTAGCCGCTGAATCGTATAGTCGATGATCTCACGCGCGGTCTCACACGAAACAACGATCCCGGCGCGAATTTGACCCAATTCAATCCGGTTTGCGATATCTACCATCCCGTTGAGAACGCCGAGGCATGCGTTGCTGACATCGAAGACGAAGGCATCCGGGCTAATACCGATGTTGGCCGCCACGCTACAGGCTGTTGCTGGCTCGAAATGCTCCCTACAAACGCCCGCATAAATCATGATACCAACATCACGAGCGGCAACGTTGGAATGTTCGATGGCACGTCGAGCGGCTTCGGTTGCCCCATCGCTGAGACTATGATGTTGTGGCCACCAACGTCGTTCGGCAATTCCAGTCCACGCTTCCAACTGCCCCGCAGAAATTTTGAGCTTCTCGTACAAGGGGGCAAGACGCTGCTCGATTTCTGCAGAAGTGACGACGATCGGCGGCAATTCATACCCGATCGAATCAACGTATACACGAGAATAGTTCATAGGAATTACGACATACCAGAAAACGGGAATCGATCCGCAATTCAAATTTCCATCGTGCTGAAGAGTGATCCGTTTCGCGATTCTAGTTCAGATGCAACCGCTCACGATCAGCTGAAATTGCGGACATCAGCGTTAGCATTGAACAACCGGCGAGAAAAATGTCCATTCATCGCATCTCTTTCAATATCGAGAATCTTTCCGAGACGCCTGACATGACGCTCCTCATTTGTAAACTGGGCGGCAAGAAATGCTCTGACCAAATCGACAGCGACTTCTTCACCCACGACGCGCGCACCGAGACAAAGGACATTGATGTCATCGTGTTCCACGGCTTGATGGGCGGAGTAGATATCATGGCACACACCTGCACGAATACCAGGAATTTTGTTTGCCGCCACACTGATTCCGATACCGCTACCGCAAACAAGAATCCCTCGATCGGCCTGCCTCGCAACGATGGTCTCTCCCACGTTCCTGGCGAAGTCCGCATAATCCACGGAACAACTGGAATTTGTCCCACAATCCACGATCTCGTTTCCAGTGGATAGGACCACTGAAACAATCCTCTGTTTCAGTGGGAACCCCCCATGGTCACAGCCGATGGCGATCTTCATCATACGGTATCCTGATTTTGGCTCGTCTTTGACTTGATTCAGTCGAAGAGATAGCTGACCGACTCGTTTCGATGAATCCGACGGATGGCTTCTCCGAGGAGTGGAGCGACCGAAACGATTCGCATGTTCGGTAAAATTTGGTCTGGCCGGAGTTGAATACTGTTGGTCACGACGATTTCAGTAATGGGCGATTCACGCAATTTTTGTGTTGCCTGACCACATAAAACCGGATGAGTCGCTCCTACGTAGATTCGACTGGCACCATGTTGTGCCACGGTGCGCACAGCTCCGACGATCGATCCTGCCGTTGTAATCATGTCGTCGAAAATGAGTGCCGTCTTCCCCGTGATCGGCCCGCCAATTAAGTTTTCCTGACGCGTATCGAAGGCATTTGCTCGTCGTTTATCCACGATTGCGAAGCAACCGCCGAGGTGTTCCACGTGCTGCAATGAGCGTTTGATACTTCCTTCATCGGGGCTGACGACAACAAGGTTGTCCTTCGGCAGGTTCAGTGAGCGAAAGTATTCGTCGAGGATTGGGGCGGCGTACAAGTGATCAACGGGGCAATCGAAAAACCCTTGGATCTGGGCGGCATGAAGGTCCATCGCCAAGACGCGGTCTGCCCCGGCCTTGATGATAAGATTGGCGACAAGTTTTGCCGTGATTGGAACTCGGCCCATATCTTTGCGATCTTGGCGTGCATAGCCGAAGTAGGGGATCACAGCCGTAATCCGGGCCGCGCTAGCACGTTTACAGGTATCAATCAATATCAGCAGTTCCATCAAATTGTCGTTGACGGACGGGCCGGTCGGCTGCACAAGAAAAACGTCGCGACCACGCACGTTTTGATCGAGGCGAACCGAAATTTCACCATCCGGAAAATTTCCGAGTTCAACCGAACCCAAACCGATTCCAAGATATGTGGCAATCTCAGCCGCGAGCTGTGGATTGGCTCTGCCGCTTAGGATGCAAAGTTCTTCGTGCATTATTTAAGATTTATTTAGTCATCGCATGGGGACGGGCGGAATTTATTCTTCCAAAGTACGATCATTCTTAACCATGTATTCTGTGAACGCAAGCCGCCGCGACGGGTTTGTCCATTTCCGGCACAAACCCGTCGCGGCTTAGGTCCGAAAATCCAATTCAGAGGATCCCATTTGCCATCGCTACGGCAAGTATTGCCGCAGCATTATGACCCACCCCCGATTCGCAGGAATTCGACCCCTAGAACTCGGGAAATCACTAAAGATCCCTATTGGCTTGGCTCCAATGGAGAACTACAAATAGCCATGCAATCGGTTGGTCATGGCTAGTCCATCTTTCAAGAGTTGGACGCTCAAGCGAACTGATTGGCACCTCTGTGTTTGGTCTCCAGTTTACGAATATCAACTGAACGATAGTGGCGGCGTCACACGAACGGACGGCGTGGCAACACTGCGCGATTGTTTTCGCGTTTCGTATTGTCGGCACACCGTTTTCACGTCGTGCGTCACGCTGACCGCCCGGGAGTTCTCGATGTCACGCTATAGTCGGACCTGTCTGTTTGTTGGTTTGTCGATGATGGCTGCAGCAGCGATGGGTTGCCGTCATGCGCCGCGAAACGCTCTCCGGCAGAGCCAGTTGCGGGCCCACCAGCTCTATCAACAGAATCGAGCACTGGCGATGGAACGCGGTTCCGTCGGCATGCAGACTTCTCAGATCGCCGCAGAAAAGGCTCGGCTGGAGCAACTGTACCTGACAACAAAGCAAAATCTGGACTCAGCAAACGCTCGATTGGAAAACCTTCAGGCTTCCAGTGGACAGATGGAAGATCGTATGAAGCATCTGCTGACGGCCAATCGGCCCTCGCATAATCCGCTCTCCGATGACGCCACTTTGCGGATGAAGCGACTCAGAGAAAAGCATCCCGAATTTGAGTTTGATCCCCAGACCGGTGTCAGCAAGTTTTCGACGGATCTGTTGTTCAATTCGGGAAGCGACGAAATTCGTCCGGAAGCCATGCGAGTTCTCGGCGAATTCGCCAGTATCATGAACCAGACGGATGCCAACCACTTGAATGTGTTAGTTTCCGGTCATACCGATGATCGACCCGTTTCCCGAAAGGGAACACACGACAAACATGTCGATAACGTGGGGTTGTCGGCCCACAGAAGTCTTTCCGTGCTGCGAGCACTTCGGAAATCGGGAATTCCGGAAAGTCGAATGGGAGTTTCGGGTTACGGCATGCACCAGCCCGTCGAACCGAACACGACTGAAGCGTCTCGTTCCAAAAATAGGCGTGTCGAAATTTATGTCCTCGCCCCTGATTCGGCGGTTGCTGGCTGGGATCCGGATTCGTCGCTTCGATAATTGATGGTCCGCCGAGTGATTCATGACTGAAGCCACAGGGTGGCTGAGAGTATAAAGCGAACCACGAAGCCGGACTCAGGGATTGAGTGACTTCTGAAATTTTGTCGAAATTGGTGTTTTGAGAAGACTCGTTGAGGCAGCGATTTAGCGAATTACCTCGGGAAAACTCGGTAATTGAGTGAGCACAAGGCTTGGTGAATGTTCTTGTGAGTCGTCTTGATATTTGCTGTAAGTCTTGATTCTGTTGGAAGATGCTTTTGATTGGGAAATTCTATCTCCCTCGCTATTGTCGTTCTCGACGGCGAATCGTGGCGGAGGTGTTTTCGATGGTATGGGTAGTGTTGAGGTGTTCCTCATGCTTGGTGGGGAGGGCAACGCAGGTCAACAACACTGCGTGACCTTATTTTGTGCGACGGATCCGCATCGTGACGATTGACCGCATTTTTTCCAGGAAAATCAGCGGAACGGTTGTCTGCCATCTGTCTCGTATCCGCTTGGCGGATCTCGTGCACGTTGAACTTGGCCTATGACGGTTCACTGTTCAACAGTTTCTTGATTCCATGGGCCGCTTTATCGACTCGGCGGCGCTCATTACGGGGTTGCAAAAGACCTCTTTTGAACCCGGCCCAGAATCACAGTTCTTCGTGGTCAATCTTCGATGGGTGATCCGTCATACGGTTTCGCTGTTTCAGGCTCTCTTTTCCGGCAATAAATCGAATAATGTCGTCTGGTTTAAATCTGGGAGCTCTTTTTAATACGCTGCTGTTTCGGCGGTTCCAGGCGAAATGACAGTGGGCGATACAAATTTTCGAGGCTGAGGAAATGTTCCCGCTCACGCTAAAATCATCCGCAGCAGCTTGCCGAATTCCTCGTGATCAACGCGGCTGTTGTTTTTTTTATTGGGAAGATTTGGGCTATCAGGTGTCCAATAGGCATTCGTGTTCAGCAAAAATGATTCATGTCCATGGGCCGGGGTTGAAAGGCTTTCGCGAATTGACAGTTGTGGCAGGTCGGTTAGAATTAGCGGTCCGCTTAGCAGACCTGCTCTAGTTTGCGGGCTATATCGGAGTGGGCTCACACTTGAGTGACATAAGAGGATGCTTGCGTCTAACGTGGGATCTCGCGTGTCGAAATTGGTCTTTAGTCATCACCTCCGTGGTGTTGATTCCCCGTTTGTCCGGATCTGACCGGAGTGGAGTGTGTTGTGTTGCCGTTAGCTTTTGCTCCGGGTCCATTTGAGATTGCATTACTCGCAGGGATTGTCTTATTGCTCTTCGGAAGTCGATTGCCAAGTGCCATGCGGTCACTCGGTCAGAGCGTCACCGAATTCAAGAAGGGTATTCGCGAGGACAAATCCGCTGGACCTATCGACGGTAAAAAAAACTCCGAATCGGATCAGTAATTGACCCGCCCACCACATTCCGTAGGGATCTAAATAAAATGTGTTCAATCGCATTCATTGGCAGCCTTGGCCCGATGGAAATGGCATTGGTGGGTATGATCGCATTGTTGTTGTTTGGCAAGCGGTTACCAGAAGTCGCGCGAAGTCTTGGCAAGGGACTGACCGAATTCAAGAAGGGGTTGCAAGGCATTGAAGACCAAGTCGATACCAACGCATACAAAAAATACGAGTCGAGTAACAGCAATCGTCCGACTCCTCCTGAAGAACGAGTCGAAGCGACTGCTCCCAAATTCGAGCCCCCCAAATCAGAGCCGACAGGTGTTGCTGATTGACGCTCCAAGAAGAGACTCCGTCCCACCGAAAAGGTGATTTGCCTCTGGCGAATAATGTCGCTTGAGTGAAACAATTTGAAACGCGGCCGTCGATTCTAAGTCGTTTGTTTGCCAAACATTTGGTGGCGGTCGTTGTCGAGGGACAGAGTTTTGAAAACTCGGATGTGACGAGCCTTGCGGCATCGAGGGGGGCCATTGGAGTCGCTTTATTCGCCTCGATGTTTAACCAACGACTGTGTCTGCCAACGACGGAAGCCCCGCTTTGTTCAAGTGCGCGGGCTTGGACTACTGGAAAGGCTTCGTCACAGTCGCGTGATCGTGTCACTTACGAGGATCACGTTTCTGGACGTCGCTAATGGATTCGCACCCGTTCCACGCAGAACAGATACTCGCCTTTGGTATCGTGAGGAATCACCCTGTAGCCAGATCGCGCGGTTGGTCCTATCGCTGTTCCCAACTTTTCCGAACGCTGTTATGGCCGACCGGTCGGCCGTCACAAGAATCCGTTCGCGGAACCTAGCGGAGTAGATTCCAAACGCCGGTGAATCCGCTGGGCTTCCGCCATGCGATCCAGCCGATTTTGTCAAAGCGGCTGATTCCGCATTAGGTCGCTGAGTACGGTGTAAAACGGCCTGGTGACCAATCGCTGACGGATGCGTTCGACTGGCTCCGTTCGATTATGAAAAGGTATCGGCGTTCGTCCTGTCCGTCCGATCTGGTCTCGCCGGTATCTGCTTGGAGCGTAATCTGAACCCGCTTGAATTTCTGTGACGACTCCTTCAACAGCATCAGCCTGCCATGTCTCGCCTTTTTCGCCCGCTCACCGAATGAAATCGTTCCGCATCACGATCAACTTTCCTTGATGACTCGCAGTTTGGCTCAAGACACTTCGTTCACGAACGCCCGTTTCATGGCGGATGTCGTAACTTGTTTGCCTTTGTGTCAAAATAACAGAGTTATCGCGGTCCTACGGTTTGGGGGGCTTCGACATCGACAATTCTTGCTGAGGGGTGAGACAAATCGACCACCACGGGTGTGACGGATTCCATTTTGTTGACGTTTCCAGCGGAGTCCCGAGCAAGCACTCTGAGAAAAAATTTCGATGGAACTCCAGCGTCAACCGTCCATTCAAAACGGCCATCGTCTTCTGTCCAATCGCTAATCGTCTCCCACGGTCCGTTTCGGCCGGCTGCGTAATAGAGTGATACGGGCTTTTCTGCAGGATGCTCATCCTGAATTCGCCATCGAATCTGTAGACGGTTCACGTTGGCTCCTTGTCCCTGCTGGACGGGTAGCACCTCTAAGCGTGGGGGCATTTGATCGACGGAGACGATGATTGCTGGTGGTTCATCTGGAAGCGGCGGATGGTTGGCAATCCCGACTCCGCTGCGGACTCGAATCGCAAACCCGTATTCACCGTCCTGAAGTACTTCGACGTCAAATGGACTACGTTGGTCGGGATCGTCGCCGTATTTCGACCAGTTCCTGCCGTTGTCTTGAGTGATGAATAATTCGATACGACCGATTCCCGAGGGCCCAATGTCGTTGATTTGATATCCGACTTGAAACCGTCGAGTGTTCACGAGACGGTGCCGCAGCGGCATTTGATATATCTGCTCTGTCTGTCTGGCAACCGACTCAGAAATGACCGGCCATCGATCCGCTGCGATCACAGGCGTGCCCGTAGAGTTTTTTAAGACGGATGGTACGGCGATGGACTTCGCTGAAGAAACACCGAAGGGTGTCACCACGGAAGGGTTTTCATGACCCGGCAATTGCCGTTGCCTGATCGGGAAACGGTTATTGGATGCTTGGGAGTCGCGAAGTGCGTCTGGTCGAGTGTTCGGGACGACCGTCGATTCATGGTCTTCGATTGCTAACTCGGAATTTTCGTTGGAGGCTTCGATTCCCGCGATTGGAACGCGACGGTTGGACTTCGGGGGCGGCGCAATGCCCGTCGCGGCGATTTGTACTTTTGATTCGCCTCTTCCAAAATTTCCGGCAGTATCTGCAATGGTACCCCGCGCAGCGATTTGCCCCGCTTGTGTTACGCTCCACGTTGTTTGGCCGCTGACACGCGGACTGACATCAACACTTTCCCAGCTTTCATTGCCGGGTTGGTAATATTCGAGTTTGAGCGTCGAGGGATCGATATTTGTGTCGGTCGCGTGCCACGAAAGATGCACCTTGCCAGGGCTCACTTCTTGAAGCGAAACATCGAGTAATGGGGGGGTCGTGTCGACAACCACGATCAATCCCGTTTCATAGGCTCCGACCGGTGGGTGGAGTTGATTCCGGCCATCGAGTGTCTTGACCGAAAACCAATACTCTCCATCGGACGGAGCCTGATATTCGAACTTGCCGCCGTCGGGTGCCAACGATTGAGTCATGTCCCAAGTCAAACCGCGATCGGAAGAGACGTGGAGTTGCAGTTCCAGAGCATTCATCCGTTGCAAAGCAGAGACGTCGAATTTGAAAGGAATTCGAAATCGAGACTTGTTCGTGGTGATCGGCTTCGGGTGTTGTGCGGCGAAGCAATCGCTGTTTGCCAGGCACAGTCCGAGGAACGCCAATGTCGCCGTTAGTTGCCGGTTCATGCCGCATCTCCATGCAAGGGAGATGCGAATGTCTAAAAGCGCAGAAGTCGCCCGCACCTCATGGTCTTTAACGCAATTCTCCTCCCAGGCTATCGACAGATCAACAAACGCCGCTTGAACTGCGCTGGTTTATCGGAAACGGTTCAATAGTAGCCTCCTTGATGAGCCCATATGATCGGCGAAAACCGCCGAAACACGACAGCCGTTGCAGTCGTCTTGTTCACGCATTAAACGCTGCTTCGCAACAGAGAAACGACTCGGACAACAGGCCGTCTCGCTTCGGACAGTCTCTGACCAACGTAGATCGGATCAAGACAGTGCCGAACGCGGATGGTCCCTCAGGAGAATGAGGGGCTCCACCGAGCGCCACGTGGCTAGTCATCTGAGTGGTGGGGAAATCAAACTCCTACCCAACGAACAGCCGGGACGCTTGTCGTCAATCACTCGCGGCCGGATGTTAGCTTTTACTATCGAAATCGATGATTCTTAAGGAGTCTCGGTAGCATCGAGTCGCGAACGAGAATGATTTTCTCCTTGCGCAGAAAATCCCGAAGGCGATCGACCAAGATCGTACAACTCTCCTCGATGCACAGACGAGTTTCGAAAAAATTGCCGTTTTTAAAACCGTTGGGGATTCAGGCCGTACAGGCCAACTCATTTACGGACAGTATTCGTAAAGCATTTCAACAGCGAGGACTAGAAACTCTCGCCGTTCTCAGTACGATCATACGCTACATATTCGGATTTTTCACGATTTCTTCTGTGCGGACTGCGATGAACGATTCTACGGATGACACCATCAGCCATGGACTTTAGACAACCGGCATCGCTGACTAACGCTGGCCGAGGGCTCATGCTGACCACCGCCTTTCTGGGCTGGATGTGCGCGGGACTCCTCATGTCGATCACATCCGTTGTCATGCAGCCGGCCGTTGTCGATCTGTTGTCTCAAGGTGGGCAGTTGGACGCTGAAAGTTATCTTTCTTTAAGCAACCGTGAAAAGAAACAGAAACAGGGAACGGCATCGCCCGGCAGTCCCGTATTGACCACAGCCGAACACTTACAACTGAAACAAGGCAACATCCGTGTGGGGCAGTGGGTCTCTTGGCTGAAGTGTGCCTTTCTCTTTGGTGCAGCGTTCGGAGGACTTTTTTTTGGTGCGATTGGCGATCGATTCGGCCGAACGAAGGGAATGGGATTGTCGATCCTGACCTATTCAACGATGGCGGGTGTAGCGTATTTTGCGGATGGTCCGGTGGTTTTGTGGTGTTGCTGGTTTCTCGCGTGTACTGGAGTCGGCGGCATGTGGCCGAACGGCGTAGCCCTCGTCTCGGAAGCGTGGTCGAGTCTTTCTCGTTCGGTCACTTCAGGTCTGATGGGGATGTCCGCCAATATCGGTATCTTCCTGATGTCCACCCTGATGACATGGTATCGAACCGATCATTCTGAATGGCGATGGGTGATGTGTGTTGCGGCCCTGCCCGCAATTCTCGGAGTCGTGTCCCTAGTCTTCGTTGCCGAATCCCCATTATGGTTGGCAAATCGCGGATCTTCAACCGCGAAAAGTGGATCGGGTATAACAGTCGTGGAGATCTTCAGACCACCACTATTGTGGGGCACGTTGATTGGAATCGGACTCGCAACGGTACCGATTGTGGGTGGTTGGGGAAGTGCGGATTGGATGGTCCAGTGGGCCGATCGAGCGGGAACGACGAACCCGGCCTTGAAGGCGCAGGTCAATCAAGCACGTGCCATGGCTCAGATTTTCGGGAGTTTGCTGGGCGGTTGGATTGCCACGGTTGTTGGTCGCAGACTGACTTATTGTCTGGCAAGTGCGTTGGCCCTAGGAATTGCTCAATATACGTTTTGGTTTGTCGTACCGACGGATGCCAGTTTTCTGTGGTGGGTTTCGGGCTTGGGTTTGTTCAGTGGCATCTATTTTGGCTGGTTGCCATTGTTTCTGCCCGAATTATTTCCGACGCGAGCACGATCAGTCGGAGCCGGAGTCTGTTTCAATTTCGGCCGGATTCTGACGGCCATCACCGTCTTCGGCACCGGTGCCTTAATGAGTTTTTTTGCCGGTGACTATGCACAGATTGGCCGCGTGACAAGTCTGATTTTTTTAGTCGGCATGGTGATCATTTGGTTCGCTCCGGACACCAGCCGAAAGCGACTCGAAGATTGATCTAGGAACGTCAATGATCCAACAGACCGGCGTTCCTACAGATGTTGTGTGACAAGGGCCGACGAGCGTCAAAATCCTCGGTGCCTCGTTACAGATGAAAGCGTCCAGACGATGACTCGGTCGGCTTGAGACACAATCTCCAAACACATCAGGTCGATCATGACGACGGCCAATAGCCTGGGCGGGGGAATTTCTGAAATCCCCCCCCCAGGCTATTGGCCTGCCTCAGACAAAAAAATGCAGACCGGGATTCATCGCAATCGCCGATCGTAAAGCATCGATTTGACAAAACAGCACGAGGCCAAATCATGCCGAGTGGCAACGTTGAATCCCGATCCAACGATTCATTGAAACACGCCGACCCAATAGGGATGACCGCCGCGAAGCTGGTAGCCGAAGCCGACTTTTGTGCCGCTTTGCATGATCGCGTGGTGTTGTGGTGAAGCGATCCACCCCTGAACTGCTGCTTCCGGACTGCTCACGCCATTGAAAATGATCTCCATATATGGCAGGGAGCTATGCTGAAAAGATCCGAAGGAAGCCATCCAATCGGCATGTCTCTGCGCATCCAGGCACATGCTGGTATCTAAGACAACCGGAGTAAGCCCCATTCGAGCGCGATGCTCGTTCGTACTAGACACCAGCCGGATAATGTTTTCGTTTTTGATGAGCCAATCGTACGGTCCGGAGCGTTCTTCAACGGCAATTTTTTCGACTCGAACCATCACGGACACACCATTAGCCGGCGTCAGAGCACTCACCGGCTGATCGTCACCCCAAACGAAAATCGTGGTCGTCAGGCAGACACTTAACAACAGAGTCGTTCTTAACATGCTGATCTCTTCCAAAAATTCGAAGTATCCGTTGAACTCCGGCCGTTAATCGATCGGTGGAGACTTACAAAGCCGTTGCTCACGGATTGTTTTTAGCCGGACTCCATTGACCGGCAGTAGAACGAATACCTCACCATAGTCGATGACAAATTTCAATTAAGATGGGTAATCTGAAGCGAATTTAATGCGACTAAGCGGTCCTCACGGAATCGCTCAACGAACTCCATTTCAGCCCGCAATTACGCAAAATTAAAGGGTATGTTGCGTTTGGGAGGGAGGACTAGTCTTGTCGCTTGTTTCGTTGATGTTGGATCATAATCCGTTCCAAGGCGGCCTTTGGTGTTCCGTCAGCGCGCAGCAGTCCCGCCTGTGGAAAGGTATGGGAGTCGCCGTCAGAGAAGTGGGCCAGAGAAACACTGGAGATTGATTGTTTGGCGAGTAGCAGTTCAAGGATACGTTCAATCCACTCGGCTTGGCCCGCTTCATCAATTTCCCGGTCCCACATTCGTGGTTCGACCTCCCAGCTTTCGCTGGCCAAGGCATCGTCATCACTGCTGGAGGGGCAGGCCAGTGTCGCATGAAGCGGCACCCCCAGAATACTCCACATATCGATCAGCCGAGAGATGTCTAGAAGATCACGATACGCACTTCCTCTTGGCAAATAGCCGACGGCCAATTCAAGATTCACGCCGGCCAGTCCCACGCTGGAGCGCAACAGGGCATCGACCAACTGCATGGGCGAGAGTCGGTGCTGCCCTCGAGCCTGGTACTCTCCCCAAGGTTGATCAATTCGAATCAACAATTGCGTCTCTTCGTCTAACTGCCGAGCGACATCGAGTACTCGAACAACGAGGGTCAAAAGATCCTCTTCGCTCAGGCTCAACGCGCCACCAGAATTCAGTCTAGTAGCAACCTCCCAGATGCGAATCCGCCCGAAATATCGGGATATGGCCATTTTCACAAAATCACAGGCCAATTTTTCCAGATAAAAACGGTCATGCTGACCACGAGCCAACCATGAAGGAAGGCCATGCGGCCCGAGATCGATTAAGGGGCCGCCTTTCACCAACAACTTCCGCTTTTCGCACCAATCGAGTTGCTGATCGCAATACGTCCAGTCGTAGTTCTTTTCCTTCGATTCAATCTTTTCCCAGGCGCAAGCAACCGTTGCCGAATTGAAGGCCGCAGCAAACAACTCGTCGGCATCGGGGTGCGGCGGGGCTTGATGCAGTTCACATCCGATCGAGGCGGGAAGGCTGCCGAATCGCTGCAATCGATTAAGAAACGTCTGCGAGGAGTAACCGATCATCAAAATTTCCGCTGCAGCGCATGCGTGGCACAACGCCTCATTGGAAAGCCGAGTCGCCTCTTCAGGTTGGTTTTGACGAGAAGCCGCCTTGGCAAAGGCGCGAAACGCGAGTCGAGAAGAATCCACAAAATCGGGTGGAATTGTCATGCCGGACAATTCCCATTCCCCGGCCTGATTCCGGAGTTGCACAATCTTCCCTCGAGCCAACTCTAATGGAAGAAGATACGGTTGCTCGCGTTCTGACAATGACGCAGTGGCGATCACGGGACGTCCAAAGCCCGTGACGGGCCAAGCGACGTGAAACTTGCAACTTTCAGAAGTTTTTCTGTGACATCCGATGATCGCCTCTTGAACTTCAATTCGAGTCACAAAAACGCGGCCGTCGGATCCAGTCAAGTAGCCGCGATACGCCTCGGGCAAGTCATCAAGCAACGTTGCCGGTTCGACGGCGAAGCGAATCAATCCCATGCATCGGCGCCTAGCATGTGTAGAGAGTAAACGAAAGAGATAATGGGGACATCTAGTCTAGCCCAGCGTGTTGAGTTGTTCAAGAAACGCGACCCTGATAGTCTCACTAGCGCGTATGATTTCCCAATTTGTTCTTAAACATCGACGTCGTCATCGTCATCCCGATGGGGAATGATTGACGCGTCTGTCGAACCGCGTTATGCCCCAACGTTCCCCGACACCCTTGTTACAAAGTAGTCTTCCCGGACATCTGCCCGTGCGTGGAAAGGTGCGCGACTTATACGACTTTGGCGACCGGATACTTTTTGTCGCCACGGATCGGATCAGCGCATTCGACTGGGTTTTGCCCAACGGTATTTCCGATAAAGGAAGGGTGCTGACGCAACTCAGTCAATTCTGGTTTGAATTCCTTGACGTTCCGAACCATTTTCTGAGCAAAAATTCTTGCGATGTGCCTCTGCCATCGGAAACAGATACAGAAGTCCTCGACGGTCGAAGCATGGTCGTCCGAAAGACGAAAGTCTTTCCCATTGAATGTATCGTGCGGGGATACCTCGCAGGATCCGGATGGAAGGAGTATAAATCATCGCAAACCATTTGTGGGATTGATCTTCCGTCTGGTTTTCTGGAAAGCGATCCGCTTCCAGAGCCGATCTTTACACCCGCCACCAAAGCCGAAACAGGACATGATGAAAACATATCGTTTGACACCGCCTGTCAATTGATCGGTGCAGACAATGCGTCACAACTGCGAGACTTAAGCCTAGAGATCTATTCCAAAGCGGCAAACTATGCACGTTCACGCGGAATCATTTTGGCGGACACAAAATTTGAATTCGGACTGCTCGACAATAAAATTTTACTGATCGATGAGGTACTCACTCCGGACAGCTCTCGTTATTGGCCGGCCGACGAGTATGTTCCAGGCGGCAGCCAATCGAGCTTCGATAAACAATTCGTTCGAGATTGGCTCGAATCGACGGCTTGGGACAAAAACAGCCCGCCACCCGTTCTTCCAGCGGATGTCATCGAGCGGACGCGTTCAAAATATATCGAGGTCTTTGAACGGCTCACCGATCAATTGTTCGCTTGGCGATAAGGAACACGTTGCACGATTGATGTCTCGGACGATTTGTGAATTGGGTTTGTGTCTTTGAGGATCCGGTTAGCCAGGGGAGTGATTGTTTTTTTGTTTGAGCACGATCGGAATCTCATCAATCTTGGCCGCGAGAATAAAATCATTCTCTGACAATCCACCAATTGCGTGCGTCCAAATCTCGATCACCGTCAAGCGGTATTCCACGAGATGCAGGTCCGGATGATGCCCCTCCGATTCGGAGACCTCGGCAACTCGCTTAAAAAATTCGATCCCTTCTTGAAAGTTTTTGACGATCCATTCTTTTCGAATTCGGGTGCCGTTGGGAACAAGGGTCCAGCCCTGTAGTTGGCCGAGGTGTCTCGAGACTTCCGCGGGGGACAGACTCGGAATTCCACCCTCGCAGGGAACGCATTGACTTGCTCGCAATTGTTCGACATTTTTGATTGTCATGAGTGTGGTCCCCGTGATTCTTTATCAGAAGAAATATCGACGTTTCTCCGTCTCTCAGGTCATTCTAGTTCCTTTCCGCTAGGCCGCAAATCGGTTACCTGGTTTTGTCTGCATCATCGTCTGGAAAATACGAGTGATCGGTGACCATTGACAGGGTTTTGTGTGGCATAGACTCTACGTCGTCGTGAAGCCACCGTCATCAAAAACCGAAGCGTGTTACTGATCCGCAGGAGATTGGCCGTTGCTGTGGAAACAGCGGTTCTCGGACCGCCTCCGACTCTTCGAAGTGGCGAGGCGTTGCCTAGAGAGATATCTCACGCCTTGCGAGTCGTGTCGGCCTGCCGTTCTGAAATTACGCACGAATGCTCTGCCTGTTCGTCTCGTGTTTTCGATGTCGCATTGTTATCTTTCGGCACGCATCCAATGACCGCTGGCGACGATTCCAATCCGTCCCACGGAACGGCCCGTCGAGGTCTCTTTCACTCATGAAGTGAGCGACATGATCTATAGTCCCGGTCCCAGTTCAAACACAGTGCGAAGTGCCGATGGCAAGATCTTGGCTGCGCCCGAAAACTGGGTCATGTTTCCTCCCGGTGATGCAGCACTCACCCGCAGGGTGAAGGCAACTGGGGATCATTGGGTCGTGCAGGAGCTAAGGGGTCGTAAACTTTTTTCACGCGGCGTGTGGGCTCCGGCAGAGACCATTTCTCGGATTCGGGCGGAACTCGAAGCGGAACGCTCGACCGCAGCCTATGCCCATCGAAAAGAAGCGGACACTCAGCGCAGACTGAAAATACAGGTTGGATACGTTGAAGACTTTACCGGGGCCGTTCTGACGTTCCTCGCCTTTCATCCCACCCACGGCGAGTTGGCTGGCCGTCTGGCATATGCCGTCGCTGATCATGCGACACCGGTCGGTAGCGGAACCGTCGCACGGACGAAACGCATTCCGGTTGAGGAACGTGCTGAAGCGGCCGTCATAGCCTGGATGAGGCATCAGACAACCGCTTACGATTCGATGACCATCCCGCGTATCAAAGGTCAACGACGGGAAGTGCGACGTCTGTTGGCTCGGCGGTCTCACGAATTGCTAGCCCACTATCGTGACGGCGCAGCAATCCACAAAGACTGTCCATTACTTCGAGCGATCGAAAAGATTTGAACTGCCGTTTAAGATCGGATAAGGAGTCCGATTTTCGCAGACCGGAATTGACGGATTGCGGTGTGATTCCAAAGGGTGTTCCAACACTGCTGGGGATCATTTGTTTTTGCCTCGTTCGAAAACACGAGTCCGAGTTTCATTGATGCCTCGCTTGAGTCGCCGTCACCAAACGACATTCCTAGAGGGTCGATGCTCGAACGAAGGGGCTCAGCACACAACGCCTCGGCAACAGATGAACGATACCGCGGCCTCAGCGATCTTTGTACTGCATCATGAAATCTGTCTCGACGTCGATACGCGCACTCCGAAGGCAATCGGTGGGACAGTGGCATTCGTTCCGGATTCCCTTCCAACGCATCCCCTGAGGGATGCGTGCTGGACAACGATACGATCTCTGAAAACGGCCCGTTTCATTTGGCGTTAGCGATCCTGTTGCCTGCCAGTTTGCGGCGGACTGTCGTCGAGCTAGAGCGTTGATGAGATCCGATCCAGAATCGAGATTTGGAACGTGTCGACGGGGCATCGTCGTCGCAACTGGAGTTGCCGGGTTAGCCTGTCACTTTGCGGCAGCCGTTGTAGAATACTCGTGGCCTCCCACGGAAATCGGATTTGGCTGTTAAAGAGTTCGTCATAGGGAGAGTTTGTCGATCTCTGCACATCGATCGTACGCGGACATTGCGCGGTGACAGCGTCACCGCGATTCGATTGCAGCCATCATTTTGAAATGCAATGTTCACGAGGAATAAACATGCACCGTGTGTCAGTGCGATGGGCAATGGCCATTGCCTGTAGTGCTCTGTGTGGATCCTATTGTCTCGCTCAAGCCCCTCGGGCGTTGTCCGATGAGGAGCGAGCTGTAGCCGAGCGAGCCATTCAAGACATGACGACGACTCTCGATCAGGAATCGGCGAGGCGGCCTCACGAGACATCTGACATCGCGATTTTTCTTAAAGGGGTGGAGTGGGCCTTGCATTATGGTCGCGAATTCAATTCGTCTGACCGGGAGTTGTTGGAGAAGGCGACCCGGCGCGGACGGGAGCGACTGGCTGGATGGATGAAAGACGACCATTCTAGGGCAACCCAACGAGGCAAGATCGCCCTCGGTTATCGATCGATTATCGATGGGTCCGTTCAGCCGTACGGTTTGATTGTTCCCCAAGGCTATGAGCACACAAAGCCCATCAGATTGGATGTGGTGTTGCACGGGAGCACTCGGGCTGAGGCCATGACCGAACTGAGATTTATCAACAAATTTGATGAGGGAGATGGCGAAAACAGTTCACCGCCGGAACAGTCCTTTATTGAACTGCATCCCTTGGGGCGTGTCGAAAATTGTTACCGTTGGTCGGGCGAAGTCGATGTTTTCGAAGCCATCGAAGATGTCTGCCGACGTTACAACATCGACCGTGATCGGATTGTTCTGCGTGGAATGTCGATGGGTGCTTCAGGGACGTGGCATCTTGGTCTTAAGCATCCCGATCGATTCGTCGCCTTGGGGCCTTACTGCGGATATGTGGACACTCATCACTTTTCGATGACACCGATTCCCCACTTCGTTCAGGTTGGGCCGCTCCCCACATATCAGGAGCTTGGACTGCACATGCTCGACTCGCTCGATTATGCCGCGAATGCAGGGGTGGTCCCGGTCATTGCCTGCATGGGTGAGAAGGACATCTTCTTTCAGGCACATGTGATGATGAGTCAGGCCATGCAACGGGAAGGACTGACTCTGATCAATCTTATTTCACCAGGGACCGGGCATGTCCTCGATCCCGTAACGCATGCCGCACAAATGCGGTTGATTGCGGAGCGTGTGATTGCCGGTCGGAAATCACCGTCAGATCTGCGGTTTGTCACTTGGACACTCAAATACAGTCGCTGCCATTGGCTTGAGATCCTCGGTCTGAAACAGCATTACGCGCGTGCGGAACTGTCTGCACAATTGGCAAATGACGAGCTGATCATTGCCGAACCACGGAATGTCACACAGTTCGCAATCACCACCTCGCAGTTTTCGACAAGGCCCAAGTCCGTTCAGATTGGATCCATAAAACTAGCCATTCCATCGGGCAAAACACAAGCCGACGAAAGGATTCTTGTTTCTCGATGGAGCGGGGATTGGCAGGTGGACAATTCAGGTCTCGTTTCCGGCCCGCAGTCTCGAAAACGCCCCGGATTACAGGGTCCTATCGATGATGCTTTCACGTCACCGTTTTTGTGTGTTCGAGGAACGGGTGAGCCGTGGAACGTGGCTGCGAATGACTATGCTAATGCCAGCCTTCGCCGATTTTCTGACGAGTGGCATCATTATTTTCGAGGGACGCTTCCGATCAAGAATGATGTCGATGTGACGGACACGGATTTACGGACACGACACCTAATTCTCTTTGGAGATCCCGGCAGCAATGGGTGGATCGCCAAGGTTCTCCCGCAACTGCCTCTCAGTTGGACCAAGCAGTCGCTGCGTTTTGCCGGACATGACCTCTCCTCGGCCGAGCATGTTCCCGCATTGATTGCGCCCAATCCACTCCCGGGCGCTGACGAACACTACGTTGTCTTGAACAGTGGGCATACGTTTCGCGAGTCGGAATTGTCCAAGGTGAACTATCTGCTGTTCCCTCGTTGGGGAGACTGGGCAATTTTAAAGATTGATTCTGCTGGATCGAATGTCACACCGGTGGCGGAGACCGTTCTTAGTGCCGGGTTCTTCGATGAGGAATGGCAGATTCAAGACGCCAAGCAAGATTAATCGAGCTACAGGGATCACGTGTCTTGACGGGGAGAAAGATCAAATCGCCGATCCACTCCAAACGGATCATCGCCTTCGACATCACGTCCGATCTGGAGGCTCACTCTTGAACTTGCACTGGATCTCTTTCTTTCACGCTGGCGGTGACGATGAGACCAGGGAACCGCGAGGCCAACCTGCAGGCCAGTTCTTCCATAGCTGGCCGTTCCGTTGCAAAGTGACCCGGCAAGATCATCGCCATCTTCAAATCGCGAGCCTCGAGGCAGGCATGAAACCGAGCTTCACCGGTCAACAGGGCTTGGCATCCAAGACGATGGGCGTCACGCAAAAACTCGGCTGCAGAACCGCACGCAATTCCAAGTTTTTCCACGGGCATCAATGGATCCCCAACAAACTGAACCGTGGGTTGACTCAACCGTGCACCAACCCACTGGTTGAGTTCACCGAGGGACATTATTTTTGAGAGACGCCCATAGCGTCCGGTCCCCGTTCCATCAGGCAACCCCTTTAACGAAATCACGTCGATTGCAGGCGATTCATAAGGGTGGATCAAACGCAGTTGTTGGACCACGTGTTCGACACGGTTTGCCGGACAAACGACTGCGACAGAGATTTCCTCAACATGTTCAAGGCGTCCGACCTGACCAACGCTCGGTCGTGACTTGTCCGTTCCAAGGAACGTACCGGAGCCTCGAAGGTTGAAGCTCCAATTACGATAGTTTCCCAACGCCCCGGCTCCGGCGTCCCACAAGGCTTGCCGAACAACATCCAATTGCAGTTCCGGAACGTACGTTTCAATTTTGTAAAGTTCGTTAAAGACGCTCGCTGGGCGAGTTCTCAGAGGGGCAATCTCGGTTAGCTCCATTAACTCGGCCAATTGCTGGTTGATTCCGGTTTCTGCGTTGTCATAGGCCGTGTGCGGAGAATAGACAGCCATTCCATGCTGCATCAATTTGAGCAGCAGACGTCCTTCGGCAGTCGTACTGTTCACGCGTTTGACCGGACTAAACAGAAGGGGATGATGTGTAACGACAAGTCGCGCTCCCAGCTCAATGGCTTCCTCGGCAACTTCGGGGGTCAGAGTCAGGCAGGTCATCACTCTCGCAACTATAGTTTCTTCGTCTCCTAACAATAGTCCGACGTTATCCCAGTCTTCGGCCAGTGACAGGGGCGCGATTTGCTGCATGTAGTGACAAATGTTTTGCACAGAGACTGGGCGCGATGCGGTCATCCGAAATATTTCCTCTCGACACTCAGTGCCTCATGATTTTAGGTTACCGGTTGCGCAGCCCACAGGCGGCGGCCGCCAGCCAATCTCGAACGTGAAAAAGTGTGACGGCAGATTTTTCTGCTCATATCCGCTGCGGGATTATCGGGAGCGAGTCTCTGCATCAACGTCTGGCTTTAAATGTCGGCCGAGCCACCAGCCCCAGACGGCATAGTGCAACAGGGAAAACCATCCGAGTCCGGTGACGACAAGAAAGATTCCCAACACGGCCGGCAGAATCATGGCGATCAGTCCCATAAGTAACGTCGCAAGGAAGACCACCATCAGCAGTGCGGACAGAGTCTGCAAATCGGCGTCGGCTTTTTTCTGTTCATCGTTCGTCATCGAAAGACCTTTCTCAATGCTTCCCGGCGATAGTGAAACCCGTCCTCGAGATCCTCTAGAATCTTAGCCGCTGTGACGACCAAACCCATCAATCCGGCGGGAGGCTCAAATTCGATTCGATTGATGAGGAACACTCCGCCATCGACATCGGGTTCAATAATATAGTCGTGTCTCCATCGTTTCAGGGGTCCGTGGGTCATCTCTTCAGAAAAACGAAGTGGTGCGACAAATTCTACGATCTCGTAGGAGAGTTGTTGGACCATTCCGTAGGCCTGCACTTTGCAGATCAATTGACTTCCGAGTTCGATCACGGACGGCGGATCCACAAAAACGAACTGTGTTTCCGGCGGGGCGATATCCTGCAGGTTGGCCGGACAGATAATATATTGGAAGACCTGATCGGGCGTCGCGTTGAGCAGCGTACGGCTTTCAAACAATGGCATGACGTGACCTTGGGTTGACGAGTAATATCGTTTCAAACGTGCCGATCACGATTCGCCGCAATTCGAGCAGCTCGTGAAATCGCGTTTTGGAGGGAATCTCCATGGCGAACGCCTCTTGTCGCGTCCCTCCGTTTGAAACACAGCACGAAAATAGGTGAGGGGCGGTGATCGTGTTTTTAATAGGCTCCGGCATGACGACCGGTTCTCGGATCGCCAGCCGCCTCGATGAGTCCGCTGGCTGGATCAATCACGAGAACAACCGGCGATCCAATCGCTCTGGAGTGTCTGATCAGATGGCCTTTCGCGGCAAGTTCTTTGAGAGTGTTTTCTCCGATATCGGGTGAAATGATGAGACTTCCCAATTCCGCAGGAGTTTGTCGAAAGGATCCCATATGGTGGTTTGTTCCGAAACGAGCGGCCGCCAATGACATCACAGGACTCAAACCGAAGTCGATGTGGTTCACAAGCAGTTGCAATGTGGCTTGATCTTGACTGTCACCGCCGGCGACGCTGATGGCCAGTGACGGCTTCCCGTTTTTTGTCACCAGAGTGGGAGTCAGCGTAATCCGCGGCCTCTTTCCCGGCTCAATGCAGTTCGGATGACCTTCCCAAAGGTTGAAACTTTGAAGTCTTGTCCCCAACCAGACTCCGGTCTTGCCGGCCTCAACGCCTTGCCAGCCACTGGGAGTCGCAGCTACCATGTTGCCCCACTTGTCGGCCACGACGCACGTTGTGGTATCTCGGTTGGGGCCACTCAATCCCTCACGAGTTTCCTGATTGGTGAGTAACGCCTTTCCCAATTTTGGATCGCCGGGCCGTTCAAGCAGCGACGCTCGCTCGGGGTCAATCAGCGAACGGCGGAGGGATCCGTAACGAGATGACAATAACTCCGAAAGCGGAACGTCAGCAAATAACGGATCAGCGTAGTAGACGTCGCGATCGGCAAGAGCCAGTTTCATCGATTCAACGAGCGTATGGATCGTGCCCGAACTGTTATGTCCCATCCGGTTGAGGTCATCTGTTTCCAGTATTCGAAGTGCCTCGAGAACACTGGGACCTTGGGTCCACGGGCCACACTTGTAAACGACATGTCCCTTGTAGTCGATGGAAGCCGGTTCCTCGATTCGAGTGACGTACGTGGCGAAATCGACGTAACGGAGAAGGCCACCGTTTTCCTCGCACCATGTCGAAATCTCACGAGCAATAGGACCACGATAAAAGAAATCGCCAACGAATCGCAATCCTCGACTTCGATCATCAGGAGACGACTTTTCTGCATCAATCATTCGACGCAATGTGGTCGCCAGACGCGCGTGCCAATCGATTGTATGGCGATCAAGAATTGTGAGAGTCGGAGTGACGACATCTTCAAAGCGAGACGTTCCATACCGATCTAGCAAGGTGAGGCAGGTCGCGAGGACCGCCGGTGTTGCCGCCGGTTCCAGTCCCTTCAAGGGAATGCCGCCCGGTTGATCTAAAGCTCTTGAATTGGCGGTCAGTCGTCCACCGGACTTCAAGACAAAATACTCCCGTGTCGCGAGACGAGGAGCAACACCGACTCCGCTGATCGCTTCGACCACGCGTCTCTTGGCGTCATAGATCAGGATTGGGACTTCGCCACCGAAACAAAAGTCATTCGAGTCAGTCACACTCAAGGCGAGCAGTGTGGCTACAGTGGAATCAGCCGCATTTCCTCCGTTTCGCAATATCTGCAATCCAATCGCAACGGCCTCCGCACCTCCAGCGGCCACCCCGCCATTTTGGCCGAGGCCGTGAGAGTTGATCCCCTTCGCCGATTCCTCTGTGGATTGCCCCTCTGCAAAATCGCTGAAAAGTAACATCAGCACACAGATGACGTTGAGACATCGAGACATGCGCACGGTTCCTGTGTTCCGAGGAGTTGTTTATCTTTTTCGCTCGATTATGAGCGATCTGCTCTTTTCTTGCGACCATTGCCCTGAATTATAAGATCGAATTTTTATCGCTCTGATTCAGATGAACCCGATCGCAAATCGCTGCCGAAAGGCCGTTCCAAGGGGACGTGCTTTTTTTGCATGCCCGCCTAACCGATCGACGTTGCCCTGATGATTCTGAATGGACGGCCACAGAAAGCCTCGACGAGGGCATTCCCAATTCAGACGCCGCCTCTCGCGGAGTATACGTTCAAGTTGCGGATGGAGCCTGATGACGACAGGAATTTCTGAACCGAAATAACGCATCTCATCAACGTCATTTCCGTCGGCAAATGCGATTGCCAAAGATCAAACTGGGCGATTTTCGAGGGCAGCGGGATTGGATCTGGGAACGCCTGTTCACTCCCCAAATTCACTGCCATACAGTCCGAATATCCCTCCAATTTTATCCCAAACCAGGAGGGTTACGGAGGGATAGTTCTTGAATTTTTGCCCGAGCGGAGACTCACTCGATACCTCTCACGCTTTAATAACAGGTTCTTTGGGTGGCATGGGTTGTTTGTGGATATCTTTTGACGGCATTAACATTTTTTCTGCGATCTCCTCGCCGTCGGCTGCGTTTCACGCTGTTTCAATTGTCCATAAGAATCATCAATTAAACATGTTGCGAAAAATGTAATAAAAAAACCGTGCTTCGACCGTGTCAAGCAGAGACTTTAGGTGGTTTCCAACAACCGACTTAATCCTCTTGATCGTCAGAACAATAAAATATTTTCTCACCGATGAAACCCCACCAGACCGAATAACGAGAGGAAGCGAACTTTTCGTCACAACCGGCGTTGTCGGGCGAGACGGAGAGTCTTGCGAAACGGGGACTCAGGCTCTTCTCGAGCTTTGACCACTGAGTCACGTTCGCTGAAGTGGGAATCTGCGGGGGGAGGCGTCCATGCTACGAGTGAATCTCAGTCTACTGTGCTTGGTGTCGTGGTTGACGGCGGGGATTGTCTTCGCCCAGCCCGAAGTCATGCCAAATTCCACTGCCGGTTCAGCTTCTGTCCAGAATTTCAGTGGCGGGGCCACGATTCGGGGAACGTACTTCGATGTTCAAAACATGACTGGCAACGGCGTAGGCTATCAAAACGGCTTTACCCAATTAGGGGCATTCACACCGTTTTGGCTTAGCGAAAATTCGTTTCTTGCCCTCAACTCGCGACTGATACTGACGGACCACAGCCACGTTGGCGTTAATACCGGTGCTGTGGCCCGCAGATATTTTGAAACATCAGACCGGATTTATGGGGTCAATGGATACTATGATTCCGATCAGACCAACTTCGGCAACAGGTACTCACAGGTCACGGCGGGCTTTGAAACTCTCGGAACTAACTGGGACTTTCGCGCCAACGGATACTTTGCGTTGGGGACGACGGATCGCTTCATCCGCGGATTAGGTGTCGGTGGCGACCCTTACTTTGTGGGCCACCAAATCGCGTTCCTCGGCCAACAACTTCGTGAAGAATCGTTGACCGGAGGCGACTTCGAATTCGGCGTGCCGGTCACGCCCGCGACTCCGTGGTTGCGAGCCTACGCGGGTATGTACGGATACCAGTCAAACGCCGCCAATGAACCGATCGGTGTCCGCGGACGATTGGAAGCCTGGGTCAGCGACGATCTGTCGGTCGGCGTGAATGTGACCGACGACCGACAGTTTGGAACGAACGTCAACGCGGTGGTTGATTTTCGATTTGCCGGCTTCAAGGCAACACGGTACTTCCCACAATGGACGACGTCCGAACGAATGCTTATGCCCGTCGCACGCAACTGGCGCGTGGCAACGGATACCTACTCACAAGACGTGAATGTGGCTGCAACAATTGGTAATCATTCGTACTTTGTGACTCACATCAACAATACCGCCGCTGCTGGCGGCGACGGAACATTCGAGCATCCTTTAGACACCCTTCCCCACTCTGCTCCGAACTCGGATTTGATTCTCGTCCAGGCCGGCTCCACGAGCGAAGCCAATCCGCTGTTGGGCGAACTGACTTTGGTCAACAATCAGCGACTGCTGGGCGAAGGCAGAGCCCACCTCGCCCCCCTGAGGGCTAGCTATGGTGGACAAACCATTGACGGCACCTTCGTTCTTCCCGGCTTCACCAACAGTGGCAATTATCCGTTCTTAAGCAGCCATGGAAACACGATCACTCTGGCCAACAACAATGAAGTGTCTGCGTTTAATCTGCTGAATGCGGCTGGAAGTGCGATCGTCAACGCTCCCGCTGGATCGAACAACGTTTTGCTTCAGTCTCTGGAAATTACAGGGAACGGTGGACGCGGTATTAGTCTGACAAACGCCACAGGCTTCGGCATCATGCGCGGGATCAATTGGAACAGCGGTTCCACCAATTATTCGAACCCGAGCGGTCTCGGGAACAATGATGCGGGTGGGATCTTTGTCGATTCCGGCGCCGCCGGATTGAACTTGTTGCTGAATGATGTGGCGATGAACACTTCGCAGGGGATTCAACCGTTTGGAATCAACCTACAGGCCGATGACGGATCTCTGATAACACGTTTGAGAACGGTCCAAGCCAACGGAATTGCGTCCGGATTCGGAAATTCAAACGCAGGGATTATTTTTGGAGAGACAGGACGGAATCTGACGGCGGATCTCCTCGATGTCTCGGCCAGCAACAACTTGGGATCTGGCCTGCAGGTCACCTCCGCCGCTCCCGGTGGCAGGATCGTTCTCACGGCCGATAATCTGATCGCCAGCGGAAACACGTTAGACAATTTGCAGATTGGGTCGCAGGTCAGTCCGCTGCTCGGCACAACGTTTACTGGCGATTTCACCTCGTCTACCTTTAACAACAGTATCACCGGTGCGGGCATCGTCTACGCTCAGTCGGGAGGAAGTGGAACTCTCAACCTGTCCTCGGTCCAAGCCAACAACAACGGATTGGATGGACTGGGAATGTTCGCCACATCCGGCAGCACGATGAACATCAACTCGGCATTGATCCAAGCCAACAACAACGGATTGGATGGACTGGGAATGTTTGCCGCATCCGGCAGCACGATGAACATCAACGTCACCAATGACGCGGTGAACGATGGTGCCTTGGCCCAGAATGGGCGGGATGCTTTCCACATCGAGCAGCTCGTCGGTTCTTCGAAGGTCAACCTGTTTGTCGATCCGACCGATGCTTCCCAGAGTGGTCGTGACGGGTTGAACTTCAGCCTCGCCAATGGTTCGACGTTGAAGACCACATTCCTCGACGTCAATTTGAGTAATAGCGTTGAGAGTACTGTCGATGGTTTGATGAACAATGCGAACCTAGAGCTCGTGTTTGACCACACGACAGGTGATTTTTCGGGGCAGCACGGTTTGTCACTGATCGCCAATGCCGGCAGCAGAGCGGACATGAGAATCTCTAATGGAACGCTCGCCAACAGCAGTCAATCGGCTGTAAATACCTTCGATGCGGTCAACATTCATGCGGATGCGTCGACCGTCGATTTGGTGATGTTCAATACTCCCACGGACAATCAGGGATCGTTGGGACAACAACGCCGCAGCCTGACGCTCGATATCAACGACAGTCTTTTTAACGGCACCGTATCGGCGGGCAACCTTTCTGGAAATCTGATGAACGCCGTGAATGCGAGCGTGACGAATGGAGCGACGGCAAGATTGGATTTAGTCAACAGTCCTGGAAACAGTAGCGGGGCAGACGGATTTGTTGCCACTGTCGATAACTCTCAATTCAGAGCAAACCTGACCAACAGTAATTTCAACAACAGTGGAATCGGAGCCGGTGGAAATGGCATGATTTTCAACGTGACCAACGGCGGCGTTTTTACGGCGGGCCTGGACAACAGCAGCTTTAACAACAGCGGTGCGGACGGTCTGCACGGCGTTGTCAATGCGTCGGTTGCCAACCTCACTCTGACCAACAGTAGTACGGTCACGGGCAATGACCGGGACGGATTGGACTTCAATGTCGATGCCGGACTGTTGACCGTCAACGCCACCAATTCGTCGTTCAGCAACAATGGTGTGGGTGGCGTGACCGGCAACGGCATTCTCGGGGTGATTGGCAATGGGGGCCTGGCCACGCTCGATTTTGTGAATACACCGGTCAGCAACAACTTCAACAATGGGATGTTTGTCACCGCGACGGGCGGATCCGACGTCCAGGCTGCGTTTGACAACAGTCCGTTTGCCGCCAATGGTCTGATCACAAATGGCGATGGCATCCGGCTGGATCTGAGTGGTTCGCCGAGCAGTTCCCTGACGTTGACGAACAATTCCAACGTGAATAGGAATGGTGGAGACGGCGTCGAGCTCAACGCCACGGATGGAACGGTCTTCACACAAGCCTTCAGCAATCTGACGGTTTCGGACAACGGACAAACGGCCAGCACGGGTAACGGTTTTGTCGCCAATGTTGATGTGACGGGGACTGGTGGTTCGACGGTTGATTTGACCTTTAACACGGTGAGCCTCGTCAACAATCTTCCCAACGCGACACAGCAAATGGGTTTCTTGTTTGATGTGAGGAACACCGGCACGCTGACGGCCGGTTTCACCGACAGCGATCTCTCGAACAACTTCCAGAACGCCATCAACGGCAACGTACAAGACGCGGGAACTGTGGCGACGGTCGCGATGAGCAACACCGTGGCGGATAACAGTGGTGTCGTCGGTGCGATTTTCAATGTCACCAACGGCGGAGTCTTGAACTTCGCGGCGACGAACAACAGTTCGATTTCAAACAGTGGTGCTGCGGGTGTGCTGGTGAATGTAGACGGTGCCGGCTCGCAGGCGAACTTTGAATTCAATCAGTTGTCTCTGAACGCCAACGGGCTGGTGTTTGGTGGTGAGGGCTTCATTGGTACCGCGACTGGCGGCGGCAACTTGAACGCCTGCATCGCCGCCTCCTCGATCTCGGACAACGCAAATCAGGGAATCGAACTGGCCATTGGTTTGAACTCGCTCGCCATCTTCGACGTTCGGACCAGTGTCATCGACAACAACGGCAGCGAAGGCTTGCTCGCCGATGTCGATGGCGGCACGCTCTACTATCGCTCGGTCGGAAACACCTACAACAACAACGGGACGAACGGCGGACTGGCTGGCGTCAGCGTCACGGCGACCGGGACGGGTCCTGCTGACACGGCCACTGCGATCCTGCTCTTCAGCGGCGACACTGTGAGTGCCAACGACGGCGACGGATTCTTCTTCAACGCTCAGAATGGTGCGACGCTGACAGCGAGTCTCGATGCTGACACGATCACGAACAACGGTGCCTCGGGAACGGGTTTCGGAGTCAATTTCAACGCCAACGGTACCAATACTAAAGCTAACCTGCTGCTGACAGGTGTGAATGATCTCGCGGGCAATGCTTCCGGGCCTTTCCAGTTCGGTATCGGCGCGATTGATACCACTGTGCTGAGCCTGTCGGGTAGTTTCGACAATAGCGTCGGGGACGGAATCTTCATCGACCTCAATGGTGTGCAGAATGCCACGGTCGCGGTTCAGGGGCCAGGCACGATTGACGGAAGTGGCGGGGATGGAATTGATGTGCGGATGACAAATGTGATCAACGGATCCGTGCTGATTAGTGGATTGACGAGCATCAATTCCAGTGCAGGTGACGCAATCCATCTGGAGATGGACAATGTCTTCCGTGGCGCGATTGAAATTTCTGGGCCTGCGGGTGGGACATCAATCAACGACAGCGGCGACGACGGCATCGATATTTTCTTGTCAGATACGGTGCTAATCGACGATCTGGAAACACAGTTCGCAGCCACATCGATCAACGTCATCACGCCGACGTCCAACTTGAGTAGCCCGCTGAACGGTTGCCTGCCGCTGGCTGTGAGCACAAACTTCAATTCCTTCGGACTGATACCGACCGACGCGTTGGCAATCGACACTATTTCTACGAATAGAAGCGCCGGTCAGGGGATCAATATTCATTCTCCCTCCGGGCAAACTTCAGCGATTGCAACGGCGACGGTTTCCAACAGCGTTTTCACTCAATCCGCCGGTGGTGACGGAATCCACTTCGGCCTGTTCGACACGTCGGTCAATTCGTTCTCGATTACGGGGAATGAGATTGCAGATTCCCGCGATCATGGCGTCGCGTTAACTCTCGACAATTCGCCGATCGGGACATTGAATCTGACCGACAATCAGATCGACCCCAATGGCGGCGACGGAATCCTGCTCAGTTCCCAGAACGGATCGAATATCGGCGCTGCGACGATAAGTCGGAACACGATCCAAAATAATGCTCTGCATGGTATCGAGATTCAGGCGATCAATAGTACTCTGCCTAGTGGTTCTGCCCCAATGATCGTCAGCAGCAACACCATCAGCAATAATGCGGGCGGAGATGGCTTTCGGATGATTAATCCGAGCACCGGTGCCGTCGGAATCGGCCTGTCCTTCACTGATAATACGATTTCGGACAACACAGGAACTGGTGTCAACCTGTCACTCCTTGATTTAGTGGGACAAGGCCTCACGTCCCAATTCACCAACAACATCATCAGTGGTAACACCGGTGGCCCTGGTGTAAACATTGAGTTGGCCGACAACAGAGGGTTCGCAGGTGGGTTTGTCGGAAATACAGTGACTCAGAGTGGAGCCGGAGGAATCAATATCGCCGCCGGTGCCAATGGGTTTGTCAACTCCGACTTCAGTAGCAACACGGTCAATGAGAACCTTGTCGGCTCTGGTATCAGCATTGCGATGGGCCACGACACCAGCTTTACCGGCAATTTTGATGCGAACCAGGTGAACCAAAACGGAGCCGAAGGGGTCCAGTTCGCGTCCGACACAAACGGGATCATCACCGCCGATTTCACGGACAACACGATCAACGGAAACACCAGCCACGGCATCGACATTGCCTTGGGAACGGGGGGCCAGTTGAACAGTGTCAACTTCTACGGCAACACGATTGGAACGGAGACGTTAGGCAATGGTGGGATGGGTCTCAGGCTTGTGGCGCCGGCCCTGTCAACGTTCACGCTGAATATGGGTGATGCCGCTCAGGCTGCCAACAACATCGACTTCAATACTGATGCCGCCGTCGGTATCACGACGACAGGCGGTCCGAACAGCACACTGAACATTATCAACAGTTCGCTCAGCAACACGCTTCTTGGAGCGGATGCCAACTTCCAAGGCGACGGGCTGGCCGTTTTGATGGCGGGGGGATCAACTGTCTCGGGCTCGATCGTCAGTTCCACACTCAGCAGCAATGCGGGTGGCGGAATCCGATTCAACGTTTCCGGTAACAACGCGGGGACATTTGCCGTGTTGAACAACATGATCATCGGTGGGACGACGGCCGCTCTTGGAAATACCGTATCGGAGAACGGCGGTAACGGTCTTGAGATCCTTCGGGTGGCTGACGGGCAGGTCAACGCCATCCAAATCCTGAACAACATCATTGATAACAGCGGTCAGAACGGGATGCGGATCATGGCCGCCAACAAGAACCAAATCGATACTTACACGATCAATAACAATGCGATGACAAGCAGTGGTGCCAACGGAATTTTGTTCGAGATAAAAGCCGATGCGGACCTTCGTGCTAACTTGGACATGAACACCATTACCGACAACGGAGCCAATGGAATCTTGCTGACAGAAGAGCTCAACAATCCTGTTGACAGCCGGTCGTTCCAAGGAACCTGGACCCGAAACCTGATTGCGGATAATGAGGGCCGCGGTATCGAGCTCCAGGGTGTGATGGATGGTTTGTTAATTGGAGACGCGACCGATCTTAATCTCGGAAACGTGATTGCACGGAACAACCAGGATGGTATTCGTGTCACGAGTCCGGGGACCGTGACGATTGGCAGTAACGTCATTCAGGAAAACGGAACGCTTGCGAATCTGGGGACAGCCAGCGAAAACGCAGGGATCATGATGAATGCCCAAGTGGGAAGCCGCATCATCGTCACGAACAACCTAATCACGGACAACTTCGGTGACGGCGTGCAGTTTTCAAAAAGGGATCAGGTCTTGTCATTCCTGCCACAAGAAATCACGATCACGGATAACGCAATTTTTGGAAACAGCGGTCGCGGTATCGATCTGATCAACCAAGGCAGCAATTTCCTGCGGGCTGACATTACTGGCAACGAGGTGAATTCCAACCAACTCGAAGGGGTCTACTTAGTGAACACGTCCTCGGTGACGCAGAATCAATTCAGTTCGAGTACGGCTGCAATGGCCAGCGATGGCGACGTTAATGCCACGCCGACTCTCGAACTGCGATTCTCGCAAAACCAAGTGCGTGGTAACGGCATCAACAGTAACCTCGCGGGGACGGGACTGATTGTTCGAATTGGGACCAGCGATGGTGGCGGTGGTGTGACCGATGCGGGTGGGTTTGCCAGCACCGGTGGCGTTGTCCCCATCAATGGAAGCCCCTTCGGCCTTTCCAGCCGAGCTGGTGTGACAATGGCTGCTGACAACAACAATTTCGGTGGAAACTTTGGAGACGACATTGTGTTCACCTCATTCGTCTCCACCACGGCCCCCAGCACGGGGACGGCTTGGGTCGAAGACACCACGTCACCCGCTCCGGTTCCTCCCGTTGCCGTTTTTGACCCAGCGGGATACCAAAGTGATCCACTGTCTCGCTTCGACCTGTACTTCCGCGGCAACACCTATGATCCATTATCACTGGATCCAGTGGGTAACGATCTCGGTGGATTTACCAGCAGAAATCCCGCTTTGGTCGCGTTCTACAACACGAGTGACGGGGTCTTCAAATCACGTCTGGACACAATTGCCGCTCCCGATGTTCCCGGACCATTCACGAGCGATAGCCGGGCCAGAAATGCGACTCGGCAAGCGGCCCGGATTCCACTTTTCAATGCACCGACAGGGCCAGGATTGGTTGGAGATTCGTTCCTCTATCCTGGAATGGGGCAAAGCACATGGCGTGTTAATACGGTCGATCCAGCCTTCATATTTGACGTGAATCCGTACGTCAACACGAACGACTCGCGCGGCAGGCTGCTTGACAACGCGGTCGGCAATGGCGAATTGCGCTATGGATGGGGCAGACTTCCTTAGGCTCCGCAGCGTCTGATCGGCCAAGGCGTCTGTTGATTATTGTGGCGAGTTCATCCGACGCATCACACTCCCCGAGATCATCTCTCGGGGAGTTTTTTATTGGAGAGCCAGAAGCCCTCGCCCTAACGTCGGACCCGGTTGCCCCTTCGCACGTCAGAAACCGCGGACGGAATCTATCAAAGGGGTTTGCAGGCGACCGAGTCCGTGCCGGAATGAGCTCTCTTTCGAGACGCCGAAGCGACAGCGATTGGGGAGCGGATTTTGACTCGCACCAAATAAGGAGGTCGAGTTTTCAAGAGGCGACAATCCGGTCCTCTCGAACTGAAAACGACGACGGTCGGTGACGACTTCATTCTGACGATGGGCGTCAGGCCACTGCGTTTGTCGTGATTGATTTTCACAAATTCTCGATTGGTGTTTCCGGTGGTTGGTAGAACAACGCCACAGGAAGCATCAATAGGGCCGCGAAGCCGAACAGACTGGCGTAGGGAAGCTCCAGGCAATCGATTAACAAAAAGCGACTGAGTGAATAGACAACGGCTGAACCAGCGATGCCGATCCAGTTGAGCAGATTGAAGGCACCAATGATGCGTCCCTTTTGATCCGTTGGGGCCGTCGCTTGCAGAAAGACTTGCAGAGGGACACTGAAAAGCCCCGCAAACAGTCCGACTGCCACGAGGGCGAGTCCACTTCCGTAGAGACCAAGAAGTGAGCCTCTGTCCAGCGGGTTGTTCGCCGTTTGGACAGAGTTCTTACCGTCAACAACATTTCCGCCATTGGAGATCGCTCGCTCATGAGGCTTAGCGAATAGGGGAGCCTTTAGATCGGCACTCTCCTGCAAACGGGCGATTTTCTGTTGGTGAATCTCGTCTCGAATCACGTGGAAACCCGGACCTGGAATACAAAGCATGCCGAGGCTGAGAGTCAGGCCCCAGGCGCCGACTTTCACGAGCCAGCCGCGGACTCGATCCTTCGACAACAGGCCCGCTAGAACACAACCAACGGCGATGCCTAAACCCGTACTCGCGGCCATGATACCGGTGGCAAGATCGCTGAGCTGCAGCTGTTCCTTCCCGAAGGAATTAATCGACGGCGGATAGACAGTTCCGCCGACAAACCAGAAAATGGACGACATCAACAATGCCCCGAGCATTTTCCGATTGGTGACCAACGTTTGGCGGGTCTCTGCAGCAATTCCCAAACAAGACCAATGAAATTTCAGATTCGGCTCGGCTACCGGAGTTGATCGGATGATCAGCGATGTTCCTAGGCCGATGGCCGAAACCAACAGACAGGGGAGACTTGCCAGCCAGAGAGATCCGGAAAATATCTGCTTGACCGCACCGGCGGCCGACAGTCCGAAAATGATTGCCAGAAACGTGGCCATTAAGATAAAGCCATTCGCTCGCGGCAGATCTGTTGAGCGGACCAATTCAGGAAGAATGCCGTATTTAGAGGGGCCGAAAAAGGCGCTATGAACCCCCATTAGGCAGAGAACGGCCAGTAGCAGGGAGAGGCTTTCCGTGGCGAACCCAACAAAACCAAGAAGGACGATTCCCATTTCCGCAACCTTACAGGTCACGATGATCGTTCGTTTGCTAAACCGATCCGAGAGGAAGCCCGCGTAGCCTGAAAATGCGATGAACGGCCACGCAAACAAGAACATGGCGAGTCCCTGCAGATCGCGTCGGCCACTCTGTACGTTGTCGAGGCACAGCAACAGCACCAGTTGCTTGAACAGATTGTCGTTGAAGGCGCCTAAAAATTGAGTGATGTTGAGTCCCCAAAACCCCCAATCGTGAAAAAGTAACGGACGCGGATCATTGTCACCCGGAGTATTCATTGTTTCGTTCCTTGCGTGCCGTGAGAATCTTCGTTCCAAATCTCAGGTGTCTGCGGATCTCTTGTGACGAGGTTGTCCATGAGACGAGCTCACTCGTCAACAGTGGTTTGCCAAGTCATTCCATCGTCAGCGACTTCTTGTTTCGCTATCGTTAGGTGAGCGATTATCATCAGGCGAATAGGTGAGCGAGAGTTCTGAGACTGACCGCGTGACTTTCGTCTCCGCGGGTTCCCCTTGAAACAACGTCCGACGGAAGCCGACCGATGTCTGTCCGGTTATCAAAACAGATCGTCGTCAAATCGTGTTTGCGAGGACTCCTATTTTCGTTGATTCGACCGGTTGTTGGTGTACCGTTCCTCGGTCGATCCTGTCCCCGCAGAGCGAGGATCTGGTCGGCATCGGGTTGGTTACGGTGGAGTTTCGTTTGCGCCTTCGTTTTGTTGCTGAGTCCAGCAGCGAATGCCCTCGGTCGCGAACGGTTTTTTGAATTCGTCGACGGTTTGCGTGACCGTCAGTATTATGACGAGGCCCTGTTTTATCTGGATTTGATTCGTGAACGAGCCTCTGTTCCCGCCGAGGTAAAACGGGGCATCCCCTATTACAAGGCGATGATCCTCAAAGACACGTCACGCAAGTCACGCACTCCTGAAAAACAAACGGAGCTGCTCCTTCAGTCACTGGCATTATTCGAGCAGTTTGCAACAGATAATCCGAATCAACGCGAAGTGGCGGACGCTTATTGGCAGCGTGCCCTGATCCACTTCAGTCAAGCGCGGATCGCAATTGTTCAATCACGGTCCCCTGCGAATCAGGGGACGAGACGTGACTTGCAGGCCGCTGCTCGAAAGCAGTTGATCGAGGCCCGAGCGTTGTTTCGGACGGTTTTTGATCAACACGAGGCGGCATTAAAAACGTATCCGCAATTTATTGATCAACAGAAGGAGCCGGATCAATTTCTGGCGAGAGTCAGTTCCGAAGAAAATTTAGTCAACGCGATGTTGAATCTCGCGCTGTGTCGGTATTACGAGGCGCAAACCTATGACACAGGAACTCCGACATTTCAACAACTCTTGTACGACGCTGCGTCGGAATTTCAGACAATGAGCCAGCGTTACCGCAGTCAAGTGGGTGGACTTTACGCCCGCGCATGGCAGGGGAAATGTTACGATGAGTGTCATGACAGACAACAGGCCATGGGAATTTACACGGAACTGCTCGACCATCCGGGCGAGAATCCGGAATTAGAAAAACTCAAGACGCAGACGCTCTACTTTAAGATGATTTGTCTCAACGGCAAAGAACAGAACAACTCACAGCAGGTCATCGAGCTGGCCGAGGAATGGCTCAAGAAGAACCCGTCCAATCGGCGTACGGAAACGGGCCTTGGAATCCAATGGGAGCAGGCCAGAGCCTTGGAATTGGTGGGCGATGCCTTCGGAAAAAAGTCAAAGTCAGAGGCCGAACGGGTCTGGCGTCAGGCACGCTCCATGGCCACCCAAATCAACAAGTATCCCAGTGAGTTTAAAGAGGACTCGCAATCGATGCTTGAGCGATTGCAGGTCAAATTAGGCGGCAAGTCGCCGGTTCCTCGCGATTTTGATTCGGCATTTATCTCTGCCGGGCAATCCTTTCGAGCGGCCCTAGAACTCCAAAAAGAAATCGATGGTGCGGCAAGGCCCCTGCAATCCACTCAGGCAACGGAGACACGTGACAAAGACTGGCAAAACGCGTTGGAGGAGGCGGCGCAGAACCTCGACAATGTTTTGAGTCTGGCCACAAAACGAAGCGATCCAAAACGCACGACCGAGGCGCGGCTCTGGTCTGCGTATGTCAATTATTGGCAGGGTAAGAATTACGAATCCGCCGTGCTGGCCCAATTCGTGGCTCGGACTGCTGACCGAAGCAACGGGACCGTCGGTTTGGATGCCGCATTCATGGGGTTCGCCGCATTCGTCAAGGCGTTCCATGACAATAAGTTGCCGTTTGAGGAAAAAGCAGAGGACATTCGACTGGTGATTCAAGCGTGCAATTTGATCACAGACCGCTGGCCTTCGAGTGACAGAGGCTATGAAGCACAGATGACGCTCGGCGAAATATTCAGTCGCGCGAAGCAACCGCTTCAAGCCGCCGAATGGTATGGGAAAATTCCCGAATCGGATTCGCGATTCGGCCACGCTCAAATCGCCGCAGGGCAGGCTTACTTGAATGTCTATGAGGACTCCCTCGACGTCGGTACAGGTGCCGCACAGGAATTGAATGATTGGCTTGAGCGGGCCGCGAGATACCTCAGAACAGGGCTGACCCAACAGGAAGCACTTCTGCCGAAGGAGGGTCCGGCAACACCAGAGTTGATTTCCGCCAAGTTGTCGCTTGCCCAAATACTCATTCGCCAGAGTCGGGATGCGGAGGCCTTGACTGTGCTTACGGAAGATCCTCATTCGATCACCAAAGCGGTTTCCGTGGAACAGGAATCGGAGCGTCCCGACTACGGAATCACCGGCCGTCCGTTTGCGATCGAAACCTACAAACTGTTGCTTCGTGCCTGCGTCGGCACCCGGAATCTCCAGCAGGCTCGAGAAACAATGAGTCGGTTGGAGGCCATTTCCGAAGCGGGGAGTTCTCAAACTGTGGCCGATGTCACCGATCTCTATGTCGGGCTGGGTCGGCTTCTCAAGGAAGAATTGGAACGCTTTCGGAACAACGGTGAAGTGGATCGATTCCAAAAGCTCTTAGTCTCTTTTGAGACTTTTCTCAATGATTTGTCCGAACGCACCGAGGGCCAGACCTTCATGACGTTGAGTTGGATTGGGGAGACGTATTGCGCACTTGGCGAAAGTGTGGCGAACAATGTCGACAAATCAGCCTCTTTTTACCGGATGGCAGGGATGGCCTTTCGCCAAATTGTGACGCAATCAACACTCAGAACAGACTTCGTATCACCCGACCAGTTGTTACGTATCAAGCTTCGACAGGTTCGCGTTTATCAGTCGATGAAAGAGTTCGAAGCTGCCGAATCGTTGATGGGCGAAATCCTCAAGGCCCGCCCGAATGATATTAAGATCCAGTGTGTCGCCAGTGAATTGTATCGCGATTGGGGCACAAGCCGTGGGGCGGACGGTTCCACGCAGTTGCTCGCCGCGATTCGTGGCGAGGACAGAGTGGGCGCGTGGGGATGGGGACAAATCAGTCTGAGGGTCCAAAGATCGAAAGCGTTCGGAATCGATCCGGCGTATCTCGAAACGTTTCTTGATGCCAGATTCAAGGGAACTCAAACTCGGCGGATTTACGCCGGTCGTCTGCCGCCGTTGGAAAAACAAAAAGAGCTGGAACGATGCCTCACGGAAATCATCGCCACCGCAACTGTTACCAAAGACATGGCCGCGGAATGGTACAATAAATTCAACCCCCTGTTTCGAGAGATCCTTCAAGAGTCTGGCCGGCCCTCGATCAACCTAGCTCGTGACGCGGAGATTTCTGCGTCCGGTCAAGTCACGAATGCTCTGGTTATCGAACACGACGACGCATCCCCACGGACTGCCGAGACCCAGAGAAAATCTGCCGGACAATGGCTCCTGATGGTTGTTGCCGTGATCTGTGTTGGCGGCTTGGTGTGGGTCACATGGGCTCTGTTACGGTCCAATCCGAAACGGAAGTCCTTCGGCTCGACGATGCCATCAGGTGTGCTTTTCAATCCAGAAACCTCCCAGAATGATGCGGATCCGTCGGTGGGATTCATGGCGGCAAAAGTGCGCCCTCAAAAAAATACGTCGGCCGCGCCGAAGCTCCCATAATCTTCGATCGCGGAGCCAGAATTAAGAAGGATTGCCTCTTAACCTGTGGCCTCGCTTGAAATGACTCCGGTGTGCAAGATGGCACCAACGTCCATATTCGCAACCGCCGAAGCCGAGCCCGTTGAAACGTCGCAAGATCTTAAATAATCTCGTGGCTTGAATCGCAGCGACTTGCAGTACGGGATTCCCGGGGTCAAGATACGGTGGCGATTCGGCCCCCTGACACTGGAGTTCCGATAGTGAGACTCAGACGATTCCTGATGCGACAGTTTTTTCCAACATTGATTTTCGTGTTGCTGTTTTGCGGACTCGGCGTCCGCGCACAGTTGGTTGCGGGAGAATGGTTTGGCGTCGTTTTGGCTCAGGCAGAAGCGGCTCAGTTACCCTCGAATGTGAAGAAAGTTGGACGGCTGTACGTACTGGAAAGCGTGGTTGTGGGGGCCCTGTTTGGCGGTGCAATCTACGCTGTCTGCCGTACCAGTCGCCGCACCTGATTTGTTTCTGTAGCAATGTCCATTCCCCAGCGATTACCATTGAGCTCCACGTCCTGCCCACAGGTGGTAGTGACAGGGATCGGCCTCGTGACTCCACTCGGTTTGGATCGCGAGTCCACATGGCGTGGACTCCTCGCCGGCCGATCCGCAACACGTTGGTTGACCGCACCGCATTGGACCGGAAAAGAGCCACTGGCAGGCGCCTTGTGCGCATCAGTCGCGTTTGCCATGAACGGTGATCGGGATCCCGTGGTGTCGCTGGCTCTGCGGACGGCAAACGAAGCGATTGCTGATGCCGAACTCGATCACGGGTGTCTCACCGGTGACCGGACGGGCGTAGTGTTTGGAACAAGCAAGGGGGGGCAAGAGACCGCATCACGACTGACCCAATCGATGCGGCAGATCGGTCATTGGGATAACACGACAAGAGAGGGTGCGTGTTGGTCCGACCTCTGGGCCAATTCGGCCGCGCGCGTTGTCGCTGGCCACATCGGTTGTCATGGCCCGTCGCTCTGTCCCGTTCTCGCGTGTGCTACCGGACTTGCCGCGTGTCAGCGTGCAGCCGAATTGATTCGGGAAGGAGTCTGCGACATTGTTTTCGCGGGAAGCTCCGACGCCTCGTTGCAACCCGCCATACTCGGATCCTTTCGGCGTTTGGGCGTCTTGGCAGATTCGTCTGCGGCCGACTCGGCCAACGTCTGCCGTCCTTTTGATCAGAATCGAAGTGGTTTTGCCATCGGCGAGGGAGCCGCATGCCTGGTCTTTGAGTCCTTAATCCACGCTCGAAAACGGCACGCGCATTGGTACGGCGAGTGGTTAACCGGGCGAATGCTGACCGATCCTTCCGGGTTGACCACGCTCGATCCATCAGCCCAGTCTTTGTGCCGCCTTTTGCGAGATGTCGGCCGCGATGTCCACTACCGTCCGGAATATATCAATTTGCACGGTACGGCCACTATTCTCAACGATCGTGTAGAGAGTTTTGCCGTGCGCGATCACTTCGGAACAGAAGCGGGGTTGATCTCCTGTTCCAGTCTGAAAGGGGGATTGGGCCATTTGTTGGGAGCGGCCGGAAGTGTCGAATTGGCGGCGACATTGTTGGCGATTCGCGATCAGATTGCGCCGCCGACCGTCAATCTGGATAACGTCGATTCCGAGTTTGATCTCGATTTTACTCCTCGTGAACCTCGTCCCAAGATCATCGAGCAGGCATGGAAATTGTCACTGGGATTTGGAGGTCACTTGATGGCCGCTTGTCTCGGCCGATTAAGGGGCGAGGGGGATAGAACGGACAGCATTCATTTGCCTGATTGACGTTCTGTTGTTTGAATGGGCCTTTGAATCATCGGCCTCCGCAGCCCTTGGATTAATCGAGGCCGATCGACGCTCGCTCTGGAATGATTCTGATTCCCCCGTTAGATTGGATCGACCTCCGGCTTCCACTCACCTCGTCAAACTGAGAACCAATCTCGACCTGCAAGGAGATATCTGCGTGTCCGCATCCCCCACCGTTCCTCCCGGATCGATTGCTAAGAACGAATCTGCGAAGCCAATCATTTTGATTTCGTACCCCAAAATCGTGCTGCTATATCCTACCTTTATTGCAGCTATTCTGGCCGGAGTTGCATCGCTATTTTTTCGTATCGAGACGGAGCACAGCCAGACGATCGGCGTGCTGTTCCTCGGTTTGCTGACAGTGAACATCGTGGTTTTGGCGTTCGATTTTCCGCGCACGACATCACTCAACCTGTTCTTTATGGGAGTCGTTTTGGTACTCGGAACGGTTTTGGCATCCATCTATTCGCCATCCCTTCTGCCCGTGGTGACCGGACTCATCCAGAAGATCGATCCTCGCGCCAATGCGACATTCTATTTCTGTTTCGCAGCCATGCTGGCGGTCATTTATGTCGCGGTATTAATCAATGTTCGGTTTGATTATTGGGAGGTCCGCCAAAACGAACTGCTGCATCATCACGGATTTCTGAGCAATCTCGAACGCTATTCGGCCCCTAATCTCAGAATCAGCAAAGAGATTGATGACGTTTTCGAATACCTCCTGTTGAGGAGTGGACGTCTGATCATTCATCCGAGCAATGAACCACGTGCTTTCGTTCTTGATAACGTGCTGAACATCAATGTCAAAGAGGCGGCCATCACAAAAATGCTCGGTGCGTTACAAGTTTCCGTCCGAGACGAAAAGTGACTGTGACGGACATTTTTAGACGAAGAAGAGGAACGTTGTCGCAATCAAGATCGGGATCAGGACGCCTCCGGAGTAGGCCATGTAGCCAAAGAATCCGGGCATGCGAACGTTGTTTTCTTCGGCAATCGCTTTGACCATCAAATTCGGGCCGTTGCCGATGTAAGTATTGGCTCCCATAAAGACCGAACCGCAACTGATGGCAGCCAGAATTCGAGCGGCCTCGACGGCAACGGGGAGTTTGAGAAACTCGGCGAGATAGCGGCCCTCCTCGGTATTGACTCCGTGGATTCCGCACGCGGTGACCGCGAACGTCAAGTATGTCGGTGCATTGTCGAGAAAGCTCGACAACATTCCAGAGACCCAGAAAAACTGCGCCGGAGTCTCGATTCCTAAGCCACGGCCATGCACACTCAGGAGGGCTAATGCCGGAATCATCGTTACGAAGATACCCGAAAACAAAATCGCCACTTCGATGATCGGTCCGAATGAGAAGCGGTTGTTGGCCCGGATTGCTGCAGAAGTCCACCAATAACAAATCGCTGTGATGGCGACCATCAATCCATCCTGCACGCCCCACGAATACACCTGACCGCCGTTGCCGATTCCCTGTCCCGAGCAGTAAATCACCGCAATAATTCCGGCCAGTCCCCAAAAATTGTGCTGACCATTTATGCCAAACGTCTCTGGGGAGAGAAGTGTTTCCAATGGCTCCTTTTCGGCAGCCGTGCGAGATTCTCGATGACTCGCAAGCGTGTCCCAAGCGAAAAACGTGATCAGCAGCGAGCCGTTCACAAAGGCCCACTGCTTCCACAGTTGCAGTGTCCATTCGAAGGGGACACCTTTGAGAAATCCGATGTACAGTGGAGGGTCTCCGAGGGGGGTCAGCAATCCGCCGCAGTTCGAGACGATGAAGATGAAAAAGACGACCACATGCCCCATGGAACGCCGTCGTTGATTGGCACGTAACAAAGGACGCAGGAGAAGCATCGACGCTCCGGTGGTGCCGATGAAACTGGCCAAGCACGCTCCCAATGCGAGGAACGTGGTATTGATCACGGGCGAACCATGAAACGCCCCGCGCACGTAGACTCCCCCGCTGATGATGAACAGCGAACCGAGCAGCACAATAAACGAGACATACTCCTTCGCCACGTGCTCCAGCGAGTGCATGCCGGGGGGGCCATATGTGAGCAGATAAGCTGCCGTGGGAAGGCCCAGGATGGACGCGATCAATGTCTTGTTTCGATTGTGTTCCCACCAGTCTGGGTTGGCCAGCGGAAAGATCGCAATACACAAAAGCAACGCGACAAACGGCGTCAGTGAGAGGGGGGAAATCAGCTCCCCTAATTTCGGGCCGTGATTGGGAGTGGTTGGACGGGAATCGCCATCGATGTCGTGTTTAAGCTCTGGTGTTTGAAGATTTGGCGGCCCGGCATGGGCAGCGTCAACAACGCTCCAAAATAGCACGATTGAAACGAGGGACAACGTCAGCGGAGGCAATGATCGGCTCATCGTGGGGGAGGGCGTCCTTCTGGGTCAGGCCTTAGTGGATGGTGACTATTCAATGGGATACGACAGGAATTGTCGAGTCAGTCAGTCGAGCGATCGCCTGATTGAAGCGGCACGCGATGGGCTCCGCGCTCTGTCACCGAAACAAGCACCGCCGGCAGAATGACACAGAAGACGCATCAAGAATTGCAGCGAACTTGGCGTTAACCGATAAGTGATCAGGCCACCCAGTTGCCCGAGCCGATCGTAGTAGCATTCCAATCACACGACTTGGCGAAGAGAGCCATGGCGTTGATCCAATCTCAACGCTCTCACTCGAATTCCGACAATGGATCCGTGTTCGGAATGAGCAGCCACCACGCGGGAGAGGTGCCGGTTTAATTTGGCAAAAGGTCCGTCCGATAGATTTTCCTCCGTCAATCCATCCTGCGTCATCCCGCCGAGAAAAAAATGTCGGCTTCCTTGGCGAACGCACGGCTGAGGTGAGAACCGTACGGATGAACCGTGTTTCCGCGGTAAGAATTTGGACGGCCGAAGTTTTTGTCGCCTCAAGGTGTCGCATCGTTGTTCAGGTATTGGTCCCGAATGATGGGTTGATATTTGCGATGCATCTAGATCTACTGCTTCCGCTAGAGTTCAGTGGGCAGCATCATGAGGCATTCGTTTGTGGAGTCTTGTGTTCGATCTGCGAGAGCGATTTGGTGACGCCACGACGGGTTTTGTTCAGTCAACAGGAGTCAATGGGCATGCATGGCACACGACGAGATTTTCTCGCGGGAATGGCGACGTCTCTTGCGCTGGGTCCCGCATTATTCACAACGCCCGCGCGCGCTGCCGAACGACGGCCACGCATCGCAGCGTTGGCAACGATCTATCACAAATATTCGCATGCACAACACATCGTGGACCGCTTCCTTGAGGGGTACGGTTGGGAAGGGAAACATCACCGGCCGGCGATGGACGTGGTCTCTCTGTATGTGGAACAGGTCGGCAGCGACGATCTGAGCCGTGAGCGTGCCAGTCGCCATTCCGAAATGAAGATCTATCCGACCATTGCCGAAGCGTTGACTCAAGGTGGAAGCAAACTCGATGTTGACGGAGTTTTGCTGATCGGCGAACACGGAAAATATCCGACAAATGAGAAGGGACAGGCTCTTTACCCGCGTTACGAGTACTTTCAGCAAGCGGTGGACGTGTATCGGCAGAGCGGTCGTACGGCACCGATTTTCGTCGACAAGCACCTCTCGTGGAATTGGGACTACGCGTTGGAGATGGTCAAAACATCTCGGGAGATGAATTTTGGCCTGATGGCTGGATCCTCACTTCCCGTCACTTGGCGTATTCCGTCTGAGGATTTGCCGTGGCGTGCGGACGTCAAGGAAGCTGTTGGCATCTGGCGTGGCGGAGTCGATGGCGCAGACATTCATGTGATTGAGGCAATGCAGGCTATTGTGGAGCGGCGTCAGGGTGGTGAAACCGGTGTTCGCTCCGTGGAAGCTTTTCGAGGAGATCGGTTTTGGAAAGCCATGGAAGCCGGTTCCTGGGACAAAGGGGGTTGGGATCCCGAATTGTTGAATTCGGCCTTGTCGCGGAGCCATCAATTGACTCCATCGCGACCCAGTTACAACCACGACTTTCCGACCCCAGAAGATATCCGCCGCATGGCGCCGGATTCCTACGCCTATCGGTTTGAATACAGGGATGGACTCAAGGCTACGATCATTCAGTTCGACGGGGGAGGGGTGGTACAAGACGTCAATGTTGCCGCACGGCTGAAAAACGGCGATGTCTTTTCGCTTTTATTCCATCTTCCTTATCGAACCTTGCGGAATTTTTTCAGCCCGCAGGTGCACCACATTGAATCTCTCTTCACAACCGGAAAATCGCCGTATCCCGTGGAACGTACACTACTGACCACTGGAATGACCGCGGCGGGGATTGAGTCGTCGTATCAGAAACAAAAACGTCTTGAGACCCCTCATTTGGCCGTTCAATACGAACCCGTCCAAGAATCCATGTTTTGGAGATCCTGAATGTTTGATCGACGTACATTTCTAGGTGCATTGGGAGCGGCAAGTTTTGCGGGGTTGAATCGATTAGACGCTGCCGACCCAACGCCCAAAAAAATTGCAATTGTCGCCACAATCTGGTCCTACCTGTCTCATTGCGGTCACATGGGAGACCGATTCCTCGTCGGTTATCCCCGACATGGTCGATGGCACAAATCACAACTTCAAGTGGTCTCGGCGTACGTGGACCAAAAGAATGATGCCGACCTGAGCGTAAAACGTGCTGAGGAATACGGCTTTACGGTCCAGCCAACAATTGCGCAGGCTCTGCGATGTGGAGGCGACAAACTTGCCGTGGATGGCGTCGTGATCATTGGTGAGCACGGGGAATATCCTGACAACGAAAAAGGGCAAAAGCTGTATCCTCGCTTCGATTTTTTTCAACAAGCGGTCAAGGTTTTCGAGCAGGATGGTAGATCGGTACCGATCTACAACGACAAGCACTTGTCCTACAGTTGGCAGCATGCCGCAAAAATGGTTCAGGATTCTAAACGCCTTGGTTTTCCTTTCTTGGCGGGATCCTCGGTCCCTGTCACTTGGCGACTGCCCGCTGTGGACGTTCCTTATGGAGCGGAGGTGAAAGAGGCATTGGCGATCGGCATGGGTGCTGTCGATCACACCGCATTTCACGTCTACGAAGCACTGCAAAGTATGGTCGAGCGGCGCCGTGGTGGTGAAACCGGCGTGAAGTCCGTACAGCTACTCGAAGGAGATGCTGTCTGGCGCGCCGGTGAGGAGGGTCAGTGGTCGAAGCGTCTGTTGGAGGCCGCTCTTTCGCGATCAGACTCCATCTCGGGGGACTCTGATCTCGATTCTCGCCCACAAGATTTGGTCCGCAACGGCAAATTGCCAGGTATGATTCGAAAAGATCGGCCTGTGACGGCATTGCTCATTGAGTACAACGATGGGCTGCGCGCCACAGTGATGATGCTCAATGGAGTGATGTCAGACTTCAACGGTGCTGTCAGATTGGCGAACGACGAGATTATCTCCACCCAATTTTACGCACCACCCGAGCCGAACGTCGCCTATTCCGCCTGCCTCATGGCACAGGTTGAGGAAATGATCGTGACCGGTAAAGCTCCCTATCCCGTGGAACGAACGCAACTCACGAGCTCAGTTATTGAACGAGCCCTCGACTCGCGTGTCAGCGGTTTTCAACGGATCCAGACGCCGGAACTAAATATTTCCTATCGGGCTTCAGAAGCGTCGCACTTCGGTGGATGACAGGGACACGGATGTCCTATCGCCGCGGGACCATCCCTCCTCTCGATGCTTTGAAATACGGGTCGATGTTATCAACGGCCTAACAAGAAATTTCAACTAAGGATCACATCAGATGCAACTGGACTATGTTGACCCTAGCCAACGACGTTCCGCAGTTTTTCGAATATTGTGTGGATTTCTGCTGACTGTCGGTGGCATACGGATCCTCGAAACTAACAGTCCTGCGGCCGATTCTGCTCCCCAAAAATCGGTTCGTGAACGCCGACTGCTGATCAATTGGGATCAAGCGGCGATCTCGTCTCTTCAGTTGACGTATGCGCACATGGACAATGACCCCCAGGCAGAAGAGGTCAAAGCCAAGATTGAAGACATTATTGACGAACACGCAAAAGCGAAGATTGACTGCATCGTTCAAACCGTTTTCGCTCTGCCTAACGGGACGGTTTCAGCCAACTTCAAGAGTTTCTATCGGGACGAACTTCGTGATGTTTACCACAAGGGGCGACCGATGGGATTGAAGCCGCTTGAAGATGCCGGTTACGATCGATTGAAAGTGATGATCGATCGCGCCCACGAGAAAGGGATGGAGTTCTTGGGTGGATTGCGGATGAATGATCGTCATGGGACATCCTCGCCGCTGTCCGGTCAACATCCCGAGTGGCAATTGACGGAGTATCCGGGTGGAATGGATTATAAGAACGATGGTGTCCGCCAGATGATTCTCGATTTCGTGGGAGAGTTTTTGGAGCGGTACGACGTGGACGGCTTGGAATTGGATTGGATGCGTTGGTGTCACATGTTTCAAAGTTTAGAAGCAGAGAAGAATGCGCCTCTCTTGACAGACTTCGTCGCAAAGGTGCGACTATTGCTGGATCAAGCTGCGCACAAGCGGGGACGTGCTCGTCTGGCTCTCGGCGTTCGGATTCCCCAGACACTTGAGGAATGTCGTTCGCTCGGTTTTGACGTGGCGGCTTGGGTTCGGAGCGGCTCTGTAGATTTTATTTGTCCGACAGACTTTTTTCATACGGACAGCAACATCCGGACGGAGGATTACCTCAAACTGGTTGAGGGAACAGCTTGCCGGGTTTATCCCTCAATTCATCCACGAATCGGTCGAGGAAATGATCATCAATGTCATACGCCTGAGAGTTATCGGGCCGCCGCGCACAACTACTATCAATTTGGTGCCCACGGTATTTCGGTTTACAATTACCAATACCACTGGCGTGAAGACATGGGATCGGCGGACGCATGGCCTCGAGCGATGGGTGATCTGACGGGTTTGCGTGATCCCCAAGACGTGGCCCGGGATACAAGACACTATCTGTACCATCCGCTTTGGTGTGGGCCACGCGAAAGTGTGTCGGCGATCGGTCGGGCCCTGGCCGTGGGTCAGCAGGGAATGCGTCCCACAGGAATCGCCAAAAAGGAAGACATCCAGTTAGATCGACTCGCGAAAGATCCTTCCGCGTCACTAGATTTCCGCATTGCTGAGGATTGGAACGATGCGAATCTCGTCGCAACGTTGAGATTTAAGGTCACGGGCCTGGCAGACAATGACGAATTGGAATTCTCTCTCAACGGAAAGACGGTTCGTGCATCGCATATTCGTCGCGTGTTTGACAGTGATGGCCAAACAGCAAGGGAAGGGATTCCACTTCCACCTTTTCACCTTTATATTCTTGATATGGCCGCATCAAAGTTGGCCAAATTTGGTGACAATCGTTTTGGAGTGCGTTTGGCAAAAAACTTGGGAGACGCCAGTTTGATCGTGAGAGTCGAAGATTTGGAGGCGCACGTGCCAAGAAAGGCTCTGAAGCAGCGTTAATGCGGATGATTGACGGTTTCAGATGCAGAGAAATCGTCCGGGATCGTCGAGACAGACTCCGGATTCGATTGGGAGAGGGCGAGTGGTCCTCTGAATTCTGCGTGAGACGCCATGAAGTCATTCCGCTGCGAGTAGGTGTCACAGATCATGACCACGAGCTTGCGAGGTCCATTTTTGACGATGTCCATCTGAGTGCCTTTCCCTGAAATTGCGCACAGGACTCAACGCAGAACCAGGAGGATCAAAATCGGTTGACGGAACCAATCGGTTGACGAAACCGGTGGAACGATTGGCGAGTCCGTAAAAGTTAGAAATGCATCGTCTTGGAGGATGATTCCTGACACAGTCTACGGCGTGTGTAATTTAAGGTCTGACACTGAAGCTCGTCTCAACCGACGTGTTTTGAGGACTTCGCCTGATGATCTCCGTGACTGGTCTGACTCGGCAGTTTCGTTCCAATGGCAAGTTGCTGACCGCTGTGAGCAATTTGTCGTTTGAGGTCAAAGCGGGAGAAGTCTACGGATTACTCGGCCCCAACGGAGCCGGTAAGACGACGACACTGCGTATGATTCTTGGACTTCTCCAGCCGACCTGTGGCGATGCGGTCGTGGATGGATTTCGCGTCACCCGTGATTCCGATGAGGTCAAACGACGCATCGGACTGGTCTCGGCTAGCGCCGGTTTGTACCAGTGGCTCACTCCACGCGAGATGTTGTTCTTCTTCGCAGACCTTTATGGAGTCGATCCGCAAAAGGCGGCAAAGCGGCTGTCAGAAATTTCCAAACTGCTGGATCTCAGCCGATTTCTTGATCAGCGATGTGCGACGCTGAGTACCGGACAAAAGCAGCGGGTGACATTGGCGCGGGCCTTGATTCATGATCCCCCCGTGATGCTGCTTGATGAACCGACACGCGGTCTTGACGTCGTCGGAACGCACATCGTTTTTCAGTACATCGAGCAACTACGGTCACTGGGGAAGGCGATTGTGATCTCCACGCACCGTTTGGATGAGGCTTCTCACGTCTGTGATCGGATGGGGTTGTTGCATTACGGCGAATTGCGTCACGAGGGAACGTTTCCCAGTCTGCAACAAATCACCGGTCAGACAACTTTGTATGACATGTTTCTTCAATTACTCAGTACGCCGCCCCCAGAATCTCGTGCCGTGCCGGAGGTGTTGCCACATGTCGAATGACAATCGCGGTTTATCGTTGTTCGGTTGGCGGTCGCCACGTTGGTGGAGAATGACATCGAAAGAACTGCGGGAAACACTGCGTGATCGGCGGACGATCATTACGCTGATTGGCATGCCGCTACTGATCTATCCGCTGTTGGGAGTGACGATGCAAAAGCTGCTCGTTTCCCAACTGCAGTCTCAATCAAAAGTTGAATATCGCATCGCCCTGGAACGACAATCCGACCAAGTCGACTTTCAAAAACTGTTTAGAATAGGCCACCGTTTTGTTGGCATTCGGGAAACGGGGACATTCGATCCAGGCGTGCCGCCAGCCGGCACTCTCGAGGACCCGTTGATTCAATTGCTGGCGCCCGAAAATCCAGACGTTGTGGCCGATGTCACACAGTTGGTCCAAGATCGGACGAGCGATGTGGGCGTTCGTTTGGTTCGTCAGGCGGAGGAGATGTCGCTGACGTGTGAAGTCGTTTACCGGCCGGACTCTATCCATAGTCGCTCCGTTCGGAGTTTTGTCGAGGAACGCTTTCGAGCGGTGAACGAGGCACACGCCGGCGAGGTCTTCTCGCGAGATATCACGAAACCGCAATCCCCATTCTTTGTCAAATCGATCCCCCTGCCGAAGCAAACCGGTCCCGGTGACTCCCCGTTTTCATTGGCGACTTTGGTTCCGCTGATCCTGATTCTGATGACCGTCACGGGTGCCGTTTATCCTGCGATTGACCTGACGGCCGGAGAACGCGAACGCGGGACGCTCGAGGCGCTCGTCGCCGCACCGGTTCCTAGGCACGAACTCTTGTTTGCAAAATATCTAGCTGTCTTGTGCGTGGCGATGTTGACCGCCTTGGCAAATCTGTTGTCGATGGTGGTGACCTCCTACGCCAGTGGATTAGAGGGTCTTCTGTTTGGGGCGGGTGGGATCACCCTTTCAGTCATCGTTTCAACGCTGGGACTTCTGTGCGTCTTCGCGGCATTTTTCTCGGCGATCATTCTGGTCTTAACGAGCTTCGCACGCAGTTTCAAAGAGGCACAGGCTTACCTGATTCCCGTCATGCTCGTCTCGCTTGCTCCCGGAGTCTTATGTCTGCTTCCGGGGATTGAGTTTAACGCGACTTATGCCGTCACGCCCTTAGTCAACATTGTGCTTCTCGCCCGCGATGTCTTCGATGAGCGAGTGGTGCCGATCTGGGCCGTGGCAACGCTGTTTTCAACCGTTCTTTACGCTGCGGTGGCCCTTGCTGCGGCCGCGAGAATTTTCGGAACAGATGCCGTGCTGTACGGGAGCGATGGCGGTTGGGCAGACCTGTTTCGGCGGCCGGATCAGCCACGCTCGTCGCCATCGTTGGGTGAGGCTCTGTTCGGGCTGGCGGTCCTGTTCCCTTCGTTTCTTATTTTGAGCAGCATTCCTGCACGATGGGAGTCGCTGTCGATTGGCGGAAGATTAACCGCTAATGCGATGATCACGGTGCTGCTGTTCGCCATTCTTCCACTGACGCTGACTTGGAGCACAGGGGTCTCATGGACGGCGGGACTGTCGTTACGCAGGGCCTCCTTTCGGAACGTGGTCGCCTGTGCCATCCTCGGTCTCTCCCTCTGGCCTTTCGCGTATGAGATGCAAGTGCTGATGCTCTCCACGGAACGCCTCGAAATGCTCGAAAAACTTTTTGCCCCCTTTAAGACGCAACTGGACTCGGTGGGATTGTGGATGAAACTCCTGTGCCTTGCTGTTATTCCCGGCATTTGTGAAGAACTGTTCTTTCGCGGGTTCCTCCTGTCTTCCTGTCGCACAAAAATGTCGATACCGCTGGCCGTCGCCTGTTCCGGCGGTTTGTTTGGTTTGTTTCATGTCATCGTTCAGCAGTCATTGTTTTCAGAACGTTTCTTTCCGACATGTTTCCTCGGATTGACTCTTGCTGCGATTTGTGTCCGATCCGGAAGCATTTGGCCGGGAATGCTGCTGCATGTCGTGCACAATGGTTTTCTGCTGTCGTTGTCGAGTTTTACGGAGGAACTGAAAGGGCTTGGCATCGGGGTCGAATCTCATCAGCATCTGCCCTTCGTCTGTCTCGCGGTTGCCGCATTCGCGGCGTCTCTGGGGACGTTATTGCTGTGCATTGGAAATGGACAGGTGGCCTCTGATCACGACTTCATGCCGTGTGAAAAAATGGGGCAGAGGCTCCCGCCCAGAGGTTGACGTAAAGAACATCGTGTGCGTAGTGCGAGAATTCAGCAGGAGCGGTGTTCTTCCACACGTGATTTTTTTACAAGTAGCATCCTGCGTCAGCCTGCAGGTTCCGGATGGGTGACCTTTGTCGTTCGGCGTTCCGCCGACACAATCGCAAAATTTGGTCGCCCCCTGCGGATCGGAGTTAATGAAAGGGGCGAGATGGTTTCGGCTGATTCGGGACGATTGGAGTTTCGAATCGTGAAGACGGTTGAGCCTCGTCTTGAGAATTAACTGGAGGTGACTTGAATGCGTCTCGGTTCAGCCTTCGGCACACGAGGCAGAACGATTTCGAGCACACCCTGATTCAATTTTGCAGTCACATGCTGATGATCGACTTCATCGCTGAGAATAAATGATCGCAGGAAGTGGCCGAGAGCATACTCTTGGTGAATCAGCCTCGCGTTCGTGGGGATGTCGTGTGTCACACGGCCGTACAGTGTCAGCTTGTTGTCTTGGACCTGAAGTTCCAGAGAATCTAGTGTTACTCCTGGCAGGTCGGCCATCAACACCAAACCTGTTTGCGTTTCAAAGATGTCGATGGGTGGCGTAAAGACAACCGGGTCATTCGCCGAATCTTGGTCTTGGCTCGTGGAAGTGGCACCTGCCTTCACGATTTCATGGGACATGCCTGTCTCCTCGCCATTCGAAAATATGGCGTACCACGTGTTTTGACATCAAACAATGACCGGGGAACTTCCATCGGAGACTTGGATCTGCCTTGGTATCGTGGCGGGAGACTTCGGAAGTCGAACTCGCAAAACACCGTTCGTAAATTCCGCACTCAACTTGTCTTCTTGGATCGGCCCCGGAAGTGGCAGCGATCGTTGCCAAGGTCCGCGAGGCCGCTCCTGCCGCCGATAAGAATCATCCATCACCCCTTCCGCCCCGAAACGTTTTCCCTTCAATGTCAACACACCTTCGGAGACAAGAACTTCCAAGTCCTCCGGACGAGTTCCCGGCAATTCTGCCGTCAATAACAGTTCGTCTTCAACGTCATAGAGGTTGACCGGCGGGTACTGTCTTCCAAGGCGAACCCCCTGAAATGAAATGGAAACGCCAGCTAAGAGCCGATCCACTTCTCGTTCCAAATCCCGAAGAGGATTAAAAGTTGGTCCCCAGCGAAAGACGGCCATGAGATAACCCTCGAAAAAAACGGTTGTAATAGCGGTGATCATTGTCGGAAGTCTCCCCGCTGCGATGTCCTCAATTGCAAAGGTCGTACCGCCGGACTTGCTACCAAGGTAGCAACAACAACCGTCACGTTAAATATCGAAAATGTCTGTATCCCGTGGATTCATTCGAGCTTAATTTCCGTTCAATCCAGAAATGATTGCTTCCTCACTGAAAAATGTGCCGACCCAATTCGACAACAACGGCGTGGATCTTCTGCCATTGTGACAGCGATGGATGGTGGACAGAGCCGGAACTAGCGTCATCGAACGGCTCCCGATTGTCACGGTCGCCCATCGTATCCTTCGAAAGAGTCCGATGTTTGAAGGGCGAGGTACGGTCGGGAGACGGATCAGGCCGGAGCATCCCTGACAGAAAACATTAAGATATGACAACTTGCCGCCGCCGCAGGTGATGAGGTATAATTATTTCCGTTAGCTTGCCTCGTTGCTGCTGCCTTCTACGCCTTCCTCAGAATCCATAACATGAAAACAGGCCGTTTTTTACTGACGCATCTGTTTCTAATCACCATCATCTCTGTTATCGTCGATTCTCAGGAATGCGTCGGCGAATTGATTGTCTCGCCGCAAGTGATCCATCTGAGCGGTCGTCTATCCGCGAGTCAGATTCTTGTGACGTCTGGATTGTTTGACGTCACAAGGGACGCAAATTACACCGTGACGCCGACCGGGGTCATCGACGTTGATTCCTCGGGATTCGTTGATCCGCTGGCCGATGGTCATGCGGTATTACTCATCGAATTTCAAGGTGAAAAGACGACTATTCCCGTTGTCGTCGAACGCGTGTCCGTTGCAGATCCCGTTGACTTTGAGTGTGACGTACAGGCGGTGCTCAGCCGGTTTTCGTGCAATTCCGGAGCATGTCACGGGAAGCAGCGAGGACAGAACGGATTTCAGCTGAGTCTTCTCGGCTTCGATTCCGACTTTGATTACGATTCTCTGGTGAAAGATTCGCGAGGTCGGCGTCACTTCTCTGGCGCGGCCGAGGAAAGTCTGTTGCTATTGAAGCCGACTGCTCAACTGCCTCACGGGGGAGGAAAGCGGATTGAGCGTGGATCATCTGAGTACCAGATTCTTTTGGATTGGATCACTGCCGGCATGTCACGCCGAGAAAAAAAAACCGTGACATTGATGGGAATTTCTGTCGAGCCGTCAGAGCGTGTTTTGACGAAACTATCAAAACAGCAGTTGCGAGTGACTGCTAAATTCAGCGATGGCTCAACGCGTGACGTGACTCGAATGTCGGCGTATCTCTCCAACGAACCGGCCTTGGTGAGTGTGACTCAGAACGGATTGCTGTCCGCGGGAACGCTCGTTGGGGACACGGCTGTGATGGCTCGGTATCTGGGGCAAATCTCCGTTTGCACATTGGCTGTCCCGGATTCCGATTCCATCGCCGGTGAGTTTTACACCGCACTTCCTCAGTATAACTTCATCGACGGGCATGTCTGGGCTAAGCTGCAGACCCTGAATCTGACCCCTTCAGACCCCTGTGCCGATCACACGTTCTTGCGTCGTGTGTATCTCGATATCATCGGCCGCGGTCCCACATCCGATGAGGCCCGACAATTTTTGGATGGTTGTCCCTCTGAAAGTCGGTCGACAAACGATCAGGTTTCTCACAAGGAATCGAACCTGGTTCTTCCTGTCAGGGGCCGTGAGGCGGACGAAGAACGACGTTCAAGAGTCGGCGCGGCCAGACAACAGTGGCGAGAAGCCCTCGTTGATCGGTTACTGGCCAACCCCGAATACGCGGAGCACTGGGCCAATAAATGGACTGACCTTCTTCGTCCGAATCCGTATCACGTCGGCATTAAAGGCACGTTAGCCTATGACACGTGGATCCGAGACGCATTCCGAAAGAACAAGCCTTACGACCAGTTCGTTCGCGAGCTGATTACCGCACAGGGCAGCAGTTTCCGTAACGGCAATGTCGTCATGTTCCGCGACCGGCGTACGCCGGAAGACGTGACGACAATTGTTAGCCAGCTGTTTCTAGGCGTGCGACTGGAATGTGCTCGGTGTCATCATCATCCGTTCGAGGTTTATGGACAGACCGAGTTCTACTCGTTTGCAGCATATTTTGCGAAGATCGCTCGCAAAGGAGACGGTATTTCGGCTCCCATCTCTCCGCATGAGGAGTTCATTTTTACGAGGATGGAAGGGGGTGAGGTGAAGCATCCGCTCACACAGGCGACGATGACACCCAAACCACTTTTCGGCAAGGCCCCTGCGTTAGACGGGACCAAAGATCCTCGTGAGAGCCTCGCGGATTGGATCACTTCGGAGGAGAATTCGTTCTTCGGACAGGTCATGGCAAATCGAGTCTGGGCCGACCTGATGGGCCGTGGCCTCGTTGATCCTGTTGATGATCTGAGAATGACCAACCCCCCTTCCAATGCGGCATTACTTGAAGCATTAGGAGACGACTTCCGTTTGCAAGGCTACGACATCAAAAAACTAGTCCGTCGTATTGCCAGCAGTTACGTCTATGGACTGAGCTCCCTTTGTAACGAACACAATGCCATCGATCACCGTAACTTCTCCCGACACTATCGACAGCGGTTACGAGCGGAAGTGCTACTGGATACCGTCTGTCTTGCGACAGGAGTGGGCGAAACATTCGATGCGATGCCGGCGGGATCTCGTGCGAAGGAACTGTGGACTACACGGATCGATTCCTTGTTTCTGGACGCGTTCGGCCGGCAAGACCCGAATCAAGACCCCCCGTGTGAGCGTACGGCGGACACCACCATCGTCCAATCACTTCACTTAATGAATTCAAACACTCTCGCCAAGAAACTGACCAGCGACGGCAGCCGCGCAGAAGAGTTGGCGAAATCCGAAAAGACTCCCGAACAGATTGTTGAAGACGTTTACCTCGGGCTGTATGCCTGTCGCCCCAACCCGGAAGAACTGCAACTAGGAGTCGGCCTCTTTCAAGAACCTGATACCAGCCGTCGGCAAGCGATTGAAGACCTAATGTGGGCCCTGATCAACACGCCGGAGTTTGTGTTTAAAGACTGAGGAATTAAAGCCGCAGAATTCTCAAAACCGAATCGCTTGGATCCACGTTGCTTGGATCATCGACGTTTTTTGAGTCTTTCTTGGTTTACGCTTTTGGAGATCAACCATGACAATTTATCGGAACTGCAATGGCATCACCCGTCGTAATGTTATTCAGCTAGGTTTGAATGGCTTCATGGGTATGGGAATGGCGCAAGGACTGCTCCGCAGAGCGTTGGCTGCTGACTCAGGAGCGGCTCCGAAGATGGAGGCGAAGAGCTGTATTCTGATTTGGTTGGACGGGGGGCCGTCCCACTATGAAACGTTTGATCCTAAGCCGCTCGCGCCAAGGGAAGTGCGTGGCGAATTCGATCCGATTTCGACCAAGGTCACCGGCATCTTTTTTTCCCAGCATCTGACCCGGTTGGCGAGTATCGCCGACAAGTTGGCTGTGGTGAGATCGATTTGTCATAACCAAACCATTCACGGTGGCGGAAACCACTACATGATCACCGGTGCTCCTCCACGAGTACCGGTCGGTTGTGGCGCCTATGTCAGTTTCCATCCGTCACTCGGTTCCGTCACGGCTCATACGCGTGGTAATAAGGATGGATTGCCCGCCTATTTCTCGATTCCGTCGATGACACGCTCAGGTGGCCCCAGTTTTCTCGGTGCCCAATACGCACCGTTTGTTGTTCCGGACGATCCCAACCAGTCGTCTTTTCGCGTGCGCGACGTGGCCCTACCTAGCGGCATCACGGACGAGCGATTTGTCCGGCGGGAAAATATTCGTTCTCGCGTCGATCGATTGCAGCGGATCAATGCTGCCGCTGCGGCTGATCCGGTGCGGGTACTCGACGAGTACCATGAGCAAAGCAAACACCTGATGCAAAGTCAGCAGGCGCAGGCGGCGTTTGCGCTGAACAAGGAGCCGGATACGGTTCGAGATCGTTATGGTCGAAACACCTTCGGTCAACGTGCGCTGCTGGCGCGAAGGCTTGTCGAAGCGGGCGTCCCCTTCATTACGTTGAATGAGGGTGGTTGGGATCATCACGGCCAGATTTTTAAAGCATTGAATGAACGTCTCCCTCAGATCGACAACACGGTGGCAACACTGATCGAGGATCTGAACGAACGCGGTCTACTCGATAGCACCCTGGTGCTACTTTTGGGTGAGTTTGGCCGCACACCGAAGGTCAATGTCGATGCCGGACGAGATCACTGGTCGCAGTCCATGAGCGTCATGCTGGCTGGAGCTCAAATTCCTGGTGGTCAAATCATCGGAGCTACCGATCGCGCTGGCTATAATGCCGTAGATCGAGTTCTGTCGCCAGAGAATTTCGTTTCGAGCGTCTACAAGAAACTTGGCATTCTCCCGGATAAAGTCCTTTATACCCCCCAAGGACGACCCACACATCTTGTCAGCGATCCCACACCGATTTCGGAATTGTTTGCATAAAATAGCCTCAAGGGATCAGTCCGTGGACAGACAGACCGGCCACCGCTGAAGTCTTCATTTCGATGCTTGGGATTCGATTCATCGATGGCTAAGCGTGGTGGCCTGAAATTCTTATCCGCATTAGGAGAGGATTCCCTGAACAACCTCGCCATGAACGTCGGTCAATCGAAAATCTCGACCCGCGTACGGGAACGTTAATCGATGGTGATCGAGTCCCATGAGATGCAGCAGGGTTGCATGAAGATCATGCAAATGGACTTTATTCTCGACGGCGAAATAGCCGTAATCGTCCGTTTTACCGTATCGAATTCCTGACTTCACCCCGGCACCCGCCAACCACATTGTATACCCCTGAGGATTGTGGTCACGGCCGTCGTCGCCCTGCGCAACCGGAGTTCTTCCGAACTCTCCTCCCCACAAAAGCAGCGTCTCATTTAGCAATCCTCTTTCCTTAAGGTCCGTCAGAAGCGCTGCGATTGGTTGATCAACTTCCAGTGCATTTCGAGAGTGGTCAGCTTTCAGCGCCGTATGCTGATCCCATTTATAGCTGTGCGTACACTGCACGAATCGAACACCACGCTCGATGAATCGGCGTGCCATAAGACATTGCCGGCCAAAGTTCTTCGTTGTCAGCTTGTCGAGTCCATAACGCTTCTGGGTGGCTTCCGTTTCGTCGCTGATGTCCTGAAGTTGTGGTGCCGTTGTCTGAAGACGAAATGCTAATTCGAACGATTCAATACGGCTTTCGAGTACGCTGTCCGGTCCCATCGCCAATCGCTCTCTATTCATCTGGCGTAATAGGTCGAGTTCCAGTCGCTGGAGTTGGCGAGGCTGCTTTTCCGCGTTGTCGATAAACGGGATCCTCGCTTGATCGGAGGGAATGCTGGCGTTTCCGAGCGGCGTTCCCGAATACACGGCGGGTAGAAACGCGGAACTGAATGCGTTCACTCCGCCGTGAGACAGCGTGGGACACATCGTAATGAAACCCGGCAGATCTTGGTTTTCGGTCCCTAGTCCGTAAGTGATCCACGAACCCATACTCGGTCTGACGAAAGTGTCACTCCCTGTGTGAAGCTCTAAAAGTGCACCACCGTGCCTCGAGTTTGATCCGTGCATTCCGTTGATAATGCACAGGTCATCAACGCATTGTGCGACGTGAGGGAACAGGTCACTCACCCAGGCACCGCTCTGTCCGTATTGCTGAAACGCCCACGGAGATTTGAGTAAGTTGCCGGTCGGAGAGGAAAAAATCAGGGGCTTGTCAAACGGCAAGGGCTTTCCGTGATCGCGTTCTAGTAGAGGCTTATAATCAAATGTATCGACCTGTGAAGGCCCACCATGCATGAACAGAAAAATGACCCTTTTGGCTTTTGCGGGGAAATGCGTTTCTTTCAGCGACAGAGGATCGGCCGCCGATGATTTGGCGGTATCGGCCTTCGCTTCTTCGTTCGCCAACCCTGCGAGGGCTAGGCCGCCGAATCCCGCCGCACTGACTTGGAGCATTTCTCGGCGAGAAACCACCGAGGAGAGTTGATTGCAAAACATGATTTCACTCTTCTTTCGCGACATGCTGAACGCCGTCCGCTGAAGACGTGGGTTCACTCGATGTACAAAAATTCATTGGCTGCCAGAACCGCACGGCAGAGGCTGACCCATGCCTTGGAATCGACCTCATTCGGATTCCAAAGGAGTTGTGAAGTGACCGCTCGAAAGTGAGCGAGGTAATCACTCGCCCGAGAAATTTCAGAAGCCGTTGGCGGTCGACTGTACGCAAGTTCATAAAGGGTCGTGATTCGTTCAGAAGTGGAGGAAGGGCTTGTCGCCAGTCGTTGCTCGTAGAGTGTTTGGCATTGTCTTAAGACGAATTCGCTATTCATCATGAACAACGCTTGGGGAGCCACTGTCGTATGGTCTCTTTGGCCATTCATCGTGCTCGGATCGGCAAAATCGAAAGCCGAAAAAAATTCGTAGAGTGCGCTGCGGACGACCGGAAGATAAACCGACCGTCGTTGGCTGCTGTAGACAGCCGGGTTGATACTGGCAGTGCTCGTGACATAGTTTCGATTCGGTGTTGTGAGCGACGTCCCGCCCGGAGTTTCGTCGATTGCACCACTGACCGCGAGAATTGAGTCGCGGAGGACCTCGACTTCCATCCTCCGACGATGAAAACGCCACATCAATCGATTTTCTGGGTCTGACTCCGCGTAGACATCGTTGTGCTGTGTGCTCATGCGGTAGGTCGCAGACGAAATGAGTTTTCGATGAAAACTCTTCAGTCCCCATGTTCTTGGCGAGCGAACGTTTCCTCCCCGAAATTCGCAGGCAATCCAGTCGAGAAGTTCTGGATGTGAAGCACGTTCACCCAGCGAACCAAAATTATCAGGCGAACGGACCAATCCCTGCCCGAAGTGCCACAACCAAACTCGATTTGCCATGACTCGAGCCGTGAGTGGGTGCGACGCAGAAGTTAACCACTCTGCCAATTCCAAGCGTCCGCTTCCCTGTGTCAGTGGGTTCTGATTCTCTCCAGCAATAATTTGGGGAAACCGCCGCGGTACCTCTTTGCCCAAGGTCCGATGGCTTCCTCGTAAATGAATTCTTAGATTTTCTGGCGTGGCATCGGAAACGGACATCACTTCGGGAAAATTCGGAATACTTCCGTTCCGCCTTGTTAGTTCGGCACGTCCGTCGGCGAGTGACTTCCGGACTTGATCCGAAAAAAGGGATTCGATATCAACAGGTGTCCCAAACGGTCCCTGAGGGTCGATGAGAATCCGTCGAGAACGTTCTTCGAGGGGGTCTTCCAGTGCCTTAGCTCGATGCCCCTCTTCGCGGCTGGTGAGTGTGTTCCATGCCGAAACAGAGTCATCAAACAAGGCCTGATAGCGAATGGCCAACTCGATCAGCGAAGCCGGTTGACTGTCGCCGAGTAATCGCCCCACGCCATTGGTTGTGTTGCAAATCTCAACGGTCAATTGCTTGCTGGCGACGAATTGATGCCATGCAGTCAAGAGTGACGCGGGCTCGTCCTTTGTCTGGTCTAGATATTTTATCCATTGCTGTACGACGGACGGAATAACGGTCGCCGTAGCGATCGCTTGGGCGGCGGCTGTGTGTTGTACTGTCAAACCGGCCAAGCGGGTGTTTGCCGACTCGTCTTCTCGTGTCAGTAACAACTTGTCGATGTGCGGAAACGCTTTTGGTTGCTCGAGACGAATGACGTTTCGCCCGACTCTTAATCCCACAATGGCTTCGACAAACCATTCCTGCCCATCGGGGGTCCACGCGCCGGTGACTTTTGATGCACCATCAATTCGGATCAATTGACCATTCAGAAAAATCTTAACCTGTCGCGATTCCTTTGCGGCGTACCGCAGTTCCATTTGATAAACGGCAGCCGAGTCCAAATCGAGATCGTATTCGGCGAAGTTCGGAGCCTCGCCACGATCGACCAGAACTCCAATGTCTGCTCCGTATGTCGTTCGATCCTTGGAAACGTTTCCGCGAGCATAGTCTTCCGCTTCGATGAGTATCGCGGCTGGCGGCGGCTGGACAATGCCAAACGCCCCCCGCGGTTGGGCGTTTTGGAGTCTGATCGATCGTTGCTGCTCAAATGTCGCAGCCAACAGGTAGGAACCGACAAGGGCTCGAGCGGGATTCAGTACCTCATCCGTAGACGAGGCCAGGAATTGTTCGAGCAATTTTTTTTGTTCGTTGGCCCCCTGTCGGAGTTCATCGCGGCTGTGGATCTGATCAGCCGTCGCCAAGGGACGCTCTTGCCATTTCGCGACCACGCTAAAGTTTTCCATGGTCGTCGTGCTTTTGAAAATTCCTGCGAGTGAATAGTAATCTTCAATGGAAATGGGATCGAACTTGTGGTCGTGGCATCGAGCACAACCCAGAGTCAGTCCCATGACCGAACGAGCCAACGTGTCGATCTGCTCGTCAATAATATCCATTTGCATTTTGACGGGATCATCTTCCGCCAGCATCTTTGCTCCAAGGCTGAGAAACCCCGTTGCGGTCAATCGGTCAAACGAATTCTCGGCAATCCACGGATTCGGAGGGGCCGCGACGCTGTTGCTGGAATCCGTCGTCACTGGGGAGCGTAATTCCAGTAGGTCTCCGGCAATTTGCTCTGTCAAGAATTGGTCGTAGGGCGTGTCATTTTGAAAGACGCGTATCACATAGTCTCGGTATCGAAATGCATTCCCATACGCCAAGTTTTCATCGAGACCATTGGAATCCGCGTACCTCGCAACATCAAGCCAATGCCTTGCCCATCGCTCTCCATAGCGAGGAGATGCGAGCAAGCGATCACCCGTTCCACGGTGTCGGGAGTCGTATCAGCCAAAAAATCAGCGACCTCATCCCGTGTCGGTGGCAGGCCGATCAAATCGAGCGTTAACCGCCGAATGAACGTTCGCTTATCGGCGGCAGGCGCGGGCCGCATCATCCTGCTTTCGAGACCTGCCAAGACAAATCTGTCGAGCGGAGATCGAAGCCAGTCCTCCTGAACGACGTTTGGCAATGTTACCGGTTGAATTTGTTGAAAGGCCCAGAATGCTTTTTGTTCGTCAGTGAATCCCGTGCTTCCGGATTTTGAACCGACCTTGCTAGCCATGAGGCGGGAAGATTCAGGCCAAGGCATTCCTCGGCGAACCCACTCCGTAAAAATCGCGATTTCGGCTTCGGGAAGCTTGGCCTTGGGAGGCATTTGGATGTTGCCTCGATACTGGAGAACGTCGATCAACAGAGATTCGTTTGGTTTTCCCGCCACCGCTGCAGGACCGCTTTCACCTCCCTCCAAGATCGCTTCTCTGGAATCCAATCGGAGATTGCTCTGGGGCTTTTCTTCGCCATGACATTCGCGACATCTCGCAATCAGAAGCGGACGAACTTTTCCCTCAAAAAATTCCAAATCATTCGCCAATGGCTGTTCCGAGAGACGTTCTTCCGCCCCGATCAGGTTGGGGTACAAGGTCACCGCGATTGCCATAAGCTTCAAAACGTTAAGGAGCGTCAATGGCTTCGTCATCATGTCCAACTCGAAAGGAACCCGACATCCGCCGTCGGTTTATCGATGGCCAGAGGAAGTTTGGTTTCAATCGCCCGTTGCACGACTGTCGGTGACACAAAGTTGATCGAAAGGTTTCGGAACTTTTTATCGGCTATTTTTCGGGGCGTTTGTTTTCAATAATCTCATGGATAGTAGACAACGTCCGTGGTCGTGGAACAAGCATCAGATGCGGAATGGATCTGTCAATGTCGCCCCGAACACGATCTGTTTTGAGGGCCGAAGAATTGGGCCTTGAAATCATCCTGATCCGATACCCTTTGTGGCCTAGAATGAACGGCGGCGACATCGAAAAACACGACACCGGATGAATCGAAACCGGCGGCAAGGACGAGATGACTTCATCGCTCTTTACGGGGGAAATTTTCCGGAAAATTCGGCCCCTCCGTAAAATCGAAGCGTGTTTGAGAGAGCCCGAATTAAAGCCTTGTCTGACACGCAGACGCTCCTGCGGTACGGCAGGGTCGACCGCGAAGTCATACCTCGCGATCCTCGATCTCTGGGAAGCGATCGTGCCCTCAACTGGATAAGAAGTAAACCGAAGGTCTGTTCTTCTGGGTTTGGTCGAAAGCAAAGGCCGAGACGGTGGATTTGTGTGTTCGATGGCGGTTCAGGAATCTGGCTGGCTCATAAATCTTCCGCCGCTCAGGAACATTCCATTTTCACAGGGGACGCACCATTCGATGAAGACCGGATAGGAATATTCTTGCAACTCTGTCGCAATCTTTACGGCCACTTCCTCCAATGAAATTGAGCCACGGTGTAGCAGGCCGATTCCCAAATGGTTGAGTTCTCGCGTAATGGCGGGAATGGAGTTTCCGCGTTGCGTTACAATTTCCGCAGGGACAGTCAATTCCATCCGTTCTTGAACTCTCAGGTCGGTGCCGTCGAATTTGTCGATGCCTTTGAGGACAACACGCAAATCATGAACGGTAGGGCGACTCCAAGGATTGTTTGACATGGATAGCAACTCCGAGTTCAAGGCAGGTGACAAGACAATATCAATTGGTTGCTAAAACTCTATGTCACGAATGTGCTGGTGTCGTATCGATTTCCAGACAATCGTCAATGGCCGGGATCTCCCCTACTCGGTTTGTAGCAGTCAGGTCCCACACGTTGCGAAATCGCGACACGGACAGATTTCGTCACAGTATCGCTTGAAGGGATCGCTCACCGTTTTTAAGTTTTCTCTTGATGAAGTTGATATCGCTCGAGGATCCAGCCTTTTTCATTGAGGCCAACGCGTTCTCAGACGCATCAGCGTGGTCCGTTCTGCGTCAGCCAGAAGAGATCGTCTTCCGAATCGGCATGGTCTTTTCCTCCTTGGTGGAGAAGGACGGCGACCGGAATTGCACAAGAGGACCGACACACTATGTGGCTCCACGGATATAACAGGCTAATGCGAGCATGCTGCAGACAATGATCGCAGCGGCGCCAATCACAGAACGCGAATAAGAAGCGGTTCCGGCTGCGTTTCTTTGGCGAACGGGGCTAAGCGATCCCACTCCTCTGTCCATACTGCGAGGCCGAGAAACCGGTCGAACATCCTCAAACGATGGGCCATCCGTTGCAATTTCGTTAGCCGTCAATTGCGAGTCGTTTTTGAGCGGAGACGCCGCACTCCAGTCAAGCAAGTCTCGAATTTCTTCGCTCGCCGCTTCAGTACGGTTTTCCTCGAAAGGATCGGCGACGGATGCCTTGGAATCAATACTCGAAGGATCTGATTCGTCGGATTTCCGAGAACGAGAGCGAACGCCCAACAGAGTCCCCTGTTTTTGGATAGGCTCCGTTGTGAATTTTTTCCTGTTAACAGTTAATGTTACGCCGCGATTGGCGTTGACGATCGCTTCTGTCGAATCGGTATCCTTGCTCAACTCGATCGGAAGTAAGGCTTGACCGTCTGTCGTCTCTGCGTTTGGAGTGCCCGTATTTGTTTCTGGAGAGGTGTTTTTTAGCCCACGACGAAAAACAGTACCGATGCTTCGTTCACGCAACCACGAGCGACTGGATACGGTATCACCTTTTTCCCGCGTTTGTTCGTTTGCTGGCGTGACGATTTGATCAGAGAAATCGGCTTCAACCGGTTCGACAACATCGCCCGTGACCGGATCGGTTTCCGCCGGATCCAAAGGATTTCGCTGTGTCGCCAAATGATCCTCGATCTGATGAACCAGATCGATCGGCCGCTCTTCGTTCGGGGAAAAATCGAGTCGAGCCAATTCACCTACCATTTGGGCTTGTTGTGCTTTCTGGCGAGCATCATTCAACTGACCGCCATCAAATAATCGTTTTGCCCGGCTCAACAAAGAGTCGACGCGAACTCGAGCGTCGTTGTTGACGCCGCCAACAATTCGATCGGGATCAGTATCGCGATGGGCATCTTTCGCAAGCGCCGCTTTCAATCGCTCAATTTGGTCCTGTTCAGCATCGGGCACGGATTGGCTAGGCAAAGCGGATTTGGCGGATTCATGATGTGTCAGATTGCCTTCGTGATCCGGGGAAAACGAAGAAACATGGACACCAGTGCGAGCGGTCCTTGGCTCTTTTCTGAACGATGGCCGTGCGTTTGGGTCGCCGCTCCGATTCTCGAGGGTGACCGATGCTGACCCCGAAGCAAGATCGCTTTTTGATTCGGATGGTTCCTCTATCGCGGCCACGTTCGCCTTTACGGACGGTTTGATGTCTGAAATATCCTCACTTTTTACGTCGCGATTGGCGTTCCATAACGTATTGGGTACGGACGGAATGAATTGCGTCATCGACTGCCGAGTATTGCTGCAGCCGGCGCCCGCGCAAACGCCATGAACGATCGCTCCAAGCAACAAGAGTCGCGAAGTGGCAAACGTCTGAGAGTGACAATAAGGGGGAGACAAGGAGCAGTCTCCATCATGAAAGATGTACCAACCCTCAAGCGAAAACGATCTGATACAGATCTGTCCACAGTTTGTATCGGCTACGCCGACTTTCCTGCTTAAGAAATTTAGATTGAATTTTCTAAATCCGATGGATTCGGCAGGTATTGCCGATCCACGGTAGGGCAGTGTGCAACGCGTGGCACTAGTTTTCACTTGCGAAATGTTTATCCCGAGACGACACTGGAGCACAGTTCGGCAGTTCACTTATTTGGAAGAAATACGTCGGGGACTACAACGATCCCCCGACCGGATGTCTTGTCGATATAAACCCTTCGATCGCTGTTTAGACACGGAAATCGAAGCGTTATTAAGAGGGCTTTGTATTGAAAATCGTGCCGGGAGTGGCTCACAGGGCCAAAGAAAAAACGAAAATTCCTTTGCACAATGCGGAGGAACAGGAAGGGTTGCGTGCGGCTGGTCGATTTAACGCACAGTTGATGGATGCCTTACGCGCATTCGTCAAAGCGGGTGTGGCGACCATCGAACTCGATCGAATGGCCTACGAATATACGATGGACCACGGTCACACGCCGGCGTGCCTAGGTTATAAAAACTATCCGAACAGCATTTGTACCAGCGTCAATGAAGTGGTTTGTCATGGCATCCCCAATCGAATAGCGCTCCGAGAAGGTGACATCGTTAACTTGGATCTGACCACAATTGTCAATGGTTGGCACGGAGATTCATCGGAGACATTTTTAATTGGTCAAGTATCAAACGAGGCTCGCAAACTGGTTCAAGCGACGTTTGAATCGATACATCTTGGTCTCGAAGCCATTCATGTGCACGGCCGGTTGACTGATATCGGCCGTGCGATTGAACGATTCGCGAGAATGCAGGGTTATTCCGTGGTGCAAGAGTATCAAGGTCACGGTCTCGGGCGTAATTTTCACCAGGAACCGGGTGTTCCCCATTATGTGCCTCCAAACGGAGCCTCCAATGTGGTCTTCGAACCCGGAATGTGTTTTACGGTTGAGCCGATGATTAATGTGGGGACATGGCGTACCATGCTCGACAATCGAGACCGGTGGACAGTCAGGACCATGGACCTGTCTCTGTCAGCTCAATTCGAGCACACCATTCTGATCACGGAATCCGGACCAGAAATCTTGACTCGAACAAACGCCGGTCCGCAGCCGGGGCACAAGTTCTGAGTCCAACAGCGTTACGTGTCTCTTGAGAAATGTCGGTCAGACGGCAAGTCCAGGACTTTATTCAATGAGCCATCCGGATCACTTTTGGCAATAAGAACAATGAAACGTTGATCGCTGCGTCTGGACCATGCGTAGTATCGTCGCGCGATTGCATGTCGTGCATTGCTCGCCGTCCCGCATGTAGACTCGGTGTTCATTTTGATATTGGCCGGGTTTGTTCAATGCGTTGCGGTACGTGCCGTCCCCCAGTGTTGAACCCTCCAATTCAATCGCCAGTTCCAGAACCGAGCGGACAGCCACGGCGAGTCGTTTCAGTTCATTCGAGTTCAACGAGTCGGCACAGCGTTGCGGGTCGATGCGTGCCCGGTGCAAGATCTCACTCGCATAGATATTTCCAATTCCGGCGACGAGCTTCTGATCCAGCAAAGCTGTTTTGATTGCGCGGCGAGTCCTTCCCAGTCGTTCTCGCCATTGCGCTTCGGTGATCTCCAGGGCATCCGGGCCGAGGCGGGTTTTTCCGAGTGCATTTTCACGTTGATCGGGATCAAACAACCGGACTGTCCCCAATCCGCGTCGATCCCAAAACCAAATAGAATTGAATTGACGGCGTCCCGAAAACTTTAGTTCAAATCGTAAATGGGTCGTGTCAGGAGGATGAGACATCAAGACTAACCCCGTCATCCGCGGTTCGATCACGAGACTTAAACGATTCGAAAATTCGAGGACAATTCGCTTTCCCATTCGCCCCACCGTAGTCACCACTTGATTTTGAATTTTGTGAAACACGTCGGCACATGGCGGCAGAATACTGATGGGACGGCAATGTGTGGGACAACCCTTGAAGTCAATGGCTCGTCGTCCTTCAACGAATGGACGAATTCCGCGGACCATCGTTTCAACTTCAGGAAGCTCAGGCACGGGATTGTCTTTCTTAAGACGGAATCTTCACAGGACACGAGACGCGCGCCAGACAAGCCGCAGCTTCGGATTGAGAATTGCGACACTCGAACGAGAGGCGTCGGATTACGCTCATTGTGCCAAAGGATTCGTTAAGGAAAACTCTTCGGATTCGGTTTGCGTTGCAAAGTCTGCCCACAGGGCACGAAAATGCCATCCTATCGGCTGGCGCGAAAAGTTGGCCGATGGCCGGCCGGAGTTTACGAGTAGCAGCAAAATCACAGTTTTTTCTTGACGTTGCACCATCAACGGACGATCTTACTGTGTCCGGCGCCGTGTTGCGTGCGGCTCGTTCTAAGTTCTACCGAGGAATTTTCGAGCGGGTTCCTCCAATGTTTCAGCGTTCAGATTAATCAGATTAAATCGGGTGTCATCATGTCGTGTAGCCGATCATTGTCTCTTTGTCGTGTCGCGGGCTTGAGCGGCGTCTTTATTCTATCGGCAGTGTTCGCAGCCTCCGAGGCACCACCCAAGACGGATCGTACGCAGCAGGTCAAAGATCATCTGGACGCGGGTGAATTCGGGCTCGTCTTGGATCTTGCTGCGGAGGAGACGAATCCCACCGACAAAGCCGCACTGTTGAGCCAAATCGCTGCCGCACAATTAGAGGCCGGTGATTTGAGGTCATCAACAGCCACTGTGCGACGAGCGACTCGGTTATTTGGCAAAGGAGCGGGGAACGGCAGCCAGTCCGGGCGTGGAGCGTTCGGAGGAGGCAGTGGCGCCGATTTCAGTTCTCTGATGGATTTGATTCAACAAAATACGAGTGGACCATGGTCGGAGGGTGACGGTGTGGGCGGCTCGATGTCGCCTTTTGAGACCGGTGTGCGCGTTGCTCCCGATGGAGTGCTACGTTGTCTCACGAATGCAGAACAGTCACGTGTTTTGGAGTCTTTGGGGATGTTTGCTAGGGCTGCAGACATCAATCTCGATGTCGCTCGCCCATCTGATCTGCGGATCGTTTCGTTGAGCCGTCTGGAGCGTGCTGTGGCAGCAAGGCTTGAGGGTGGGCAGCCGATCCCTGAGACAATGGCTCAACTCGCGGGGCTGTCGCAAATCAGGTATGTCTTCGTCCATCCCGAATCAAACGATCTTGCTATCGCAGGGCCCGCCGAAGGCTGGCAGTACAACGCCAAGGGGCAACCCGTAACCATCAGTAATGGTCGCCCGACTCTCCAGCTGGATGATTTAGTCACCGTTTTGAGAACTTTTGCTCGGGGTGATGCGGACTTTGGCTGTTCGATCAATACTCGAGATTCAGGTATTCGGGCTTTGACGGATTATGTGGCTCAGTCAACGTCGATGCAACCGGCCGCTGTCAAAGGCTGGGTTAATGAACTCCAGAAGAAACTGGGCCGCCAAGATGTCGAAATCTGGGGAGTTCCCTCTGACAGCCGAGTCGCCCGCGTGATCGTCGAAGCGGACTATCGGATGAAGCTTATCGGAATCGACAAGCTGAATCTTGGAAAAGACATCCCCAGTTACTTCGACCTACTCCCGGTGGCTCAACAGAAGAACGCTCAGACGGTGGATGCTCTTCGCTGGTGGTTGACGATGAAATACGATGGTTTGACGCACAGTTCCAGCAAGAATGCATTTGAAATTCAAGGCTCTTCCGTCCTCTGCCAGTCTGAAAACCAAATGCTGACAACGGATGGAAAACACCTCTCCACCGGCCAGTCAGGTTCGACCAATCGGTTGTTTGCCGAAACTTTTACTGCGAATTATGGAAAACTTGCTGCTCGCGATCTGGTGTTCGCAGACGCACAAAATATTTTCGATTTGGCACTCGTCTCAGCGTTGATTCATCACGAAAAGCTCGACCGAAAAGCGAATTGGAACTTGGGCTCATTCGCACCAAGTGGCGAATACATTCCGGCCCGATATGCCGTTCCTAAAGAGATCGACTCAGTCGTCAATCACCGTACTTATCGAGGCAAAGACATCGTTGTCCAAGTCGCCGGCGGTGTCAGGGCGGATTTGATGTCCGTGGTACGGGATGTCGACCTCCGCAAACAATCGACTCAGCTCGACGAGGTTTTAGGATCGTCGGTGCCTCGTGAAGTGCCATCGCGTCGTTGGTGGTGGGATGTCCGTTGATAATTGCGAGACTTCACACAACAAAATACGATCGACACAACGTCGACCGTATTTTGTTGAAACGGACATTTTGTTCTGAAGTCCGCTTCCCCTGTCAGGCCAGTTCTTCGACGTGTGGCCCTGTGATATGCGGCATCGTTCTTGAGCCAAGGGTGCGGACTAACAGAATCACAAAACCGAGTCCGCACAACACTCCGGCTTGATCCGCTAGCCAGTCGGCAAATTCGACGTGTCGTCCGACCAACTGTTGCGACAGCTCATCAAATGCGCCGTAAGCCATAAGTAAAACCCATCGAACAAGCGTGCTGCGCCTGCCAAACGGTCCTCGGCTGGCACGTCGTCCCAACAGAAGAGCCGCAAGAATGGCATAGCCAATAACGTGCAGTACCTTATCCGTATTGTGTGGTAAGAGGTCTGTGTGAATTCGTAGGGGAACGTGTGTTCCCAAAAACGCACTCAGCCAATACACAACGAGCGCAATAGTGAGCAGCATCGTCAGATTGCGTCGATGTTGCGTGGTTTTAACAGTCGCGTCCCCTTCCACTTGTGATAGCGTCCCTGAAATCATGTGTTTTTGTACGGTTTCTATTCGCCGAAACGGATTGACAAAAAACAACAGATTTATGCCAAAACGCAGTACGGAACGATATTCCTGCCGTTGTCTTTTGGACGTTTTTTCAGCCAACTGAATACGCTTGTGCCAACCGATATTTCGGATGCTTTTCAAGATATGCGGCGATACGATCCAAGCGTGAAATGGCAACGGGTAGAAAGTCGAGTGCCTGTCTCAGTCGTTCGTCAGGTTCGGCACAACTGAACCGAAGGAAACCGCCTCCGGCGTCGCCAAAGCATTCGCCACCCAAGCAGGCAACACCAAATTTGTCGTCGGCGCCCTCGAGAAAGTACAATGCGAGACCATGGCTGGTGATTCCGAGTCGGTTACAAACCTCCGCCACGTTCGGGAAAACGTAGAACGTGGCTGCTGGATCCAAGGAACGAAATCCCTCGAGCAGGTTTAGGCCATTCGTCAGCAATTCGACCTTCTTACGGAACTTTTGCATCACCGTATCGCGTTCGGTCTTATCGTTTTCAAGTGCGGCCTTTCCGGCGAGTTGTACTAAAGGCGGGGTGCAGGACAACGTCGTATTGATCATCTTTCCGATGGCGTCCGAGACTTCGAGGGATGCGACCGAAAAACCGAGTCGCCAACCACTCATGCTATAGCTCTTACTGAATGTGTACGCGCCCACAGATCGCTCAAGCATTCCTGGCTCAGAGAGCAGGGAATCGTGAGTTCCTTTCCAAACCATGTGACAATAGGGCTCGTCACTGAATACGGCGACATTGGTCCCCCGAAGCAGATCCGCGATGTCACGCAAATCTTGCCGGGTCATCACTCCACCTGTTGGGTTATGTGGCGAGTTAAAAAAAATAGCTTTTGGCGAGGGATCTGTCTTAAGGAAGTTTTCGATGGCTGACATTTCGGGACGAAACCCGGTTGCCTGGCGAAGCGGTGAGAGAACAGGTCGAGCATTGCGACGTAGAATATTCGGCAAGTATGTTGGAAAATAGGGGCTGAACACGAGAACGCCGTCGCCAGGATTGAGAAACGCTTCGCAAAAATACTGTTCAAAAATCTTGGCTCCTGGTGCAACAACAATATTGCCCGCTTCCGCGGGGATGCCAAATTCATGTTTGACGAATCGGGCAGCCGCGTCACGGAATTCTGGCAAACCTGGTGACGGGCAGTAATGTGACTTGTTCTGTTGGATTGCCTCCACTCCGGAAGATTTTGCGGATGCCGTACTGTCAAACGGACTATCGCCGATTTCAAGTTCAACGACATCTTTGCCGGTCGCCTTCAGCGACTTCGCAATGGCCAGAACATTGAACGCGGTTTCGACGGAAAGAGACTTCGCAAATTCACTCAGTTGCACGGGCATCATTGTCACCTATCGTTTTTTAGACAAAGAAAGATTTTGGCGGAATTAGGATCTATTTGCTGGTTTCAGACCGAGGATATTCCGCAGACGTTTTTCTGTCAGCAGAACTCGGCAAAGAGCAGTTTTAGAAGCAGTCTGACCGATTATTCCCACGGACACAACTGTTGATGGTTGGCCGATCATTTTGCTGAGATCGCCTACAGGAGTGGTCGCAGCACGTGATCGATAATGTGCGATTCCATGAGTTGTTCGGCAGTCGATCGGAGTTGCAAAAATGTCGCTTCAGAGGACTATTGATGATTCGAGACTGCCCTACTGCCGAACCGTAAAAAAGACACTGATTTGTTCTTCGGGGAAATCGCCATGTCGAACCTGATAGGCTTTTGTGCGCGTCTCAATCATCAGTCGGGCTTGGCGTCGACAGGACTCATCGAGACGGATCGTCATCGTGGGCTCATAGTTCAGGACTCTCATGGAGGGAATCTCCAACATTCCCTCCATGGCTGAACTGACCTCCAACGCCTCTGCCACGATCTCATCATGATTCCCGCGATAAACGAAATCAAATTCCGTTAATATAGTCGAGCGTTTCACAATCGAGCGGACTGACCGACAGCATGTACGGGACAAGTTCCAAAATCAGGGAATGCTGCTCCAAGACCTGATCCACTGCGCTCGGATTGAGATAGCCACTGCAGAGACGTTGAGGCTCCAATGTGACCCAACGCGGATGCCCCTGATCCTTGTCCTCATCGAAGACGAAATCGCGGTTCTCGCGAGTGTGAAACTTTCGCATCGTGGGATTACGTCTTGTGAACCCTTTAAAAAACCAAGAATTGTTTCCCGACCTGCGGGGAGTTGCATTTCGGTATTAAGATTCATGTTGATGTAGAAGTCATCGGACAACGATGCATACGGATTCATTCACGGAGCCTCAAAAAATCCTGCTAGCGATTCCGTCCATTCCGGTCCGGTCATTGCAAACCAAGCCTGACGGATTGCTTGAAATCGAGCTAACGCCGGGTCTTCCTCGTTCCCCGAATAAGATTACGTTTAGACAACGCCTCACCGATTCGATTGCGGGATACGTCCAGAGTGCGCAGACTGCAGTCGACGATCCCACTTTGCGGGAGCAGTTTATAACGGGACTGCGACTGGGTCAAAGAGGGGGCAAGGCATGACGATCCAAAAGCAATCCCATGACCGTCTCGTGAAATTATCAAAGTTCGACCTGTTCTCTGACGCAACGCCGTTCGGAAAACCAATAACGATGAAACGCGAAAACAGTGGTGAGGACGCCGTGATTTTCGTTTGTGGGTTTCGGTCGCGAATCGGTTGGTGTGGTCTCGTCGGTCGAGACGCGGTGGTTTATCAAGTGTTGATCGGGCATCCGTCGCTTGATTCGGTGATTCAATCCGCCTTTCGATGTTGCGAGAAAAACGTCGTGCCAGAAACGATGAAAGTGGCCCACTGGAATACGCAATTGCAACAAAAAATCAAGGCCTACACCGAAGGCGTTCCTCTGGAGTTTAACGACGTTGAATTGAAGATCTTTTCAAAAACGTCATTCTGTGCCAAGGTTTTGTCCGCAACTCGGTTGATCGGATACGGATCGACCACCAGTTACGGTGAGTTGGCCCGACATGTCGGGCATCCGGGAGCCGCACGCGCTGTCGGGACCGTCATGTCGATGAATCGCTTTCCAATCGTCATCCCCTGCCATCGAGTCTTGGCGGCTGGCGGAAGGCTTGGTGGTTATACGTCTCCTGTGGGCATCCCAATGAAAAAGATCTTACTGGAAATGGAGGAACGATCCCTGTCGGTGACGAATTGTCCGTGATCGTCTGTTCTCCGATCCGCCGTGCACACAGAACCACGCAAAGCCGTGACCGTGCCACCCAAGGCAAGACTCTGGAACCTTTTGTGGAAACCGTTTTCCTCGGCCGACCTCTCAACTAAATCGATGTGAAACAGATCTATGGCAGCATTCTTATTCCGCTCGACAGCGATGCTCACGACGTCCTTCGTTGTGACGATTTTGGCGATGGTTGCCATGACACTGGGGGATCCCTCGGCTCCGGTCAATCGTTGGTTCGACACACAGGGTTCCACTGTGATGATATTTGAAGTTGTCGGCATCGTCATTCTCGGCTTGGCAGCGATGGCTGCCGACCGATGCGAGACTGTGCGACTGAACGCCAGCCGAACCCTGACTCAGCAAGAGAAGCCATTGAATGGCCCGTCAACGGACGAAGCGTAGTTTCCAACTGCATCCAACCTGCTCTGTCGAAGGCTAAATCACCTTCAGTGTCGAAATTTTTTGACTGTTCAAACCTTTCGAGGCGGTGCTGCCGTATTGAAAAAAATCCTTCTCTATAAAATTCGGTTCGATTGAACCGTAACAAGATCGACAGCATCAAAAAGAAGACGCTCGGCGGAATCGCCGGAGGACCACCCTCGACATACGAGTCCTCGCAAAGCGTTTTCAGCCACGTGTCAGACTCACCGTCTTGCGGCCACTCTTTGAGACCATCATCAAGCACGTGCGTGGATCCCGAGCTCAGTTCACACGTCGGCAAAAACAGATTCAACCGCATGCCCCTCGCATGCCCCTCGCATGCCGCTCCTTCATCGACTCCAACGTTTTTTGGATCCTCAAGTCACATGCGATGTTGATGCGCGTAACCGCTTTTAGAAGTCAGGAGGCATCCGCGAGTGTTTACACCTCGCAAACGACTCCCCGTGGGTGATTTGTCGGTGAGCCTGGTGTTGTTTGTATCGGCCTGTTCAAGAACATCGTCATCGCAGATCGCTGTCGACCCTTGGCAAATCCGCTGTTGGATGCCTCCGTAATGGGATACCATCGCTGGTCATCTGGCGTGGGATCGTATTCTGGAAGAGATTTTTTGTCGCGTGTTGTTCGCCATCGAACCAAGTTCAGTGGAGATTCACAGCAGGAATCGGTTTGCGGCGGTTCGTCGGGCTCACTTTTGCGCAGTCCGACTCGCCAATGGAGCTCGATTCTGACAGAGGAAACTTCGAGGCGATTTCGGAAGATGCTGATGGCGAAGTACCTGTCGGGTTGAACGCCATACGGCCACCATCCGCTGACTTCCAAGAAATCCTATGACAGACTGCTGTGGGACTGGAGATGGGTGATCTTATGGCAGAGATGCAAGCAGCAAGCTTGGCGGCTTGGTGTCTCTTCGGCACTGCGCGACCATTCGATTGACCCACGCAATCTTTTGCTTTTGCAAAGACGGCAACGGGTGCAGGAATTTGTTGGTTGTTCCTTCTTTGAGCAACCCCTTGATTGTCCTGCCATTGATGAGGCTTGAAGTGCAGCGTTCAATGAGGGGGTCCAACTCGGTACTCACTCCCCAAGCGCAGACGACGGCCATTGTTTTGTCGGTTGTGAGCTTTGCCGCAAGTTCCTTCTTTCGTTTGAGGGAAAAGACCGAATGCGAATCGAACGAAGCTGCGGCCTCTAATCCTTGGAACTGCTTAAAGAACTCGCCACTTTTAGAACAGCGTAGGTCCGATAAATTAAGAACTCTCACATGTCTCCAATGACAATAGTGCATCATCCGCATCACTTGATATTGCGTTGTATCGGGTTTTGTCGGTACCAGTGAGATGGGCAATTGAGAGAGGTCTTTGACATCAACTCGATTGTTGACTTCGACGAGCGGCTTAGAAGAACCGGGATTCATCATAATGAAAACCGCGTCAGGCGTTCGCTGACACAGTGCCGACATCGTTTCCGGTGCCTGAGATTGCTCCACAATTTCAAGAACGCTGCGGCATTGAACGACGTTGTTTCGAGAAATTTCAACAGTATAAAAGTGCCCAAATACGGCGTAGCTGTGTTTCAATTCTTCCGCGGGAATAAACCGGACCATCAGGTGTCCTTGAAGTTTGTCGTCGTTCATCTTCTGGCGCAGCTGAATCCTGCAGAACAAAACCGGACTTGATCAGATGAGATGCCGTGTGACGTGAATGCTCTAGAATTGGGCCGCTGTCGTCAACGAGCTCGGTCGGTATCGAATCATAATTCCGAACCCGCGGTCTTGCTCCCCCCGTCTCGTGATCTGCGGCAGCCCTGCGGAAATTCGACCGATCTTGCCTTTTGCGACCCAGAGTGATTATCAAGATCGGAGATTCTTTTCTGAGTCGAGAGCTGCTTCGGGTTAGTGATGTCGTCAACGCACTCGGTCGAGTAAATGAAATGATCCACGGCGATGATCGAGACGCGATCTTGGCTTTGCGCTGCGACTTGACGCAGCGACAATAAGTCATGAGAATTGAGCGATAAACAGCCGGTTTATTGAAAACACTTGGCGGCAAAAATGATGTTCTGTGAGATGCGCGGAGTATTAGCGGTCGGACGAGTGTGCCGCAGCGTGTCTCGGAAATTTAACAATTGACTTGCCTCCAACACCGCTCAGGAGTGGCGTGCGTCTGCTCCGTTGTTAATTTGATTCGAATCGATTCGGATCACTGTTCAGATCGATGAATCCCTTGAGCGAGTCCGGCAGTGACCAGCATGGCCAATACACACAACGGAAAATTATTCATCGAGACGGTCGGCTGTCAGATGAATATGCTGGACAGCGAATTGGTCGTGGGTGCACTGCGGAAGCAGGGTTACTCGTTGACGGACGATCCTAGCGATGCCGATACAATTCTGTTCAATACTTGCAGTGTTCGAGAACACGCCGAGCACAAGATTTACTCCGCACTCGGACGTCTCAAGTACAGCAAGCAGGCGCGTCCGAATCAGGTGATTGGTGTTCTGGGTTGTATGGCACAGAAAGACCAGGCACTGGTGTTTCAGCGTGCTCCGCACGTTGATCTGGTGGTCGGTACAGGTCAATTGGCCGAAGTTCCGCAGTTGATTGAAGCCGCGCGTTCTCGGCGTGAACGCGCGTTGGCTGTCAGTCTTGACCGGAAAGAAGCGGGCCGAGCCGCAGTCAGCGACAGCTTTCAAAGTTACGATCCGCTCCGCGAACCGGCGATGCGTCCGAGTCCGCATCAGGCGTTTGTCCGAATTGTGATCGGATGTGACAAGTTTTGCACGTATTGCGTGGTGCCGATGACCCGAGGCCCAGAGCAGAGTCGTCCGCCTCGCGACATTTTGCAAGAAGTCAAAGTGTTGGCTGATCAGGGTGTCAAAGAGGTGACGCTGCTGGGTCAGACGGTCAACAGTTACAAGCACACTCAGGATGGAAAACTGTTTCGGCTGTCAGATCTCCTCGAACACATTCATGGTGTAAAGGGGATTCTACGACTGAAGTTTGTGACCAACTTTCCTAAGGATATGACGGACGATCTGCTTCAGGCTGTGCGTGATCTTCCCAAATGTGCGCAGTACCTCCATGTCCCAGCTCAGTCGGGTTGCAATGAAATGCTTAAAAGGATGAAGCGTGGTTACACGGTGGAGGATTACCGGGAAATGTTTGGGCGAATTCGATCGACGTTGCCTCACGCCGCCGTTTCAAGTGACTTTATCGTTGGTTTCTGCGGTGAAACAGCAGAAGCCCATCAAAAAAGTCTCAATCTGATTTCTGAGTGTCGCTTCAAAAACAGCTTTATTTTTAAATACAGTCCTCGACCGGGGACAAAGGCGTTTGAACTGTATGCAGACGACGTTCCGGAAGACGTCAAAAAGCAGCGTAACAACGAAATGTTGTTGCTCCAAAATCAGATTAGCGCGGAAGACAATGCAGGATTTATTGGAGATGAAGTGGAGGTTCTGGTCGAGGGGTTCAGCAAGGTTCAACTCAAGAAAGCTGACTTAGGTCCGGTGTCGGGTCCGTCGCAATTGACTGGAAGGACGTCCTGTGACCGAATCGTTGTTTTTGACGGAAATCCTCGACTTGCTGGCTCACTGGCCTCAATTGAAGTTGATGATGTGACGCCCACCACCTTAATCGGCCACATTGTGACTCGGGAAGTGCAGCATGGATCGTCTGTGCTACTGCCAATCCTCGCGTAAGTCATCAAACGAGTCGTCCCCGACTTAAAACGTCATCGCTCCCGCATGGTCTGTGTTCTGAACTAACAAAAACGATTAAAAAAACGGATTTTCGATGAATCATCAGATGCGGCGTGACATTTTAAGGACAGTGTTCAGTGTCGGGTTCTGGATGGCATGGCCAATCGTGAATGTGTGTGTCGCCGGTGAGCAACGACAACCCCGCGAAAAACTTCCGGTTGCTGCCGTCGTGACGGCGTATTACAACGCGAGTCATGCGGATGTCATTGTTGGAAAAATTCTTGATGGCTTTGAGCAAAACGGCGGTCCGGGGCCGGATTTGCGGCTGGTGTCGTTATACACAGATCAAGTTCCCAATTCAGACATCAGTCGCGACCTTGCGAAGAAATATGGTTTTCGTATTTGTTCTTCAATCGACGATGCATTGACGCTGGGAACGGATCAAATTCAGGTCGCGGGTGTCTTAAGTATCGCGGAGCATGGGGATTATCCTCGGACAGCCGATACGAAACAAAAGCAGTATCCTCGTAAGCGTTTTTTCGACGAGATCGCGGCGACATTTCAGCGTTGCGGCAAGGTCGTACCCGTCTTCAATGACAAGCATTTGTCCTATCGCTTCGATGATGCACTCGCGATGGTCGAAACAGCACGGCGAATGAAGATTCCACTGATGGCAGGTTCCGTGCTACCCGTGACGTGGCGCATGCCGCCAATCGAATTGCCTCGCGATTGCGAAATTGAAGAAGCGTTATCTATCGGTTATGGAGGACTGGAAGATTATGGGTATCACGCGTTGGAAACACACCAATGCATGATGGAGCGGCGTCTCGGCGGTGAAACAGGAGTGTCCGCCGTTCGAGCCGTCGAAGGTGATGAACTTTTGAAGGCGAGATCCGCGGGCTTGTGGTCTAATGATCTCTTCGTTGCGGCCTTGCGGCATCTCCCTGGTCTGTCGCAATCGACGGGAGAATGGAAATACCGATTTCTCGATGGCGAACGCCCCAACTCGGCTGCATATCTACTCGAGCATCGCGATGGTCTTCGCTCGTCAGTGATCATGGCCAACGGAATTGCCGGTGGCTTTGCATTTGCCGTCAAAATTAAAGGTCAGGACAAGCCTCTTGCCACGTGGTTCAAGCTTCAGGACCACACACCGTTTGGCAATTTTGCGTATCTTGTCCATGCCATCGATGAAATGGTTCACACGGGCAAAGCCACTTATCCCGTGGAACGTACGTTGCTCACAACAGGAATACTCGACAGAGTGATGCACAGTTTGGCCAACGCAGGTCAACGGTACCCAACGCCAGAACTCGCGATTTCTTATCAGGGAGCCGACTGGCCATTTGCGAATCATTCCAAGTCGCACATCGCGTTGCCGAGTGATTGATCATCGCCTCCCCGTTGGCATCATCGGTAAACTCGGCCACTTTAAATCCACTCGAAAGACGGCGATCTGTATGGTTGCCCTGCTCTTGCCAGTTGCCAGGTTTTTGCGGTTAAGTCTCCTGATCCGTAATTTTTCAGTGGCGGATCGAATGATTGCTGAATGCCGACGGGATACCGGGTTTCTTAACCGTCGGGCGAAGGTGAGATCAGCGTATCGGAATCTGGAAAAAACGATCCGGGAAAATTATGTCGCCATTCGATGGTATTCAGTGGAACATCCTAGCCACTGGCATTGTCTCGCCGGAAGGTCCGGCGGCCGATCTAATGGGCCAAATCTTCCTCGTCAGCCGTTGGACAGGACGAGTGATGCGGGTGGATGCCAACGGGCACACGTCTGAACTGGTTTTTACAGGTGGAAAACCGCAATCGATAGCCTTCCTGAAATCAGGCGAAATGCTGTTGGCTGATGCCGAAAATCGTGCGCTGCAACAGGTCACCCGAACGGGCATGTTGAGCAACGTCGCCAACTCAGTGGATGGCGAGCGGTTTTTCGGTCCCAACGATTTGGTGATCGCGGACGAGGGTATTGTTTACCTGACCGATCCGGGCCTCGTATTTCACGGGGACGGTCGCGTGCTGCGTATCGACACGCTCACCGGTCAAACGAAGGTTTTGGCAGACGGACTCAAGTGGCCCAATGGGATCACTCTCACTGACGATGGCCGCACGTTAATGGTTGCCGAAAGTGCGATGCATCGCGTATTGCGATATGAGTTGCTCGGTGATGGAAAAGATTTAGGTTCCGCAGAGGTTTTTTATCAATTCGACGATCATCATCCAGACGGCATCGCCTTCGATGCCGTTGGCAATCTTCTGGTGGCGATGAGTGGCAGTGGAACGGTTGCAGTTGTCTCCCCCACAGGAAACCTCCTTGCGTCAATTCCGACGGGTGGAACCAAGTGTACGAATTGTGTTTTCGGTGGCGATGACTTTCAAACGCTTTATCTGACGGAAGACGATCAGCAGGCATTGCTTTCAACCCGTTGGCCGTTTTCCGGACAAAAGCGTTTCTCTCGAAGCCTCAGTCGGTGAGTTCTGAGATTAAAGCAGGGACTGTGTGCACGATTGACTTGGAACTGTTTTGACTGACCTTGTGTCGGCAGCCGAGAGCCCCCCTTGGGTGAGCGATATCCGCGGAAGACACGATGGGGATTCCGGTGAGCCGCGGCGGCATTAATCGACTTTCCAAGATTGCTGTCTGACACCGGGCCGGTTTGGGGCCTTTTGTGAGGATTGCTGTCCAAACGGTTGTTGAACGATCTTTGTTGCGGAAATCCCACGACTGTTTCAGCCTTGTCGATGGAGAACACGCACCATGCGATTGAACTCCTGATTGATGCCGGGGAGCGGTTTCTCGCGGTCAGCGCAGCAGGATCCTTCACCGCTGTCAAATGAGACGGCACGCTGTCGCTGCAGGAACGCTTTCCAATAGTCGTTCCTTTCATCTCCGTTGATGAACAGATGATCAACGTCACATTGACAACAGAGATCCTTTCGATGACGTCACGTGGTGTGAGCGACTCCTCTACGGATGCGGTCACCTCCCGCAGTCGAGCATTGGCTGATTGAACAGTCCTTGTGACAGTATCGTCGGTCCGCGAGGGGCATTTCGTGGTTGCATTTTCTTCGCTGCCGGATCTCGGCAGTCTGTTTTAATGCGGTACGGCGCAGACGCCTGCATCGGCATCGACCGACAAACACTGGGACACACTCAGTCCCTTCGGACTCGGATCCGTCGAACTTCAAACGGATGATCCTCCGCCTGGATACCGATCATTCCGGTTTGATTGATTGCAGGTTCGCTTCGACTGACAGGGATGCCGTTGAGTGAGACCGCTAACGCCCCTTCGTTGGAAACGATTTCGATACTGTTCCACTGACCGAGCGGTTTGCGGGCTTTTTGTCTGGCATCTTCGTTGTCCACCGTAGTCACCGGAACAGCACCGCCGTTTTCCTTAATTGCAGCCATCTGCCCGTGTTTTCCCTGCACTTCGAGACACATCGGCCAAATCTTGTGTTCACCGCTGATGCCAACGAGGAAGCCCGTGTTTCCCTTGAACTTGGTTTCGTCTCGGAGATTTTCGGGACGGGGAAACCGATAATCAAGACGCCACGTGAAGTTTCGGAATTCGAGTTTCGAATACAAATAACCCTTGGGCTTGCCCAAACACGTCAAGCCGTTATCCGTTGCCGTCCACGTCGATACCCCCGCTCCAAAGGCATCAAAGTCCGTAAATGTGAGCATTTGAAAGTCGTCTTCCACCTCGAAAATCGCGTCCGCAGCAGCGTCTATCTGTGGGGTTGAATGCTTGGAGTTCGGAGTTTCAGGCAAGGGCTTGTCGGAAGTCTCAGGACCCCCGTCTGCCGATCTAGGCGGCTGCGTAGTCACCGGACCGCATCCCAGAAGCAGCAACAAAAACAGCGACAAAAGAGACCATCGTACGCAACACCGAGCCATCAATAGTCCTCCGCAACTGAATCACATTTCCGCCAGCCAACGATTGGGGGGAAGATTCGTGCCACGCAGTGTGAACACGATTTCGGCCCCTTGTGGAGCATCGGGGAAGTGGTGATTGCGTTGGTCGTGACGGTCTCACTCGACCGTCACGCTTTTCGCAAGATTTCGCGGTCGATCCACGTTGCAACCTCGAAGCACGGCAATCTGATAAGCGAGGAGTTGCAGGGGTATCGAAGTGACCAGTGGTTGCAGATATTCTTCGACGTCCGGCACGTAGATCACGTCATCGGCCAACTCGGCAATCTTATCATCGCTCTGGCAGGCAATCGCAATCACCGGCCCACGACGAGATTTGACTTCTTGGAGGTTGCTCATGATTTTCGGATAGATTGCGCCGCGTGGCGCAATGAAGATACTGGGGGTATTCTCATCGATCAACGCGATCGGACCATGTTTCATTTCCGCCGCCGGATATCCCTCCGCATGAATATAGCTAATTTCCTTGAGTTTGAGCGCCCCTTCGAGTGCCACAGGAAAATTGTAAAGACGGCCCATGTACAGAAAGTTTTCGGCCGTATAGTACTTGCGTGCGATTTCTTTAACCGCATCGAAGCACTTCAGCGTTTCACGAAGGGCGTCGGGCATCGCTCGGAGATTGTTGATCATTCGTTGACCGGCGGGATACGACAGGTGACGCATTCGTCCCATGAATAGAGCGAGCAACGTCAGCACCGTCACCTGCGACGTAAACGCCTTTGTCGATGCCACGCCAATTTCGGGACCGGCATGCAGATAGATCCCGCCATCGGCCTCTCGTGCGATTGACGAACCGACGGTGTTGCAAATGGCGAGTGTCGGATGGCCTTTCCGCTTGCACTCCCGCATGGCGGCCAGTGTATCGGCTGTCTCGCCGCTTTGAGTAATCGCAAAGACCATCGTCTGGTCGGACATCGGCGGATTTCGATACCGCAATTCGCTGGCGTACTCGACTTCGACCGGTATCCGTGCAAATTCTTCGATCACGTACTCACCCACAAGTCCGGCATGCCAACTGGTTCCACAGGCCGTCAGAACGATTCGGTCGATGCGACGCAGTTTCTGTGGATCCATGTTCAATCCCCCGAAGACCGCGGTGGCTTCGCTGTCATCAAGGCGGCCTCGCAAGGCGTTTTCAATCGTCGTCGGTTGCTCGAAAATTTCCTTGAGCATGAAGTGTTCGTAGTCACCGAGTTCGATGTCGCTGGCCTCGTGCGCGAGGATTTTAATGTGCTTCTCGCATGTCCCTTCGTTTTGGTGTCGCAATTGAAACTGATCAGCGGTAATGACCGCAACCTCGTGGTCGTTGAGATAAACCACCTCCTCCGTGTGACCGACCAGAGGGCTAGCGTCGCTCGCCAGAAAATATTCTCCCTTGCCGATCCCCACGACCAACGGGCTACCCATGCGAGCTGCGATCAACAATCCGGGAACATCTCGGAACAGGATCGCCAGCCCATAGGTCCCCTTAATCTTGCGGATCGCCGCTTCGACGGCATTGACACAGGTGTCGATGTGAGCTCGATCGGCCCCGGCCTCAACCTCCTGATCGATACAGTGTGCGATAAGATGAGCCGCAACTTCCGTGTCTGTGGCGGAGCGAAAGACATAGCCCAGAAGGGTCAAATGATCGCGAAGTGGCGAATAATTTTCGATGACTCCATTGTGAACGATTACAACCTCGCCACTTCCGCCGATGTGGGGATGCGAATTGATGTCGGTGGGCTCACCGTGTGTGGCCCACCGTGTGTGACCAATCCCCGTTTGCCCGAAGATTGGTTCGTTTTCGACAAGTTCAGCCAACTTGGCGACACGTCCGGTTGTCTTACGGACATCAATCACATGTCCACGCTGAAGGGCGATGCCGGCACTGTCGTATCCGCGGTACTCCAGTCGGAACAATCCCTTGATCAAATAGTCATATGCTTGCTTCGGACCGACGTAGCCTACGATTCCGCACATCGGCAAAACTCCTTACAAAACACCACGTCATCTGATGACGTGGTAACGCGCCGATCCGTCAAAAAGAAACAATGCCGCAAGGCGAGTAAAGGTAAACTTTGACCAAGAAACGAAAATATGCCCTGAGGCTCATAACAGAGATCATTCAGTAAGGTCAATTCGACCTTGATTTGTTGCTGACGAGGTCGCTGCGACGCGTCGTGAGTGATACTCCGTGATCAGATCGTCCTCCGACAGTCTGGCGGGTTTTAGGGAGTATTAATCTTGGCCATGCAACACCCCGAATGACCCCGCCAGCATGGACGCTGACACGAGAATGCGCGTTTCAAGGCGGATCAGCAATCGCCGCCGGTGTTTGAGGAATGGACACCCACTTTGATCTCCTCCCGCGGTGTTCGTCACACCACACGAGATCGGGGCGCGCTAAGACGCGGCTTCTGGAGTGTGCACTCGATCCGCTCGACCGCACACGTATCCGCGGCGAGAAGCGAGTACGGACACCGATCATAAAACGTTGCCTTCTCAAACCGCCGGTCTGAGCAATACCTTCATCCAACTCCGTCATTTCAAATTGCTCGCTTGTCGAGCGTCACAATTTCGTTAAAATCGGCTCGCTTTCTTCCAGCATCCCTGTTTGAATGCAGGCTGGAAATTGAGCGTTGTTCTGTGGCAAGGTAGCTCAGTCGGTTAGAGCACAGGCTTCATAAGCCTGGGGTCGCGGGTTCAAGTCCCGCTCTTGCTATTCAATAATACCCCTGCACTGTAGGGGTATTGTTTTTCTTTGGTGCAGGGCAAACGCCACTTCTGCGTGCCGCACATCAAGTCGGCGGGGAGACTTGGTGATTGCAAACACGGAGCGTTGGCAGATCAACAACGGTCGAAGAGACCGTGTCAGACCAACCCGAGGGTTCGGAGATGATTCATGGTGGATCGAGCAGACGATTCCCAATCGCAGCGATAGACTTTTACGGAGACGAAACCGCGGTAATCAATGGAATCGAGCGTCGTCAAGATCGAGCCCACGTTCAAATGCCCTGAGCCAAGAGGGCCACCATTGGACTCGCACAGGTGAAAATGCCCAAGGTTCTTGCCAACGCGTTGAAGGGGTTCCAGCATCGACACTTCTTCGATATTCATGTGAAAACTGTCCAACATCGGCTTCAATCGCTCGGAACCAATGCGTTCGGTTAGGTTCATCACCGCATCGAGTGTATTGTGGAACCCACATTGCAAATGGTTGACAGGCTCCAAAACCACTGTGGTGCCACTCTCCTCCGCCGCAACGGCAACCCGTCGCAGAGCCGTCTCGATCCGATCGATTGCTAATTCCGCAATGGGTTCGTCGCGTGCGAATCCCTGCATTTGTCCGACGACGAGTACGGCTCCGAAACGTGCCGCCACAGAGGTAAACTGACAAAGACGTTCGACCGTAGTTCGGCGAATGTCAACGTTGGGTGAACTCAGGCAAAGGCCATGGCTGAAATAATTGGCGCCCGTTAACAACGACACAACAGGCAAGTCGAGCGTCTCGACAAGTTGTAGGAGGCTTTCGACATCGGCAAGTCCATTGGCTGTGATATTGAACTCCACACCCCGAAAGCCGATTTGCTTCAGCGTACGGAGCACGGATGCGAATCCCTCAAGAGAGCCAAACGACTCTAATGGGTCGCACAGAATAAAGCTGAATTTTGACATGTGCCGAATGATCCTTGTGACATTGACGACCCGTTTTACACACTTGAAAGCTTGTCGCTGATTGGCAGCGATGCCGCGTCTCATGGAGACTTTAACTACCCCACAGGCGAACGAATATCCCTTGAGACAATCGAGCCTCCAGCAGAGCGTCAACGCCTCGAAAGCAGGTGTCTTTCGAAAAGGTTTCTGAAAGTCTGCGGCAGCATCGGAGGAATGGCCGTCACGTGCAAATTTGACAATCCGTCAGCGCGGTTGCCAAGCCCGTTGTAAATATGTTCCAATAGAATTTCCCTGACAGTTGGGACGGGGCCGGGTCCGTCCTCAGTCAGAACGGTTGGCATCACGAGTTTCGAGGGGAGATTAAAACGATGCGATTGAGGACGGAAGCCGCAGTCAGCCTGATGACGTTTATAATTCTGATTCTGAGTCCGGGTAGCCACCCTCTTTATTCACAACAGGACACATGGGTCACGATCTTCGATGGAAAGACACTCGACAACTGGGATGGTGATCCCACGTTTTGGCGTGTCGAAGACGAAACCATCACCGGTCAGACAACCCCTGAAAAAGTCACACCGGGAAACACCTTTATCATCTGGCGTGGTGGTGAAACCGCCGATTTCGAATTGAAACTGGACTACAAGATCATTGGTGGAAATTCCGGTATTCAATATCGCAGTTTTGAAGTCCCGAACAGCAAATGGGTGATCGGTGGATACCAAGCCGACTTTGAGGCGGGGGATACCTATTCGGGCATCAACTATGGAGAGCGTTTTCGGGGCATTTTGGCGTTGCGTGGTGAGAAAACGGTGATCGGTGACGATCACAAGCCCAAGGTTGTCGAAAAATTTGGTGACACGAAGGAGATTCAAACCAAAATCAAAAAAGAAGACTGGAATAGTTACCAGATCACCGCCAAAGGATTCACCTTTGAGCACCGGATCAACGACGTGTTGACGTCGGTCGTCACCGACGAAGACACGGAGCAGCGTCGTGACAAGGGTGTCCTAGCCCTGCAAATTCATGCCGGTCCGGCGATGAAAGTTCAATTCCGAAATATCAGGATCAAGCATCTCAAACCCGCCCCCAAAGTTTCCTCCACCAGTGGTAAAAAGAAGGCCCTATTGTTGGCAGGCATTCCGAGCCACGGTTTCGGTGCACACGATCACCTTGCAGGTTGCACGTTACTTGCTCGTCTGCTCAACGACAGCGGATTGCCGATCGAAGCCGAGGTTCATTCACTGAAGAACCTCGACTGGCCCTTAACAGAGACGCTGGCTGCCGCCAATACGGTTGTCATTTATTCGGACGGAGGAAGCGGACATCCATTCAATACACACCTCGACGAGATGGCACGTCTCAGCCAACAGGGGACTGGAATAGTTTGTCTGCATTACGGTGTTGAAGTTCCTCAGGGCCCATCCGGCGATGCATTTTTGGAATGGACGGGAGGATATTTTGAGAAAAACTGGTCCGTCAATCCGCACTGGGTGGCTGATTACAAGACGCTGACCGAGCATCCGACAACTCGCGGAGTCAAACCCTTCAAGACCGACGACGAGTGGTATTACCACATGCGGTTTCGTGAGAACATGGACGGCGTGACGCCAATCCTCACAGACCTACCTCCTGCTCAATCGCTCAGCCGTGCAGATGGACCTCACAGTGGTAATCCCGCCGTTCGCAAGGCCGTCCTCGAGAAGAAGGAACCACAACACATGGCTTGGGCCCGGCAACGACCACGTGGGGGCCGAGGTTTCGGCTGCTCCGGAGGACACCTGCATTGGAATTGGGGAAATAACGAATTTCGCAAGCTGATCCTGAATGCCATTGTCTGGACTTCGGGCCTCGATGTTCCGCTCGAGGGAACGCCGTCCGGGACTGTCACCGTCGAGGATCTCCTGCAAAACCACGATGAACCAATTCCCACAGACTTCAACCAGGCTCGGATCCAAGCTCTGTTAAATGAGTGGAACCGATCCCCCTGACCGGCAATCAACGGCCGCTCCGCCGCGGGTGATTGGCCGGTTTGACTGCCTGTCGCGTGCCTCTGCAGCTAGCAAATCGTGCGAGCAACACGACCGTCGAGGACGAAGAGATCAAGGCCGAATGCAGACGTTTTGATTTGTCTTCAAAGGGATCATGCCGTTATTCAGCGACTCGCAACCACTGTTGGTCCAGTTTCTTTTCGGAGACGGGGACCGCGGTTCCCAGTTCTTGGGCGAAGACCGAAATGCGATGTTCCTCGGTCATCCATCGGTAGGCCTCAAGTTCAAGATCATAAAGCTGGCGTTCACGATGTTGCTTCAATCTCTGGATTCCTCGCTGCCATCGTGGGACGACCGAGGGAATCCGCAGTTGATCGCGTGCTCCGGTACCGCTCGTTAGTTTTTGCAGACGCAGGATGATTCCTTTGGTGTACCTTGGGAATTGTTGCAGCCACGGCCAAGGGGTTCGCACGAGGAACCCTGGCAGGAAGAGTTGTTCCAGTTGTGCATGCACGTCCTGTCGTGTCGGCTGCCACTGGGGAGCCGCCGTTTTCTCCCATGTCTTGCGGACCTCGGAAAAGTTTACGAACAGAGCCGCGATCAGTTGCGTGACCTCTGCTACCGCCGATCCCAATCTCAGCTTACCCGCTCGCAAACAGTCTCGAAACTCCGATTCGGAACGCGGCAATCGGGGATCGGAAAGGTACGCGCGATCGGCAATTAGTTCGCTGACTTGTTGTCGAAACGGGAACGGTTGTGGAAACGTTTTTGAGAGCAGGATCCAATTGTTTAGCTGCGGAAGATGCTCCACCTGTTGCTTGAGTTCCTTGGCCACGGTCAGACAGACCAGTCGTCGCACGCCAAATCTCATTTCGCGACTGGCGCGTGCGGGGGCATCCACCAGACGCAGCGAGACCGTATCGATTCCGTTGTCGATCAGTGTGGGATAGCCCTTGAGGACGATACCGCCACGCGTTACATCGACCACGGATGCGAGTGTGCTAAAGTCCCACGAGGTGATCCGATCCCGATTCCAACGCGCATCATCGACAGACGAAAAACTATTCGATGCAGCACCACCAAACTCTTTTCGCAAGCTGATCAGATCGCGTCCGGCAGCGAGTGTTTTTCCGGCGGCGTCCGTGACTCGAATCTGCATCCGCAGAAAGTAGGGAAGTCGGTCGTCACGCAGATCGTCGCGCGCAATCACAACTCCCGTCACTTGTTCGACGGCACGCGCGACCGATTCCGCAACAGAATTTTCGCCGAATCGGATCACCTCGGATACGCGAGCTGCTGTCTCGGGGATGGGGACCAGCGACCGTCGGACGTCTTTGGGGAGTGTCTTCAACAGAGCCACAATCTTCTCTTCGATCAACCCCGGGACCAGCCATCCCAAGCGTTCGGCATCCAATTGGTTCAAGCCTTCCTGTGGCACGGTGACTGTGACACCATCCTCGGCACCGCCTGGGTCGAGACGGTACTCGAGTGGTAATGACAAGCCACGCATCTGCACGGTATCAGGAAACGCCTCTTTCGTAGAAGGGACCGCGCCTTCCTGTAGGACGTCGGTCTCGGTCATCAACAGCCGTTGCCGTCGCTCGACGGATGCCGTTCGCAGCCACTGTGTCAAATGAGTGCCATCGAGGATCTCGTTCGGGAGTCGTTCGGCATAAAAGTCGTAGAGGGCATCAACATCCCGCAACAAGTTCCCTTTACGAGAGCGAGACTCCAGCTCGTGAAGTCGCTTCACAAGTTCGAGGTTTTTGACGAGAAACTCAGGTCGAGGCGGCGTCGGCTTTCGCGGAGCACGATCGACAGGCGGGTTTTCAATCGGTCGGCCCTGACTGTGTGATACGGGCTCGTTTTCAACCGGTCTGTCACCCCATTCCCCATGTACCAGTCCCTGCCACACAAACAGTTCACGTGATTTCAGGGGATCGATCTTGGCATAACGGACCTGCCGACGAGGGACGATCAACAGCCCGAATAAGGAGACCTTTTCATGAGCCATCACCGCCAGTGATTCGGGATCCCAATGAGGCTCGCTGTAGCTTCGCGTCAGTAGATGACCGGCCAGCGGTTCGATCCAATTGGGATCGATGCCAGCTGCAGTACGCAGGAAACGACGTGTCGTTTCCAGAAGTTCCGCAGCGACAATCCACTTTTTTTTCTGGCTGGTGAGTCCAGAGCCTGGCCAGAGAAATCCCTTCTGTCCACCCGCCACCTGATACTCACTGGTTTCGGTCCGCAAGCCGATGCTCGACAAGAATCCGGTCAGCAATGCACGATGAATGGCGCCAGAGTCGTTGCGACGAGTCCATTCGTTGGAGACGAGGGCCGGTCGGGTCTGCGGTACTCTCACATTCCGCGGCTGTGTATTCGGCTTGTGAGGTATGGCGACCGTCGTCCTCTCGCGGACGATTTCGACCAATTCGGCATGGACTTCGATCCACTCACGCATGCGGTTCCACGACAGAAAGTTTTGCAGGCAAGCCTTTCGAAGTTGGCTATGCGACAGCTTGCCCTTCAATTCGTGAAAGAAATCCCACAACTTCAGGTAGCTCAGAAAATCGGACTCTTCGTCTAGAAAACGCTTGTGCGCTTGATCGGCTAGTGATTGTTTTTCGAGAGGTCGCTCGCGGGGATCCTGCATCTCTAAAGCGGAGGCAATGATCAGAATCTCGGGCAGGCAATGTTCTTCGCGAGCCGCCCAGACAATGCGGGCAATGCGCGGGTCAACCGGCAGTCGTGCCAATTGTCTGCCGAGTTCTGTCAACTCGCGACGGTCATTGACCGCGCCCAATTCAAACAGCGTCTTGTAGCCGTCTCGAATGGACTCGGGCTTTGGCGGTTCCAGAAATGGAAATTCCTCGATCGCTCCCAGTCCGTGCATCTTCGTTTGCAAAATGACATCGGCTAGATTCGATCGCAGAATTTCGGGCGGCGTGAATCGCTCGCGACTGCGGTAGTCCTCTTCTGAATAAAGACGAATACAAATCCCCGGCCCAATACGCCCGCAACGGCCGGCCCGCTGATCGGCGGACGCTCGGGATACCACCTCGATGGGAAGCCGCTGCAATTTACTTTTGGGTGAGTACCGGCTGATGCGTGCCGTGCCGGTATCAATCACGTAGCGGATGCCCGGTACGGTCAGTGAGGATTCGGCCACATTCGTGGCAATCACAATGCGTCGCATCGAGGATGTCTGAAAGACACGTTGTTGCTCACTGGCGGAAAGCCGGGCGTAAAGCGGCAGCAGATCGACCTTTGAGCCACCGAATGTACGACCTCTTAATGTTTTGGACGTCTCGTGAATCTCTCGCTCTGTCGGCATGAAGATGAGGACATCGCCAGGCCCGTATGCGGTGACTTCCGCGACGGCATCGACCACCGCTTGTTGCAAATCGGGTTCATTTCCATCGTCGTCCGACTGGAGCGGACGGTAGTGGAGATCAACAGGAAAGGTCCGGCCTGTGACTTCCAAGACGGGAACTTCACCCGCGACCGTCCGAAAGTGATCGGCAAACCGCTTGGCGTCGATTGTGGCAGAAGTGATAATCACTTTCAGTTCGCGACGTTTCAAAACCAGCCGATGCAGATTGCCAAGAAGAAAGTCGATGTTGAGCGACCTTTCGTGGGCTTCATCCACAATGATCGTATCGTACTGGTCAAGCCATCGGTCATGCTGATTCTCTGCTAACAGAATCCCATCCGTCATCAGCTTGATATACGTTTGAGGCGACGTTACGTCCGCAAAACGAACTTTGAAACCGACCTCACGCCCCAGAGTTACACGCAATTCCTCTGCAACGCGCGCGGCGACCGATCTCGCTGCAATTCGACGGGGTTGCGTATGCCCGATCATCCCCTCGACACCTCGTCCGAGATCCAAGCAGATCTTCGGAAGCTGCGTTGATTTGCCAGAGCCCGTTTCACCGCAGATCACAACGACGCGATGATTTTGGATTGCTGCTGCGATCTCATCGCGCCGCTGACAGACCGGCAGCATCGGATCGTAATCCGGAATCGGCTTGCCGCTCACTCGTTGCTCGCGACGCTGACACGATTTGGCCAGCTCGTCCTGCAACACGGCCAGATTGCGATCGCATGGCTGCTTGTTGCGTTGAGCTTCTAGGACTCCACCCCACATCCGACGCAGGCGATGACGATCAATCATCATCGCCTTTGAAAGAGCGGTCTCTATTTCGCACGGGTCGCTCATTCACGCCTCTCACAAAGTTCGATTTGCCGAAATCGAACGACTTTTTCGGATGGTCGGTACGCGTGTCCAGTCCTCTCAGGTCAACAACAGTGACTCCAGAGACTGCGGCACAATTCGAATCACTTGACGGACGTTGCCGTGGACAACGACCGAGTTCTGTGTTGTCTGAGGGCCTCAAGAGTATCTCTGAAATCGACTTGCGGAAAGCACTGAGAGCGTGTTTGCGTTAGACTCAACAGTTTGTCTGATCGAAGTCGGCCATCATCCCTAGGATCACCCACAATGAACGACCACACTATACAACTTGGCGAGCTGAATTGCCGAGTCATCGATGCTCTTCCTGCGGAGACGCAGCCCCGTTTGATCGTGGTGTTGTGTCACGGTTACGGTGCTTCTGGATCCGATCTCGTTCCATTCGGCGCCGAGCTATTCAAATACACGCCGTCGTTGGCTGCACACGTTCAATTCGTTTTTCCAGAAGCGCCGCTCGACTTGTCGGATCTCGGAATGCCTGAGGGCCGTGCTTGGTGGCATCTCGACCTTCAGAAGCTACAGATGGCTGTTGCCTTCGGTCAATTGAGAGATCTTCGCGAAGACAAGCCTGAAGGCCTCGAGTTGTCGAGACAACGACTTTCCTCGATGATTTCGGAGTGGAGCCGTCAAACAGCTGTGCCGATTGATCGATTTGTCCTCGGTGGATTCTCGCAGGGGGCCATGTTGGCCACAGATGTGACTTTGAATTGTGACGGAAACCCTGCCGGATTGATTGTCCTTTCAGGAACGCTCCTCAACGAATCCGAATGGCGCCAACGTGTGTCACACCGTCGCGGATTAACGGTGCTACAGAGCCATGGAACGGAAGACCCCATACTTCCTCATTCGACGGCCGAAGCCCTGCGAGACATGCTGACCGATGCCGGATCGCGTGTGGAGTTTATTTCGTTCCGAGGGGGTCACACCATTCCGATAGACGTCTTCAGACGCATCGCATCAACGCTGGAAAGATTGTGCATCGGCCCGCAGTCTGTCGATCCGTAGCATCGAAATCCCCGGCTTTGCCCACAGGCCTGCGAATCCTTTGGCAGTCGCGGAAGCGGTCCGCTGAAGATCTGTTCTGCGGTTGCTGCCAAACGGACTTCTGTCGCTCCTCAACAGAGATCTCACAGGGACTGCCGCTCGCCCAATGCGTGGCACGGGCCAAATTGACTCCGATGTTTTCTTACTCGGGTTGAGACGATTCAGGGGGACGTTCTTCCGGTCCTGCCGTGGCAGGCGACCACCGGACGATGGGTCAACTCTGTTCCACCGATGATCGGGCACCCTCGGTTGTGGACGAGGCATGAATTTCAGGGTGATCCGTGAGGGTGTGCCCTGCCCTCTGACGCAAAGAGGGGGCTACTCGCAGCAGCCATCGCTCCAAGGGATCGATCAAGCGGTAAAGCAGGGGATTGATGCTGATACTAATAATCGCAGTCGCCACCAGCACATTTGTCGCTTGGTGATCGAGCAACCCCAGATGCTCGCCCAAACTGGCAACGATGAACGAGAATTCACCGATTTGGGCTAGTGCAATCGCCACGACCAAGCCAATACGTACGGGATACTTCATTCCCAGAATGATTCCAAACGCAGTCAGTGGCTTGCCAATCAACACAACCCCCAATGTTGCCGCGAGTAGTCGAGGATTTTCCAAGAGCATTTTTGGGTCAAAGAGCATCCCCACCGAAACGAAGAATAGGACGGCGAAGGCATCACGCATCGGCAGCGCCTCGGTCGCCGCGCGTTGGCTGAAGTTCGAGCGTCCGACGACCATCCCGGCGAGGAACGCGCCGAGTGCCATGGAGGCGCCGAACAACGATGCGGCACCCAACGCGATGCATAACGGAAGCACCAGCACGGCGAGCGTAAAAAGTTCGCGCGAGCCCGTCGCTGAGACTTTTGCCAAGATCCCGTGGATCACACGTTGTCCGGCGAGCAGGGTCACAACGATCAGCAATCCTAGTTTCGCGATCGACCATGCGAGTGAAATCAAGACGCCCACCGAACTGGCATCGGTCTTACTGAAGATCACGGGGAGCAGAACGAGGACCAATACTGTGCAGAGATCTTCGATGACCAGCCATCCAATGGCGATATGCCCGCCCGGTGTGTGTAAGTCGTTGTTGTCGGCCAAGACTCGTAACAAGACGACGGTGCTGGCGACCGAAATCGCCAGTCCGAAGACAAGGCCTGTCGACCACGATCCTCCTGTGGTGATCAGGGCAACGACACCCAATCCGGTCGCGATCAGAATCTGTCCGATGCCACCGGGGATTGCGATTTTGCGGACGCGGAGCAGTTCCTTAAGATGAAACTGCAATCCGACTCCAAACATCAGTAGAATGACTCCGATTTCGGCAAACTGTTGGGCGATCTCCTGATTACCCACAAAACCGGGTGTCGCCGGTCCCACCACGAACCCCGCCAAGAGGTATCCGACGATAGGCGATAGCTTCAAGCGGAAGGTGATATAACCGAACACAAGCGCAGCCGATAAACTGGCTGTCAGCGTCAAAATCAGGTCAAGATGGTGCATCGGTCAATTCTATTGGAATGTGCCGCGGGACTCTATCCTGGAACACCGTTTTCCGCCTCACTTTTCTCGTCCAACCTCAGGCCTGTCGTACTCGCGATCAACGCAGCGGGCGGAGGTGTCAAGCGATACGGAAAACGCGATTCATCTTGGCTGCGGCGTCGCGTTTTGCAAGCGGGAAATTGGGGTTGTTCGCACGTTCGCTGCGGAAACCCAAGGTGGGGTCGAGCCGTGCGTTTTGGCATCTGTCGTCGGCTTCGCAAGTCGCTGACGCTCCCGAACAGGAACGTCGGTGGCACTGTCCCCGAAATTTGCGATCGTATCCGATACCGACCGGAGTTCGGTTGAAGGATTGCAGAAATGCTGTGTGATTTGCTAGAAGTGACGTCTCGTCGTTCGCAGGGCTTCCCCGCTGGTTGCTTTAACTTTGGAGCTATGACAATGAATCCCGATTTGTCTCGTCGCGACTTTGTCGGTCTTACAGGAATGGCATCCCTCGGGCTCGGCTGGACGTTAACACAACAAGCCTCCGCCAACTCTGTCCAAGAGGCATCACGGACCCCGGAAGATGTCTTAAAGGATTTATTGGATGGCAATGCGCGGTTTGCCAGCGGCGCCGTTTCCAACCCGCGTCGGACACCAAAGGACTTCAGTGCTCTGGAGGAGTCACAAAAGCCGGAGGCGCTGATCATTACCTGTGCGGATGCCCGTGTTCCACCAGAACTGTTGTTCGATCAAGGAGTGGGTGATCTGTTCGTGATCCGCATCGCCGGTAACATCGTCGACGGATCTGGCATTGTCGTCAAAGGGAGCATCGAATACGCCATTACGGAACTCAACGTCCCACTGATCATGGTGCTGGGACACAGCAACTGTGGCGCGGTGAAAGCCGCCGTCAATCACATCGATAAAGATGATGTTCCGCCCGGTGCCCTGAACGAGTTAATTGGGCTGATCAAACCGGCCGTTGAGCGTTCAAAACTGCGTCCCGGCGTGTTGCTCGAAAATGCCATTCGCGAGAACGTTATCATCGGTGTTGAGCGACTCAAAAGGCTGGACGCCATCGTGTCTAGGCCTGCTACCGCCGGGCCGGTGAAAATTGTGGGGGCAACGTATGACCTGCGAACGGGTCTGATCCAAATCCTGGCGTAAAGGGACGCTCAGGAATCTGATTCAGGCTTGTTCGTATGCTTCATGGCGCAAGGCGAGCCGGCGGCCCAAGAGAGTCCTATAGGATGACGAATCACGCGCGGGCCGTGTTGTTGTTGAACGGACTGGAATGCGTGAGGACAACCGGACGCTCCCTCGGAGTGGGCTGCTCAAACACCGACCTCCTAAAACAACAAATCGAAGCCGGCCGACTCCGACGGGACATTTTTGGAGACCTGAAGCCCTCGCCGAAGCGGTTGTGCAGCCTCTCCAATAGCCTTATCTCCCCCCGGCGACTGGCATTTTTTCTCTCTGCTCGCAATCATCAGTGGACCTGTAATGGATGCTTTGTCGCTGTATCTGAGGTACGAGGAACATCGATTCGGAATACGGGGATAGCGCGCTAATCGACTTCGAGTCACCAGCGGGATCTTGCGAACAAGGTTGTTTTGAAAACTGGGGCGCTGGTTCATGGCTGACCAACCACAACAAACATTGTGCGATTTGGTGCAAATCTTCGGAGCCGAAGTGAGTACTGATCCTCAGCGGTGCGAGGCATTACTGAGGGATCGGTTGCCCCGCGGCTTCAAACAGGAGGTCGACGCGTTGATCCGTGGAGCGCGTGCGGGCGTGCCGAGTGCACTGTGCCGGCCAACGGGTGGCCTTCCATTGTCGGCAGTGATCGTTCAGCAGGCGACCAAGCTGCAGGACTCTTCCGGTCTCGATCCATCTCTGGCCAAGTGGTCTGTGATGACGTGGGCGGCGGCGTTGGGGATCAAACTCCCGGTCGCCTGTCCGCCGATGCAGACAACATCGGCGGCAGTCGCGATGGCGTTGGGCCCCGTGTCATCCAGCGGTTTCGATTTGGCCAAACGCCTGCGCCATCAGCAGGCTCGGCAACAGCAAGAACACGACGAAGCCAGATTAATCATCGCGGAGGCTCGTCGATTGCTGGCTGAGGATCAGGATGTTTTAGGCGTGGAGCAAATTTTGCGACGTCTCCCCGAGCATCTGTCCGATCACGACTTGCTTGCGGAAGTGCGGCAGAAGCGGGATGAGTTACTGAAACAGCAAACGCAACAGGAACGAAAAAGCCTCATCAAACAAGCCAATCAGCATATTGCAGAAGCAAAACGCATCAGCGAATTCGAACACGACTATGCCCGCGCCGTTCATTTTCTGGAAATGATACCGCGTCACTTATCTGAGGGTGACCCGCGGCTCGCCGCCTTCGTGGCCAGTATGTACAGAAAACGTGATCGGATTCTGGAACTCGAACGTCATATCGTCGCGGAAGGCCATGCCGACCGGTTTGACTTCCTTCGACCCTGCGTGGCGGAGTTTCTCTTGCTTCAGCCGCAGCGAAACGACATGCGGGAACTTCTCGCGGCGTTACCAAAAGTGGCTGCCGATGGCCACAGTGGCCACTGTATCTGCAACGACTGTCTGTCGCGTTTGGCCCTGCCGTTTACGGGGGTGCAGGCGAAGACCGCACAGGTGGCGTGGGCGATGTTGTTGGCAAAGCAATTGGTGGAGAAGAACCAATTGGGGATGAAGTTGGTGCTGATCCCACCGGGTCAGTTCACGATGGGCAGTCCGGCGACGGAGCAGGATCGGAGTGACAACGAAACCCAAGTCTCGGTGACGTTGACGCGAGCATTTTGGTTGTCGAAGACGCAGGTGACGCAAGGTCAGTGGTTTCAGGTCATGGGAACGAAGCCATGGCATGGTGAAAAACATGTGAAACAAGGCATTAATTATGCGGCGAGTTGCCTGAGTTGGCACTCCGCACAGGAGTTTGCGCAGAAGTTGAGCCAGCGAGAGGGCGTGACGTACCGTTTGCCAACGGAAGCGGAGTGGGAATGGAGTTGTCGCGCAGGGACGTCAAGCCGTTGGAGCTTTGGAGAGAAAGACGAGGACTTAAATCGATACGGGTGGTACGGTGGTTTTGGCGGTGGCAATACCAAGGCTGAACCGTATCCGCATCAGGTGGGTCAGAAGCGGGCGAATCCGTTTGGCCTTTATGATCTGCACGGCAATGTGTTCGAATGGTGCGCGGATGTGTATGCCGACACGCTACCGGGTGGTACGGATCCGTACGTCACGACGGGGCGCAACTTTCGTGTGCTTCGAGGCGGTTCGTGGAACGATGTTTTTTCTAGTTCCCGCTCCGCCTTCCGCGGTTGGAGCTCACCCGATTTTCGTGGTATCAACGGTGGGTTTCGTATCTTGAGGACTCAACAGCCAGTCCTTCTGTGAGCGTCTTTACATTGGCTATTCATTCTCGAGACTGTTTTGAGCGTCCTGCGTTGTGTCGCGGGCGTGTCGATTTGTGTGGTGTTTTGGATGTCGCATCCGGCCTGGAATGTGCCCGTCTCCGGACTCGGCCCCCGCATCCGAAACGCGGTCGACTCTTGGTCTTGAGCCTCAGTTGTCGGCTTGTGCCAGAAGCCGCATTCGAGCGGCAGCCTCGCGGGTTTGGCTCAGTCTTTTGACCGACCATAACCGGAGTTGTCTGCAGGCCACTGAACCGGCAACCGGGCCAAGACCGGGCGGCACGGTTCAGACCCCTCACGATCTCTGCGATTTCCAGTAAAAACCGAGTGTCTCTCAGTCTCACGCTCGTGCCATCCGAAACCAATTCAACGCCGCCTAGGAGCCCGTGGTGAAAGTCACTGCTGACGGTTGACGGGAAGGAGAATGGCGCTAGGCTGTCGTCGCGGTGGTTGGTTAGGAATTCACGGAGGTGGTTTCGATGGCGATGGGACGGCGGAAGCAGGAGCGTCAGGAGGGGTTGTTCGTGATGGCGGAGGCATTGCCGCAGACGCCGCGTCACGTGTTTTATGAACGGCTGAACCGCCTGTTGGCGGAGCATGGCT